>NZ_CP019038.1:5112524-5425048 GCF_001941825.1 Massilia putida
CGTCGCCCTCGTCAACAACGCCCAGCGCGAGCACCAGGAATTCATGCACACCGTGGAAGCGGTGGCGCGCGAGAACGGCGCCGTGCTGCAGGCGCTGCCGCCGGATGGCGTGGCCGTGTTCCCGGGCGATGACGAGTACACGGACCTGTGGCGCGAACTGGCCGGAGCACACAAGGTCATCACTTTCGGCCTGAGCGACGCGTGCGACGTGCGTGCGGCATACACGACGACCGACTTCGGCAGCGAACTCGCGGTCGTCGCCGGTGTCGAACGTTTCACGGTCAATCTCGCCGCCGCCGGCGTCCACAACGTCCGCAACGCGCTGGCCGCCACCGCCTGCGCACTCGCGGCGGGCATCCCCGCCGACGCCATCGTGCGCGGCCTGGAAGCCTTCGCGCCCGTCAGCGGCCGCCTGCAGCGCAAGCAGGCTTTGAGCGGCGCCACCGTCATCGACGACAGCTACAACGCCAACCCCGATTCCGTGCGCGCCGCCATCGACGTGCTCGCGCAATATCCGTCGCCGCGCATCCTCGTGCTCGGTGACATGGGCGAGGTTGGCACGCAGGGACCTGAGTTTCACCAGGAAATCGGTGCGTATGCCGCAAGTCGCGGCATCGACACCGTGCTCGCGACCGGCGATCTGGCTCGCCACATGGTCGGATCGGGAGCGCAACACCACGAGCAGTTCGACGAATTATTGGCAGCACTGGATCAAAAACTGGGCAGCAAATCTGACGCAACTGTGTTGGTGAAGGGCTCGCGCTTCATGAAGATGGAACGCGTGGTCCAACACCTGACCGCATCAACCAACACTGGCAAGGAAGCCCACTAGACTTATGCTGCTTTGGCTCGCACAATATTTTCAGGACTACGTCGGTCCGCTGCGCGTTTTTAACTACATCACGTTCCGTGCCGTGTTCGCGACCATCACCGCCATCAGCATCGGCATGCTGTGCGGCCCGGCCGTGATCCGCAAGCTCACCGCGATGAAGGTCGGCCAGGCCGTGCGCACGTACGGTCCGCAGACCCACCTGTCCAAGCACGGCACCCCGACCATGGGCGGCGTGCTCGTGCTGATCGCCATCGGCGTGTCGACCCTGCTGTGGTGCGACCTGTCGAACCGCCTGATCTGGCCCGTGCTCGTCGTGACGCTCGGCTTCGGCGCCATCGGCTGGGTCGACGACTACCGCAAGGTCGTCTACAAGGACCCCGAGGGCATGCGCTCGGGTGAAAAATACTTCTGGATGTCGCTGATCGGCATCACCTCCTCGCTGTACCTCGCGTTCTCCGTGTCCGCCGCGACGCCGTGGGAAGTGTGGCAGCTGTTCTTCGCGTGGGTGCAGTCTGGCTTCTCGATGGACCTGCCGCCGAAGGCCGACCTGATCGTCCCGTTCTTCAAGACCATCAGCTATCCGCTGGGCGTGTGGGGCTTCATCGCATTGACGTATTGCGTGATCGTGGGCGCGTCGAACGCCGTCAACTTCACCGATGGCCTGGACGGCCTCGCCATCATGCCGACCGTGATGGTGGGCGGCGCGCTGGGCCTGTTCGCCTACCTGACCGGTAACGCGACGTATTCGAGATACCTGTTCATCCCGCACATCCCGGGCGCCGGCGAACTCTTGATCTTCTGCGGCGCGATGGCCGGCGCGGGCCTGGCCTTCCTCTGGTATAACGCGCACCCCGCGCAGATGTTCATGGGCGACGTGGGCGCGCTGGCGCTGGGCGGCGCGCTCGGCACCATCGCCGTCATCGTGCGCCAGGAGATCGTCCTGTTCATCATGGGCGGCGTGTTCGTCGCCGAGACGCTGTCCGTGATCATCCAGGTCAGCTGGTTCAAGTACACGAAGAAGAAGTACGGCCAGGGACGGCGCGTGTTCCTGATGGCGCCGCTGCACCACCATTTCGAACAGAAGGGCTGGAAAGAGACCAAGGTCGTCGTGCGTTTCTGGATCGTGACGATGATCCTGGTGTTGATCGGCATCTCTACCCTCAAACTGCGCTGATATGAACTACGACGGCAAAACCGCACTGGTACTGGGGCTCGGCGAATCGGGCCTGGCGATGGCGCTGTGGCTCGCACGGTGCGGCGCCCGCGTGCGCGTGGCCGACACCCGCGCCGAATCGAGCCAACCCGCTGCGCGCCTGGCTGCATTGCGCGCAAAGGTGCCGGATGCGGACTTCGTCGCCGGCCCGTTCGGCGCCGGCCTGCTGGACGGTGTCGACTTCGTCGCCGTCAGCCCCGGCCTCGCGCCGAACCGCGAACTGGCGGAGATCGCACCGGCAGCTGCCGAGCGCCACGTGCCGCTGTGGGGCGAGATCGAGCTGTTCGCGCAGGCCCTGGCCGCGCTCAAGGCGCAGCAGGGCTACGCCCCCAAAGTCATCGCCATCACGGGCACGAACGGCAAGACGACGGTCACGAGCCTCACCGGCCTGCTGTGCCGCCGCGCCGGCCTCACGACGAAGGTCGCCGGCAATATCAGCCCCGCGGCGCTGGACGTGCTGCGCGAAGTGATCAACGCCGACGAGCTGCCGCAGGCGTGGGTGCTGGAACTCTCCAGCTTCCAGCTGCACACGACGTACAGCCTGAATCCGGACGCGGCCACTGTCCTGAACATCACGCAGGACCACCTCGACTGGCACAGCAGCATGGCCGCCTATGCCGCGGACAAGGCCCGCATCTTCGGCGGCGGCACGGTGCGTGTGCTGAACCGCGACGACGCCGTCGTGATGGGCATGACGGCGCCGGGCGCCACCGTCACCACGTTCGGCACCGGCGAGCCGGATGCGCCGGGCAGCTTCGGCCTCGTGAACGAACGGGGCGTGCTGTGGCTGGCGAATGCGAATCCGGCCGAAGAACCCGAGAAAAAGAAAAAGAAGAACGAAGTCGCGGAGCCGGTCGAGATCACGATCAACCGCCTGATGCCGGCCGACGCGCTGCGCATCCGCGGCCTGCACAATGCCTCCAACGCGCTGGCCGCGCTGGCGCTGTGCCGCGCCGTGGGCCTGCCGCTCGCGCCGCTGCTGCACGGCCTGCGCGACTACCAGGGCGAGCCGCACCGCGTGGAACTCATCACCAGCATCGACAACGTCGAGTACTACGACGACTCGAAGGGCACCAACGTCGGCGCCACCGTCGCCGCGCTGGAAGGTCTCGGTAAAACGTTCGGCGAGACGGACCGCCAGATTCTCCTGATCGCCGGCGGCGACGGCAAAGGCCAGGATTTCAGTCCGCTCGCGGGCCCGTGCTCGCGCTACGTGCGCGCCGTGCTGCTGATCGGCCGCGACGGTCCCGCCATCCGTGCCGCGCTCGAACCCTCCGGCGTGCCGTGCTTCGACCTGCCCGGCCTGCCTGAAGCCGTGCGCCGCGCCAGCGGTCTCGCCAAATCCGGTGACGTCGTGCTGCTGTCGCCCGCGTGCGCGAGCCTCGACATGTTCACGAACTACGCGCACCGCGCCCAGGTCTTCGTCGACGCGGTGCGCGACATCGCGCTCGAGAAGGGACAGGAGCTCTGATGGCGTTCCAGATTCCCTTCAAGTTCGGCGGTTCATCGGGCGACGCGACGATCGCGACGCGCGCACGGCCGTCGCGCATGATGGAGTACGACCAACCGCTCGTCTGGGTCGTGATCCTGATGATGCTGTTCGGGATGGTGATGGTGTACTCGGCGTCCATCGCGCTGCCGGATTCGCCCAAGTTCGCCTACCTGGCCGGCAAGAACAACTACTTCCTGGTGCGCCAGGCCATGTTCATCTCGATCTCGATGGTGGCCGGCCTGTTCGTGTTCCGCATTTCCGTCGCGACGTGGCAGCGGTTCGCGCCGCTGATGTTCGTCGCCACGCTCGTGCTGCTGGCGCTCGTGCTGGTGCCGGGCGTGGGCACGTCCGTCAACGGTGCGCGCCGCTGGCTGTCGCTGAAGATCTTCAACCTGCAGCCGTCCGAGATCATGAAGGTGGTGTCCGTGCTGTACGCGGCCGACTTCACGGTGCGCAAGCAGCAGTTCATGCACAAGCTGACGAAGGGCTTCATGCCGATGGCCGCCGCGATGGGCCTGGTCGGTGCCCTGCTGATGCTGGAACCCGACCTCGGCGCGTTCGGTGTCGTCGTCTGCATCTCGATGGGCATCCTGTTCCTGGGCGGCTTCAACATGATCTGGTTCGGCGGCATCGGCGCCGTTCTCGTACTCGTGTTCTCGACCATCATCGCGCTGTCGCCGTTCCGCCGCGCGCGCATGTTCGCGTACATGAACCCGTGGGAAGAGGGCAATGCGCTGGACAAGGCGTACCAGCTGACGCACTCGCTGATCGCGTTCGGCCGCGGCGAGATCTTCGGCGTGGGCCTGGGCGGCAGCATCGAGAAGCTGCACTACCTGCCGGAAGCGCACACCGATTTCATCATGGCCGTCATCGGCGAAGAGCTGGGCCTGGCCGGCGTGCTCGTCGTGATCGGCCTGTTCTACTGGCTCGTCAAGCGCGCCTTCGACATCGGCCGCCAGGCCATCGCATTGGAACAGCACTTCGCCGGCCTCGCCGCGAAAGGCATCGGCATCTGGATCGGCGTGCAGGTGTTCATCAACATGGGCGTGAACCTGGGCCTGCTGCCCACCAAGGGCCTGACGTTGCCGCTGATGAGCTACGGCGGTTCCGGCGTGCTGTTCAACTGCGTGGGCCTCGCTATCCTGCTGCGCATCGATTACGAAAACCGCGTCCGCATGCGGGGAGGCCGGCAGTGACGAAGAAACTGATGATCATGGCGGCCGGCACCGGCGGCCACATCTTCCCCGGCATCGCCATCGCGCAATCGATGCGCGAGCGCGGCTGGGACGTGTCGTGGCTCGGCACCATGCACGGCATGGAGAAGGACATCGTGCCGAAGCACGGCATCCCGATGGACTTGATCGACTTCGCCGGCATGCGCGGCAAGGGGCTGGCGCACACCGTGTCCGGCGCGTTCAAGCTCGTCGCCAGCTTCGCCTCCTGCCGCAAGTACCTGGCACTGCGCAAGCCCGACGTCGTGCTGGGCATGGGCGGCTACGTGACGGTGCCGGGCGGGATGATGGCCCGTGCGCGTGGCGTGCCGCTGGCGCTCGTCAACGCGGATGCGGCGCTGCTCCTGTCGAACAAGACCTTGACCCCGATCGCGCAGCGCGTGCTGTTCGGCTTCCCGGCCGATTTCGGCAAGGCGGCAGGCAAGGCAGTCGTCACGGGCAACCCGGTGCGCAAGGAAATCCTGGAGATGCCGTCGCCCGGCCACCGCTTCGCCGGCCGCAGCGGCCCTCTGAATCTGCTCGTCGTGGGCGGCAGCCTGGGTGCGAAGGTGCTGAACGACAGCGTGCCGGCCGCGCTGGCGCTGATCCCGGCAGGCCTGCGTCCGACGGTCACGCACCAGTCGGGCAAGAAGAATATCGATGCGCTGCGCGCCGCGTACGCGCAGGCGGGAGTGCAGGCGAACGTGGTCGACTTCATCGACGACATGGCGGCGGAATACGCGAACGCGGACCTCGTGATCTGCCGCGCGGGCGCGATCACGATCTCGGAACTGACGGCGGCCGGCGTTGCGAGCGTGCTCGTGCCGTTCGTCGCCAGCACGACGAGCCACCAGCGCGACAACGCGATCTGGATGGCGGGGCAGAAGGCGGCCGTGCACCTGCCGCAGGGCGAATTGAATCCGGAGCGGCTGGCGAAGCTGCTGCAAACCACCACGCGCGACGACTGCCTGGCGATGGCCGAGGCGGCGCAAGCGGTGGGACGGCGCGATGCCAATGCGGCGATCGCGCGCGTACTTGAAGAACTGGCGAACGGCGGACAATGAAACACAAGATCAAACACATTCACTTCGTCGGCATCGGCGGCAGCGGCATGAGCGGCATCGCGGAAGTGCTGCTGAACCTCGGCTATAAGGTGTCGGGCTCGGACCTCGCGTCGAACGCGGCCAGCCAGCGCCTGAAGGAACTGGGCGCGGATGTGCGCATCGGCCACGCCGCGGACAACATCCGCGGCGCCGATGCCGTCGTGACCTCGACCGCCGTCAACGAAGCGAATCCCGAAGTCGTCGCCGCGCGCGCCGCCAAGGTGCCCATCGTCCCGCGCGCCATCATGCTGGGTGAGTTGATGCGCCTGAAGCGCGGCATCGCCATCGCCGGCACGCACGGCAAGACGACGACGACGAGCCTCGTTGCCTCCGTGCTCGCGCAGGGCGGGCTCGATCCGACGTTCGTGATCGGCGGACGCCTGAACAGCGCCGGCGCCAACGCCAAGCTGGGCAGCGGCGAATACATCGTGGCCGAGGCGGACGAGTCGGATGCGTCGTTCCTGAACCTGTCGCCGATGATCGAGGTGATCACCAACATCGACGCCGACCACATGGAGACGTACGAACACGACTTCGAAAAACTGAAGGGCGCGTTCGTCAACTTCACGCACCGCCTGCCGTTCTACGGCCGCGCGATGATGTGCATCGACGATGCGAACGTGCGCGCCATCCTGCCGCAGGTGACCAAGCCGGTCACCACCTACGGCTTTTCCGAGGACGCCGAAGTGCGCGCCCTGAACGCGCGCGCCGAGGGCATCCAGATGCACTTCACCGTGCGCCAGCAGGGCTATCCGGACACGGACTTCGTGCTGAACCAGCCGGGCATGCACAACGTGCTGAACGCGTGCTCGGCGATCGCCATCGCGCGCGAGATCGGCGTGGCGGACGAGGCGACGGCGCAGGGCCTGCGCGAATTCAACGGCGTGGGCCGGCGCTTCACGCGCTACGGCGAGATCGCACTGCCGCAGGGCGGCAGCTTCACCCTGGTCGACGACTACGGCCACCACCCGGTGGAAGCCCAGGTGACGCTGGCCGCCGCGCGCGCCGCGTATCCGGGCCGCCGCCTCGTGCTGGCGTTCCAGCCGCACCGCTACACGCGCACCCGCGACCTGTTCGAGGACTTCGTCAAGGTGCTGAGCGCGCCGGACGTGCTGCTGCTGGCGGAAGTGTATGCGGCCGGCGAATCTCCGATCGTGGCGGCGGACGGCCGCGCGCTCGCGCGTGCGCTGCGCGCGGGCGGCCAGATCGAACCGATTTTTGTGGAAGCGATCGCCGACATGCCGGCGACGATCCTGAAGGTGGCGCGCGACGGCGACGTCGTGCTCACCATGGGCGCCGGCTCCATCGGCGGCGTCCCCCATCAACTGACTTCGAATCAAAAGGTAGCATCGTGAGTATGACTGACACCGAAGCCAAGGCGCTCGGTAAAGTGGGCGTTCTGTTCGGCGGCCGGTCCGCCGAGCGCGAGATTTCGCTGATTTCCGGCAGCGGCGTGCTGCAGGCGTTGAAATCGAAAGGGATCGACGCCCACGCGTTCGACCCGGCCGAGCGCTCGCTGGCCGAACTGGCGGCAGAAAAATTCGACCGCGTGTTCATCGCGCTGCACGGCCGCTACGGTGAGGATGGCACGCTGCAGGGCGCGCTGGAACTGCTGGGCATTCCGTACACGGGCAGCGGCGTGATGGCGTCCTCCGTCGGTATGGACAAGATCACGACCAAGATCGTGTGGCTGGCGGCCGGCGTGCCGACGCCGAAATACCTCACCATCGGCGCCGATGCGGACGTCGACACGGACGGCATCGTCGCGGCGCTGGGCCTGCCGCTGATCGTCAAGCCGCCGCTGGAAGGTTCCACCATCGGCATCACCAAGGTGACCCGGGCGGAAGACCTGCAGGCCGCCGTCGACCTGGCGCGCCAGTACGACAAGGCGGTGCTGGTCGAGCAGTTCATCCAGGGCCGCGAATTCTCCGTGCCGGTGCTGGGCTCCGGCCCGACCGCGCGCGCGCTGCCGATCGTGGAGATCGTCGCGCCGGAAGGCAATTACGACTACCAGAACAAGTACTTCACGGACGACACGAAATATCACTGCCCGGCACCGCTCGACGCGGCGACGACGGCCGCGATCCAGGCCCACGTGGTGAACGCGTACCGCGCGCTCGGCTGCGAGGGCTGGAGCCGCATCGACGTGCTGCTGCGCGAGTCGGACAACCAGCCGTTCCTGCTGGAGGTGAACACGTCGCCCGGCATGACGACGCACTCGCTCGTGCCGATGGCGGCGCGCGCAGAGGGCACGAGTTACGAAGATCTGTGCGTGGATATCCTGCGCTCCGCCAGCCTGAAAGCTGGCCAAGTGAAGAAGGCATAAGGAAGCAAAGATGTGGCATGACGTGCGAGCTCTGAACGCAACCGCCAGCGCGCTCACCGCGCTGGTGGTGCTCGCCTGCGTGGCGTCGGGATTGTGGTGGCTGTCGCAGCGCCCGATGTTCACCTTGCGCGCGGTGCGTGTCGAGAGCATGTACGGGCTGGACCTGCAGCACGTGAACGAGCTGACGGTGCGTAACGGGGTGCTCGGCAAGATCAACGGTAATTTCTTCACGACCGACCTCGAACAGGTGCGCACCACCTTCGAGTCCGTGCCGTGGGTGCGCAAGGCCAGCGTGCGCCGCGAGTGGCCGAACCAGCTGATCGTGCAGGTGGAAGAGCACGAGGCGCTCGGCACCTGGGGCGAGGATGGCCGGCTGCTGTCGGTGAAGGGCGAAGTGTTCACGGCCAACCTGGCCGAGGCCGACGAGGACCACGAACTGCCTGCGTTCGGCGGTCCGCCCGGCAGCGAAAAGGAAGTGCTGGCGCGCTTCGCGGAACTGCGCGGCTGGTTCGCGCCGATCCGCTTGGTGCCGGAGTCGATCAGCCTGTCGAACCGTTACGCCTGGACGGTCAAGCTGAATAACGGGATGAGCGTGGAGCTGGGACGCGAGAAGGACAAGGACACGATGCACTCGCGCGTGCAGCGGCTGGTGAGCATTTACCCCCAGCTGGTGGCTAGATTGCAGGAAGGGCGCATCGATACGATCGACATGCGCTATCCGAACGGTCTGGCGTTGTCCTCGGCGGCCTTGAGCATTCCGGCGGATGCGACCAAGCCTGTGAAGGCGGCGGTGAAGAAGAAATCGAATACCAAAACAACAAAGCAGATCTAATTTAAGCAGGCGACAGCAAACATGACAAAAGACGCGAAGAACCTGATCGTCGGCCTGGACATCGGCACCTCGAAGGTGGTGGCGGTGGTGGCCGAAGTGATGGCCGATGGGCGCCATGAGGTGATCGGACTCGGCCAGCACGAGTCCAAGGGTTTGAAGAAGGGCGTTGTCGTCAACATCGAAGCGACCGTCGAATCCATCCAGCGCGCGCTCGAGGAAGCCGAGCTGATGGCCGACTGCAAGATCCGCAACGTGTATGCGGGGATCGCCGGCAGCCATATCCGTTCGTTCAATTCGAGCGGGATGGTCGCCATCAAGGACAAGGAAGTGACGGCCACGGACGTGGCGCGCGTGATCGAGACGGCGAAGGCCGTGAACATCCCGACCGACCAGCAGCTGCTGCACACGGTGCCGCAGGAATTCATCGTCGACAACCAGGAAGACGTGCGCGAGCCGATCGGCATGAGCGGCATCCGCCTCGAGGTGCGCGTGCACATCGTCACCGGTGCGGTGTCCGCGGTCCAGAATATTGTAAAGTGCGTGCGCCGCTGCGGCCTCGAGGTCTCGGACCTGATTCTGCAGCCGATGGCGTCGGCCGATTCGGTGCTGACGAACGACGAGAAGGAACTGGGCGTCGTCCTGATCGACATCGGCGGCGGCACCACCGACATCGCGGTCTTTTCCGACGGCGCGATCCGCCACACGGCCGTGATCCCCATCGCCGGCGACCAGATCACGAGCGACATCGCGATGGCGCTGCGCACGCCGACGGGAGAAGCGGAAGAGATCAAGATCCGCTACGGCGTGGCCAAGCAGGTGCTGGCCGATCCGGGCGAGACACTGGAAGTGCCGGGCCTCGGCGACCGCGGTCCGCGTTCGCTGTCGCGCCAGGCGCTGGCCGCCGTGATCGAGCCGCGCGTGGAAGAACTGTTCGCGATGGTGCACCAGGTCGTGCGCGAGTCCGGCTACGAGGGCGTGCTCTCGTCGGGCATCGTGCTGACCGGCGGCTCGTCGATCATGCCGGGCATGATCGAGATGGCGGAAGACATTTTCTTGAAGCCGGCGCGCCTCGGCACGCCGGAATACCGCGGCCAACTGGCGGACGTCGTGCGCAGCCCGCGCTACGCGACGGTCCTCGGTCTGCTGCTGGAAGCGAAAAAGCAGTACCTGCGTGGTCACATCGTCACGCGTCAGGATGGTTCGGTGAAGGCGGTGTGGCAGCGAATGAAAGAGTGGTTCCTCGGGAATTTCTGAGGCGACGAAGGACCGCAGCGCGCGTGGGCCAGGATATTAACAACGTAAACGCAACGCGTAGCGGGTTTTTCGGTGTTGAGGTAACAGCTAGTAACGGTTTTGCTTGGTAACGGACACGAAACATTTTTAAAATAGTGGCGCGTTTCCAATCTCGAGTCCTGGCGTCGTCTGCGAGGATTCGGGCTTGGAAACGGCTCATCGAGATTAGGAGTTCATCATGGAGTTCGATATGGTCGATAACGCAGCATTGGGCACGGTCATCAAGGTCGTCGGCGTTGGCGGCGCGGGTGGCAATGCGGTTCAGCATATGATCAACAAGGGTGTCGCGGGCGTCGAGTTCATCGCCGCCAACACGGACGCCCAGGCGCTGGCCGCATCCAGCGCCCACAACATCATCCAGATCGGCGAGTCCGGCCTGGGCGCCGGCATGCGTCCGGAAATCGGCCGCCAGCTGGCCGAGCAATCGCGCATGCGCATCGAAGACGCGCTGCGCGGCGCGCACATGGTCTTCATCGCCGCCGGCATGGGCGGCGGCACGGGCACGGGCGCCGCGCCGATCGTCGCGGAAGTCGCCAAGAGCCTGGGCGCGCTGACCGTGGCCGTCGTCTCGAAGCCGTTCTCGTACGAAGGCCAGAAGTGCATGGACGTCGCCGAAAACGGTTTGAACGAACTGACCAAGCACGTCGACTCGCTGATCGTCATCCTGAACGAAAAGCTGGAAGACATCTACGAAGACGAATCGATGCTGGACTGGATGAAGCATGCGGACGACGTGCTGAACAACGCCGTCGCCGGTATCGCCGAGATCATCAACGTCCCGGGCCACATCAACGTCGACTTCAACGACGTGAAGACCATCATGAGCGAGCAGGGCAAGGCCATGATGGGCACCGCGACCGCGTCGGGCGT
Organism: Massilia putida; assembly: GCF_001941825.1. NCBI lineage: Bacteria > Pseudomonadati > Pseudomonadota > Betaproteobacteria > Burkholderiales > Oxalobacteraceae > Massilia > Massilia putida. Next base: position 5,123,697 of record NZ_CP019038.1, read on the forward strand.
GGACCGCGCGCGCATCGCCGCCGAACAGGCCGTCGCGTCGCCGCTGCTGGACGGCATCGACCTGTCGGGCGCGAAGGGCGTGCTGGTGAACGTCACCGCGTCGCGCGGCCTGAAAGGTAAGGAGATCAAGGAAGTCATGGCCGCCGTGCGCGCCTTCGCGGCACCGGACGCCGCGATCGCACAAGGCATCGCCTACGACGACGAGATGGGCGACGAACTGCGCGTGACCGTCGTCGCGACGGGCCTGGGCAAGAACAAGGCCAGCATCTCGTTGGTGCAGCCGCAGCAGGTTCTGCGCACCGGCACGTACGGCGCGCCGATGATGTCGGGCACGCCGGGCGTGACGGCCGGCGTGACGATGGGTTCGGCGACCGGCGCCGGCGCGATGGACGGCATGAAGCAGCCGGCCGTGTGGCGCCGCGAGCAGGCCTCCGAGCAGGTGCGCGCGATGCAGAACAACGGCGTCGAAACCTACGACATCCCGGCGTTCCTGCGCAAGCAAGCCGACTAAACGCAGACTCCCAAGCCGGCTGACCACCGGCGCTCCATGATGCGGGGCCAGGCTGTTCCAAGCAGCCTGGCCTTTCGTTTTTAGAACCGGGGTCAGAGCCCGATTTTTGGAAATGGATCGTGGGCAGTTGCCAAAATAAGGGCTCTGACCCCGGTTCGGGCTGGATCAGGCATACTTGCGGGTTCTGAAACTTTGAAAGGAATACCACCATGACCATCCAGATCGGCGACCGCCTGCCGGAAGGCTCTCTGCAAGAATTCATCGACGTCGAAACCGAAGGTTGCGCGCTCGGTCCGAACACGTTCAACGTGTCCGACCTCGTCAAAGGTAGGACCATCGCCATCTTCGGCCTGCCGGGCGCGTTCACCCCGACGTGCTCGGCCCAGCACCTGCCCGGCTACATCCAGCTGGCCGACCAGCTGAAAGCCAAGGGTGTCGACGAGATCTGGTGCATCTCCGTCAACGACGCGTTCGTGATGGGCGCGTGGGGCCGCGACCAGAAGGCTACCGGCATCGTGCGCATGATGGCCGACGGCAGCGCCACCTTCACCAAGGCACTGGGCCTGGAATTCGACCTCGTCGCCAAGGGCTTCGGTGTGCGTTCCAAGCGTTACTCGATGCTCGTGCAGGACGGCGTCGTCAAGCAGCTGAACATCGAGAACGGCGGCTTCGACGTGTCGTCGGCCGAGACGCTGCTGAAGCAACTGGGCTGATCGCTCCTTGATCATCAACACCGAGACGCCGGACCAGCCCGAGGTGCGCGACATGCTCGCGCGCCTCGACGCGTACTGCGCCGCGTTGTACCCGGCCGAGAGCAATCACCTGTTGGATGTGGCGTCGCTCATGCAGGGCGACGTGCTGTTCCTCGTCGCGCGCGACGTCGACGGCGCGGCGGTCGGTTGCGCGGCCCTCGTCAACCGGCAGACGTACGGCGAGGTGAAACGGATGTTCGTCGACGAGCGCAAACGCGGCCTGGGCACGGGCCGCAAGCTGCTCGAGCATCTCGTGATGTTCGCGCGGATGTCGGGCCTGTCCGTGCTGCGGCTGGAAACCGGCATCCACCAGCCGGAGGCGATCGGCCTGTACGAGCGCGCCGGTTTCGAGCGCCGCGCGCCGTTCGGCGATTACCAGGAAGACCCGCTGTCGCTGTTCATGGAGAAGCGGCTGTGAGCCGGCTCGCCGGGAATATGCGCAGCATCCGCGCGATGCTGGTCTGCGTCGCCATGTTCTCGATCATGGACATGACGATGAAGCTCCTGTCCGCGCATTTCCCGGCGATGCAGGTGGCGGCGATCCGCGCGCTGTCCGCGCTGCCGCTCGTCGGCGCGTATCTGTTCTGGCGCGGCGGCCAGCGTTCGCTGCTGCGCATCCGCTGGCCGCTGCACCTGCTGCGCGGGGCCATCGGCATCGCGATGCTGTCGCTGTTCACGTACGGCCTCAAGACGCTGTCGCTGGCCGAGGCGTATTCGATCTTCTTCGTCGGTCCGATCCTGATCACGGCGCTGTCCGTGTTCGTGCTGGGCGAGCGCGTGAACGGTGCGCGCTGGATCGCGATCGGCGTCGGCATGGCCGGCGTGCTCGTCGTGCTGCGGCCGACCGGCGCCGGCTTCTTCACCCTGGGCGGACTCGCCGTGCTGGCCGCGGCCGTGTGCTATGCCGTGTCGGCCGTCGCCGGCCGCGTGCTGGCGCGTACGGACCGGGGCGAGCACATGATGTTCTGGCTGATGGTCTTGATGGCCCTCGGCGCGACGCCGCTGGCCGCGCCCGCGTGGGTGCCCGTGCAGGCCGAGCACTGGCTGTTGATCTTGTCGCTGGCCGTCAGCGGTTTCTTCGGCCAGCTGGCGCTGACGGAAGCGTTCAGCCATGGCGAGGCGTCGGTCGTGGCACCGTTCGAGTACACGGCGCTGGCGTGGGGCGTGGCCATCGACTGGCTCATGTGGAAAACCTTGCCAGATGAATATACTTTGCTGGGTGCCGCCATCATCATTGGCAGTGGCCTGTACCTGATCCGCCACGAAACCGTGCACGCGGAGGCCGAGCATCCGTGAAAACGTGGTGTTCCTGCCACCTGGAGGCCGGCCCCTCCCGGCGTTGCCGGAAGCCCTACGATATAATCGAACGATGCTCAAACAACGAACCATCAAACAACTGGTGCGCACGACAGGTGTCGGCCTGCACTCCGGCACCAAGGTCGAGCTGACCCTGCGTCCGGCCGCCGCCGATACGGGCATCGTGTTCCGCCGCGTCGACCTCGACCCCATCGTCGAGTTCCCGTCGAATGCCGACATCGTGGGCGACACGCGCATGGCGTCGGTGCTCACGCAGGGCAATGCGCGCGTCTCGACCGTCGAGCACCTGATGTCGGCCTGCGCCGGTCTCGGCATCGACAATCTGTATGTCGACGTCACGGCCGAAGAGATTCCGATCATGGACGGTTCCGCGTCGTCGTTCGTGTTCCTGCTGCAGCAGGCGGGCGTGCAGGAGCAGGCCGCGCCCAAGAAATTCATCCGCGTGTTGGCCCCCGTGGAAGTCCGCCAGGGCAGCGGCGCCAACGAAAAATGGGCGCGCTTGAGCCCGTACGACGGCTTCAAGCTCGACTTCTTCATCGAATTCAACCACCCGGCCGTGGACGGCACGACGCAGCGCGCCGTCGTCGACTTCGGCAAGGTCTCGTACGTGCACGACGTGGCGCGTGCCCGCACGTTCGGCTTCATGCAGGACGTGGAAAGCCTGCGCGGCATGGGCCTGGCGCGCGGCGGCTCGCTGGAAAACGCGATCGTGATGGACGAGTACCGCATCCTGAACGCGGACGGCCTGCGCTACGAAGACGAATTCGTGCGCCACAAGATCCTCGATGCGATCGGCGACCTGTACCTCGTCGGCGCGCCGCTGCTGGCCAGCTACGAGGCGCACAAGTCGGGCCACGGCCTCAACAACCTGTTGCTGCGCGAATTGCTGGCGCATCCGGAAGCGTACGAGATCGTGTCTTTCGATGCGCAGGAGCGGGCGCCCGTGTCGTATGGGGCGCAGATGGAGCGGGAGTGGGCGCTGACGTAGGCTAGACGGCCCCACCCGGCGGCGTGATGCCCGGCGGCGTGACCGCCGTCTACGCGTTCATGCGGCGTTGGCGTGCCGTGGTTGAAAACCGGCGTCGTGCGATCGTTCGACGATTGACCGGTACGTATCACCGCGTGGACGGCAAGCCGGCTGCGCGCCCCGGTCCACCCTACTTGCGCCGCGCCGCCAGCCGTCTGATCGCCGCGATCAGCGCCGCATTCTGCTGGGTCTCCGGCAACGTTTCCCCCAACTGCTCGAACGCTTCCACCGCCGTCGGCGGCAGGGTCAAGGTCGACTGTTTCGGTTCCTCGCGCACGGGCACGTTCGGCCGCATCTGGATCTTGATGCGCACGTTGTCCACCTGCCATCCCTTTTTCTGCAAACCCGCCTGCAACTTGGGCAGCTGCTGCTTGAGCTTGGCTGCGACGGCCGAGGAGGGCACGGCGAGCGTCAGCGTAGCCTCCTGGAACGACAGCACGTCGCAGCCGGCGTACATCGGCGGCAGGATCGCCTTGACGTCGCGCTGCAGGTTGCCCACGCGCAGGGCGGTCGGCATGAGGGCGGCGAGACGGTCGTTGGAGCGCAGGAAGTCGGTCGCCACGAACGACGTCTTGCGGTCGCGGGTGCCGTAGATATGGAAGGGACGCTGATTCGGAGACTGCATATTTGGACCATACCACAGCCGCGCGCCACGCCGCGAACAATCGTGCGCGAAAAGTGCGATCGAATGCAATTTGATAACATTTTTCGGCTGGCCGCACTTGTGATCCGCCGGGCGAACCCCAAGTGTGGCCGCATCGCATGATAAAATCGGTGGCTTTTTGCCATTGGCGCTCTCGGGTGGATATCTTTTTGCTATCATCCTGGGCTCCTCGGACCCTTTTCGCGGCGTACTTTTGAAGAACACAGCATGTCATTCCTGACCAAGATTTTCGGCAGCCGTAACCAGCGTCTGCTCAAGCAATACCAAAAATCCGTGCGCGAGATCAACGCGCTCGAACCGCAGATGGAAGCGCTGTCGGACGCCGATCTCCAGGCAAAGACGAACGAATTCAAGCAACGCCTGGCCGGGGGCGCGACCCTGGACGACATCCTCGTGGAAGCCTTTGCCGTCTGCCGCGAGGCCGCGAAGCGCGTCTTGAAGATGCGCCACTTCGACGTGCAGCTGATCGGCGGCATGGTCCTCCACTACGGCAAGATCGCCGAGATGGGGACCGGTGAAGGCAAGACGCTGATGGCGACCTTGCCCGTCTACCTGAACGCACTGTCCGGCAAGGGCGTGCACGTCGTGACGGTCAACGATTACCTGGCCCAGCGCGACGCCGAGCAGATGGGCCGTTTGTACGGCTGGCTCGGTTTGACGACGGGCGTGAACCTGTCGCAGATGGATCACGACAGCAAGCAGAAAGCCTACGGTTCCGACATCACCTACGGCACCAATAACGAATACGGCTTCGACTACCTGCGCGACAACATGGTGTACGACGCGCGCGAGCGCGTGCAGCGCGGCCTGAACTTCGCCGTCGTCGACGAAGTGGACTCCATCCTGATCGACGAGGCGCGGACCCCGCTGATCATTTCCGGCCAGGCCGAGAACCACACGGAGCTGTACCACAAGATCAACGAAGTCCCGCCGCTGCTCACCTTGCAGATCGGCGAGGAGACCCCGGACGGCAAGGGCCAGATCGAAGTCCCGGGCGACTACACGAAGGACGAGAAGGCGCACACCGTGCTGCTGACCGAGGCCGGCCACGAGAAGGCCGAAGCCATCCTGACGAAGATGGGCCTGCTGCCGGAAGGCGCGTCGCTGTACGATGCCGCCAACATCACGCTGATCCACCACCTGTACGCCGCCCTGCGCGCGCACGTGCTGTACCACAAGGACCAGCACTACGTCGTGCAGAACAACGAGGTCGTGATCGTCGACGAATTCACCGGCCGCCTGATGACGGGCCGCCGCTGGTCCGACGGCCTGCACCAGGCCGTGGAAGCGAAAGAGGGCGTGCGCATCCAGAACGAGAACCAGACGCTGGCCTCGATCACCTTCCAGAACTACTTCCGCATGTACGCCAAGCTGTCCGGCATGACCGGTACGGCGGATACGGAAGCGTACGAATTCCAGGAGATCTACGGCCTGGAAACCGTCGTCGTCCCGCCGAACCGGCCGTCGCAGCGCAAGGACCGCCAGGACCAGGTCTACAAGACGGCGCAGGAAAAATACCAGGCCATGCTGAACGACATCCGCGACTGCTACGAGCGCGGCCAGCCGGTGCTGGTCGGCACGACGTCGATCGAGAACTCGGAACTGCTGTCCGGCATCCTGACCAAGGCGGGCCTGCCGCACAATGTGCTGAACGCGAAGCAGCACGCGCGCGAGGCCGAGATCATCGCGCAGGCCGGTCGTCCCAAGATGATCACCATCGCCACCAACATGGCGGGCCGCGGTACCGACATCGTCCTGGGCGGCAACGTCGAGAAGCAGATCCAGTTCATCGAGGCCGATCCGAACCTGACGCCGGAACAGAAGGCCGAGCAGTCGGCCAAGCTGCGCTCGGAATGGCAATCGCTGCACGACCACGTCGTCGCGCAGGGCGGCCTGCACATCATCGGCACCGAACGCCACGAGTCGCGCCGCGTCGACAACCAGCTGCGCGGCCGTTCGGGACGCCAGGGCGACCCGGGCTCCTCGCGCTTCTACCTGTCGCTGGACGACCCGTTGCTGCGCATCTTCGCGGGCGACCGCGTGCGCGCCGTGATGGACCGCCTCAAGATGCCGGAAGGCGAACCGATCGAAGCGGGCATGGTCACGCGTTCGATCGAAGGCGCCCAGCGCAAGGTCGAGGCCCGCAACTTCGACATCCGCAAGCAGCTGCTGGAATACGACGACGTCGCCAACGACCAGCGCAAGGTGATCTACACGCAGCGTAACGAGCTGCTGGAAGCGGCCGACATCTCCGAGCTGATCGCCAGCCTGCGTACCGGCGTGTTCACCGACGTCGTGCGCACCTACGTGCCGGCGGAGTCGGTGGAAGAGCAGTGGGACATTCCGACCCTCGAGCGCGTGCTGGCCGACGAGTGGTCGCTGTCCGTGCCGCTCACGAAGCTGCTGGAAGAAGAGCCGAACCTGAACGACGACGACATCCTGGAGCGCGTGCTGGCCGCTGCCGAGGCGTCGTACGAAGCGAAAGTCGGCATCGTCGGCAAGGAAGCGTTCGGCGGCTTCGAGCGCAACGTCATGCTGCAGAATATCGACACGCACTGGCGCGAGCACCTGGCCGCGCTGGATCACCTGCGCCAGGGCATCCACCTGCGCGGCTATGCGCAGAAGAACCCGAAGCAGGAGTACAAGCGCGAAGCGTTCGAGCTGTTCGGCGCCATGCTGGACCAGATCAAGAACGAAGTCATTCGCACCATCATGACCGTCCGCATCCAGACCCGCGAAGAAGTCGAGGCGGCGGAAGCGGCCATGCAGGCGGCTGCGGCGCACCTGGAGAACGTCAATTACCAGCACGCCGACTTCGATCCGACGGCCGCGCCGGAAGAATTGATGGCGCCCCTCGCGGCGACCCCGGGCACCACCGCGATGGCGGACGATCCGGCCACGACCTATATGGGCGTGAAGGTCGGCCGCAACGATCCGTGCCCATGCGGCAGCGGCAAGAAGTTCAAGGCGTGCCACGGCAAGCTGGCGTGATGCCGTAACCCCCAACAAAAAAGGCACCTGCAGGTGCCTTTTTTGTTGCCCAAAATTTTTTGCCAAAACCGGGGTCTGACCCCGGTCAGAGAACTGCGTCAGGCGGTCAGCGCCTTGCGCAGCCAGGCCAGCGTCGCATCGCCGATGCCGGGCCCCATGCGCAGCAGGGGTTCCGTCGCGGTGGCCTTGCGGAAGGCGTCGATATCGTGCTGGTCGGTGCCGACCATGGCATGGAACAGGTCCATCCATTGGCGTCCGAGGTCGCGCGCCCGCGGTCCGGAGCCTCCCGGATCGGCCTTGATCTCGGCCTGCACCTGCGCGATCAGGGCCGTCCACTCGTGGCCGCGCGCGGCGAAGTGGCGGCCCATGCGTTCGACGATTTCCGGCCGCATGTATTTCGCCCACGTGTCCAGCTTGAGCGCGCCGACGGCGGCCTTCACGTAGTCCAGCACGGGCTGCAGCATGCCGACGGCGTCCTTCTCGCGATCGGCCATCACGTTGAGCTTCGCCGCGAGCGCCGCGTCGCCGCCGGTGTCGCGGTCGAACGTCTGCAGCCAGCGCGTGGCGAAGGCCTTGGCGGCATCGGCATGCGGCGGGACCTGCGATTCGATCAGGCCGCGCGCCTGCTCGACCATGCCTTGCCACTGGGCCTTCGCGGCATCGTTGCGGACCATCGGCAGGCGGTCCAGTTCTTCCTTGGTGAAGTAGCGTTCGTACACGTTCGTCATGTCCATGGTGTTCTCCAGAGTGGTGAGCCACGTGGACAGGTCAGGCGCGCCGCCGCGCACGAGCTCTGCGCGTACCCGCAGCAGCTGGTCGCGCGCGCGCGAGGCTTGCGCCATGCGTGTTTCGAGCGCTTCCAGCTGGCGGTCGACGATCGCCAGCGGCGAGCCCGCCGGAATGTCCAGCGTGAGGCCGATGTCGGACAGGCTCAGACCGAACGCGCGCAGGGCCTGAATGCGGTGCAGGCGCGCCACGTCGTCGCGGTCGTAGAGCCGGTAGCCGGCATCGGAACGCGCCGAGGGACGGAGCAGGCCGATGCTGTCGTAGTGGTGCAGGGTGCGTACCGTCAGGTTGGCCAGGGCGGCCAGCTCTCCCACTTTCAGCATCGTTCGTCTCCGTTCTTCAGCGTGAGGACAGTTTCAGGCCTCACGTCGCGTGAGGGTCAAGCGGTATGCGCTTCGCGCAAGGCGCGCGCCTCGTGCCACAGGGTGACGAACAAGGTCATCACGACCGGACCGACGAACAGGCCGATCAGGCCCAGCGTCTCGACGCCGCCGAGGATGCCCAGCAGGACCGCGAGGAAGGGCAGCTGCGTCGCGTTGCCGATCATCGCGGGACGCACGAAGTGGTCGGCCACGAACAGGATCACGATGCCCAGGACGAGGATCGCGATCGCGGCGATCGTCGCGCCCTGGTAGGCCAGCAGGGCGGCGGCCGCGCCGAAGGCGAGCGGCGCGCCGAACGGGATGATGGCGAGGATGCCCGTGACCGCGGCCCACAGCACGGCCGATGGCACGCCCGCGAACTGGTAGCCGATGCCCAGCAGGACGCCTTCCGCGAGGCCGACGAGCACGAGGCCGTTGACGGTGGCGCGCACGGCGACGGGCACCTTCAGCGAGAACAGGGTCCAGCGCTCGGCGCCGATCATGTGCGCGCCGATGGCGTTCGTCTGGCGCTGCAGCGCGGCGCCGTCCTTGTAGAAGAAGAACAGGCAGAGGAACGCGAACAGCACGTCGATGAGACGGTGCATGACGCCGCTGCCCACCCGCTTGAGCACTTCGCTGGCGGTCTGCATGCGGCCGACGGAACCGTCCTGCAGCAGGTGTGCGAGGCCGTGCGGCTGGCCCAGCGTGGCGAGCCACCAGTTGTAGATGGCGTCGCCGGCGAACGGGATGCGGTGCAGCCATTCCGGTGCCGCGAGACCTTCCGTATTGGCGCCGGCGACCAGCTGGGCCAGCGCCGGCGCCTGGCGCGCGGCCTGCGTGACGCCCAGCGCGAGCGGGGTGATGAAGACGATGGCGGCGACGATGGTGACGAGGGCCGCCGCGAGGATGGTGCGCCCTTTCAACAGCGTGCGGGCGCGCACGTACAACGGCCAAGTGGCGATGCACAGGATGGCTGCCCACAGCAGCGGCAGGATGAAGCGCTGCGTCACGAACAGGGCGCACAGGACGATCGCCAGCGAAAAGCCGGCGCTCAGCACATCGCGTTGGTTGTCGGTCATTACTCCTCCTTAGATGGATCATCTTACCAAAGCGGCATCGCCGGGTAAGTAATGTTGCCGATTATTAATTGACCAACTTAAGCGTGTATTAACAGTCCGCCATCACTAACCACCGCGTCGCCCCCGCACCTACCACCGTCGTCCGGCAGTCACCACCGTCGCGCCCGCGCAGGCGGGCCCAATTTTGCATGCGCAGTGGCGGCGCATGGGAACTTGGATCCCACCCGCGCAGGGACGACGTTTCATGGCTGGCGGATGAACCGGGTGTCCGTGCGCATTCCCTACAGGCGGTACAATACCGGACCTTCTTTCCATCTTTTCATTAGAGAACGCCATGGCCGTCAATTCCCCCCTGCCCGTCGCCGCCGACCTGAAACCCGTCGCCGGCATCGAACTCGGTTACGCCGAAGCCGGCATCAAGAAGCCGAACCGCAAGGATGTGCTGGTGATGAAGCTCGCCGAAGGGGCGACCGTCGCCGGCGTGTTCACGAAGAACCGCTTCTGCGCGGCGCCGGTCCAGGTGAGCAAGGCGAATCTCGAGGCGGTGAAGGGTGGCGGCAAGCCGATCCGCGCGCTGGTCGTCAACACGGGCAACGCGAACGCGGGTACCGGTGAACCGGGCCTGCAGAACGCGCAGGCCACGTGCGCCGAAGTCGCGCGCCTGCTGGGCCTCGACGCGCAGCAGGTGCTGCCGTTCTCCACCGGCGTGATCCTCGAGCCGCTGCCGGTGCAAAAGATCGTCGCGGGCCTGCCGGCCGCCATCGCGAACCTGAAGGCCGACAACTGGTTCAACGCGGCCGAAGCCATCATGACGACGGACACCCAGCCGAAAGCGGCTTCCGTCACGACCACGATCGGCGGCCACGCCGTCACGATGACCGGCATCAGCAAGGGCGCCGGCATGATCAAGCCGAACATGGCGACGATGCTGGGCTACCTGGCGTTCGACGCGAAGGTCGCGCAGCCGGTGCTGGACGAACTCGTGAAGTACGCGGCCGACCGCTCGTTCAACAGCATCACCATCGACGGCGACACGTCGACCAACGATTCCTTCATCCTCGTCGCCACGGGCGCCGGTTCGCTCGTCGTCGATTCGACCGACAGCCAGGACTACATCGCGCTGCGCGACGCCGTCACCGGCATCTCGCGCCACCTGGCGCAGCAGATCATCCGCGACGGCGAAGGCGCCACCAAGTTCATCACCATCACGGTGGAGCAGGGCCGCGACATGGAAGAGTGCCGCAAGATCGCCTACGCCATCGCCCACTCGCCGCTCGTGAAGACCGCGTTCTTCGCCTCCGACCCGAACCTGGGCCGCATCCTGGCCGCGATCGGCTACGCGGGCGTGGACGACCTGGATACGTCGAAGCTGGACCTGTACCTCGACGACGTCCTCGTCGCCAAGGTCGGCGGCCGCAACCCCGAGTACAAGGAAGCGGACGGCCAGCGCGTGATGAAGAAGGCCGAGATCCTCGTGCGCGTCGTGCTCGCGCGCGGCGAGCAAGACGCGACCGTGTGGACCTGCGACCTGTCGCACGACTACGTTTCGATCAACGCCGACTATCGTTCGTAACGCCTCATGAATCAGCTGGAAAACTTCCTGCACCGCGCCGAGGCGTTGCTGGCGCGCGTGGAGGCCTTGCTGCCGCCCGCCGCGCCGCGCGATCCGGATTTCAGACACGGCTATGCCTACCGCTGGCGCAAGCGCCCGGGTGCGGGCAACGTCAAGTACCTGCAAGCGGTCACGCACGCGTCGCACATCCGCCTGGACGACTTGCAGCACATCGGTCCGCAGAAGGACCAGATCGAGCAGAACACGCGCCAGTTCGTGACGAAGCGCCCGGCCAACAACGTGCTGCTGACGGGCGCGCGCGGCACCGGTAAATCGTCGCTGATCAAGGCGTGCCTGAACCAGTTCGCGCCGCAGGGCCTGCGCCTGATCGAAGTGGACAAGGCCGACCTGGCCGACCTGCCCGACATCGTCGACCTCGTCGCGGGCCGGCCGGAGCGCTTCGTGATCTTTTGCGACGACCTCAGTTTCGAAGAGGGCGAAGCGGGCTACAAGGCGTTGAAGGTGGCCCTGGACGGCAGCATCGCGGCGCAGTCGGACAATGTGCTGATCTACGCGACGTCGAACCGCCGTCACCTGATGCCGGAAAAATTTTCCGACAACGACGGCTACAAGCACGTGGCCGACGACGACCTGCACCCGGCCGAGACGGTCGAGGAAAAGATCTCGCTGTCCGAACGCTTCGGCCTGTGGCTGTCGTTCTATCCGTTCAAGCAGGACGACTACCTGGACATCGTCGGTCACTGGCTGTCGAGTTTCGGCTGCACGCCGGAACAGATCGCGTCGGCACGCGGCGACGCGCTGCGCTGGGCGCTGGGCCGCGGCTCGCGCTCGGGCCGCGTGGCGTGGCAGTTCGCCAAGGACTACGCGGGCAAGCTGCCGCCCGCGCCGGTACAGGAACAGGTCGATGTCTGAAGCGGCGAAAAAACCGGTGGACGTCGCCGTGGGCGTGCTGATGCGCCCGAACGGCGACGTGCTGCTCGGCCAGCGCCCCGACGGCAAGCCGTATGCGGGTTATTGGGAATTCCCGGGCGGGAAAGTCGAGCCGGGCGAGGACATCTTCCATGCGCTGCAGCGCGAGTTCGTCGAAGAGCTGGGCGTGAAGGTGATCTCGGCCGAGCCGTGGTGCTGCGTCGAACACGTGTACGAGCATGCGCACGTGCGGCTGTACTTCTACATCAGCCGCGAGTGGGAAGGCGAGCCGCAAAGCCTGGAAGGGCAGGCGTTCGCGTGGCAGGGCGCGTATGCCGTCAGTCCGCTGCTGCCGGCGACCATTCCGTTGCTGGAGTGGCTGGATCAGGTGCGGTATGCGGGGAATCCATGCTGAGGTTCCGCATGGGTCCCCGCTTTCGCGGCGACGACGGCGGCATCACGTGTGCAGAATCCGCCCACCCGCAAACGACCAGTTCTCCCAGCCCGTCTCCTTGAAGACGACCATCACGTTCTCCGGATCGAAGCCGCCGGCCCGCAGGTGGTCCATCAGCTCGCCCAGCAGCTTCTTCTTGACCTTCACGCTGCGCCCGACGGACCACAGGATCTCGATCAGCACGAAGTCGTCCGTGCGCGTCGTCATGACGTCGGGGTAGTGGGTGTCGTAGCGGAAGTCGGACGCGTCGAGTTCCAGCACGCGCTGGAACTTGTCCATGTCGGGCACGCCGGTCGCGACGAGCGCGGCGTGGACGGCGGCGAAGACCTTGTCCTTGAACTCGGTGCTTTTCGGCTTGCGGACGGTGAGCGTGACAAACGGCATGCGGGTTCCTCCTTGTGCGCTTATTCCTTCGAGACGGAATCGTCGTCGGTGTCGCCCGGCGGCGCGCCGGGGATCGTGTACTTCTCTTCGGCCCAGGCACCCAGGTCGATTTGCTTGCAGCGTTCGGAACAGAATGGACGGTATTTGTTCTCCGGTGTCCATTCGACCTTCTTGCCGCAGGTGGGGCAGGATACGACGGTCATGATGTGCTTCTTAAAACGGTGATCAGAAATTGCAGAGGGTGAGCTCGAACGGGACGTCTTCTTCCAGCGGCTTCGGTTTCAAGTCGCCGCCCTGGGTCGTGAAGCGCACCCACAGCATGTATTTGTTGGCGGAGATCTCGGGGATGGCGCCGATGGCGTCGTCCAGCGACAGGCGCAGCATCTGGTAGACCTTCCCCTGCAGCATCTGCTGGTAGCTGCCGGCCGAGGCGATCATCTTGACGGGGCCGCCGGAATTGCGCAGCAGGCGCAGCACGAGGGCCAGCGCCTCGAACAGGGGCGCCAGCGGGGCGAACCAGTTCATGATGTCGGTATGGCGCTGTTCGGCCGGGCGCCGCTGCCACGCGTAGTAGGACGGCAGATCGAATTCGCAGGCGCCGCCCGGGATGATCGTGCGGCCGCGGATGCTCATCAGCCATTCGTTGTCGCGCACGTTCTGGCCCGTCTTGCCCTGGGCGTTGACGAGGGCGTTGCTGACGGTGTCGAGCTCGGCCAGCACGGCGTCGAGCATGTCCTTGGCGACGGCGGGATTGCTGCGGTAGCCCAGCAGGCTCTGCTTCTGGCGCTCCAGTTCCTGCAGCAGGTCGGACTTGAGGTCGGCGCGGCCCGCCACTTCCAGCATGTCGAAGATCGTCGCGAGCGCGACATGGTGCTGCAGAGGATGTTCCTGGGCTACAAAGAATTTGAACTTCTCGTACAGGTCCTCCAGCCGCAACAACGTGCGTATGCGCTCGTTGAATGGGTATTCGTAGACGATCAAAATGACATCCTTAGGAATGTAGGCTGGCAACCACGTGATTCTGAACCATGATGCACAAAATTACAAACGCTCGCTTGGGCGTCCTGCCAATCTTGCAGCTTCGTCAAGATAAAACCGGTGCAGGCGTTCCACTTGCGGCAACAAGGCGTCGATGCCGGCGTCGTTGAGGATCACGTCGTCCGCTTCGTCCAGCCGGCGCGCGCGCGTCACCTGGGCCGCCATGATGGCGCGCACCTGTTGTTCCGTCAGCCCGTTGCGTGCCATCACGCGGGCGACCTGCGTTTCTTCCGAGCAGTCGATGGCGAGCACGCGCGCCACGCGCTCGCGCCACGTGCCCGATTCGATCAGCAGGGGCACGGCGAAGATCGTGTACGGGCCGCCGGCAAGCAGCGCGGCGGCGGCCGTCGCTTCGCGGATGCGCGGGTGCAGGATGGCTTCCAGGCGCGCGCGCGCCTCCGGCTGGGAAAACACGAGGGCGCGCATCTTCGCGCGGTCGAGGGCGCCGTCCGGCGTGGCGTAATCGGCACCGAAGGCGTCGATCAGGGCGGGCATCGCGGCGCCGTGCGGCGCCGTGAGGCTGTGGGCGATCTGGTCGGTGTCGATGACGGCGGCGCCGCGCGCGGCGAACAGGTCGGCCACGGTCGATTTGCCGCAGCCGATGCCGCCGGTGAGGCCTACGGCAAAGCGCGACGCCGGGAGGGCGGATTGAACAGTTGAATCGGTCGGGCCTGGTGTCTGCATGCGTACCTCGGGCCCGGCCGGGAGGCTAGGCCAAGAAACCGTGAGCGTAGCGGGTAAGTGGTGTGCCGTACAAGAGTGCGATCATACCAGCCGCCGCGAGATAGGGTCCGAACGGGATCGGATTATTGCGGTCGCGCCGGGCGAACACGATCAGCGAGATGCCGACGATGGCACCCACGACGGACGACAGGATGATGATCGTCGGCAGCATCGCCCAGCCCATCCACGCGCCCAGCGCGGCGAGCAGCTTGAAGTCGCCGTAGCCCATGCCTTCCTTGCCCGTGACGAGCTTGAACAGCCAGTACACGGCCCACAGCGACACATAGCCGGCCATCGCGCCGATGACGGCGTCGCGCAGCGGCACGATGGTGCCGTCCAGGTTGATGAGCAGGCCCAGCCACAAGAGCGGATAGGTGAGGTCGTCGGGCAGCGTCTTCGTGTCGTAGTCGATCAGCGTCATCGAGATCAGGAAGTACGCGAACAGCAGGCTCGCCAGGCCCAGCCAGCCGCTGCCGAAATGCCAGATCAGCACGGCCGACAGCAGGCCCGTGACGGCTTCGACGATCGGATAGCGCGGCGAGATCGGTGCCTTGCACGCGCTGCATTTACCGCGCAAAAACAGCCAGCTGACGACGGGGATGTTTTCCAGCGCCGTGATGCGGTGGCCGCAGTGCGGGCAGGCGGAACGGGGGACCATCAGGTTGAAGCGGTCCTGGTGCGGCAATTCCTTGCCGGCTTCGTGCGCGATGTAGTTGTCGAGTTCGCGCTGCGCCATCACGGGCAGGCGGTACACGACCACGTTCAGGAAGCTGCCGATCAACAGGCCGAACAGAAAGGCGGCGAGCGTCGCGGCGAGGGTCGCCGGGGCGGCGAAGAGCAAAGTTTCCGGTGGCATGATGCTCCGATGGGTGGCTGATTCCGTGAATCAACTATTCTAGGGGTTTTCCCGCGCTTTGGGCAGCGTCGTGACGCGTCCCCGCCACGTGTGGCGTCCCTGGCCCTATCCGTTCTGTGGTTTGACGGTGTACATACGCCCGCTAGACTGGGCTGGCGCGGGGTGTCTGCGCCCAACCACGAAAGGGACAACATGAAAACCAAGAACTGCCTGGGCATGGCCCTGGTCGCATTGTTGCCGCTCGGCGCGGCCCAGGGCGCCGCGTCGGCGCCGATGAAGGAAGTTGTCGCGAGCAAGGACGCGCCGGCCGCGGTGGGGCCGTATTCGCAGGCGATACGGGCCGGCGGCATGGTGTTTCTGGCGGGGCAGATCCCCATCGATCCCAAGACGGGCCAGGCCAATCTGGGCAGCATCGAGGAACAGACGGCGCAGGTGTTCGAGAACCTGAAGGCGGTGCTGGCCGCCGGCGGGATGACGCTCGATAACGTCGTCTCGACGACCGTCTACGTGAAGGACCTGAACGACTTCGCGAAGCTCAACGCCGTCTACGGCACCTATTTCAAGGACAAGCCGCCGGCCCGCGCCACCGTGCAGGTCCAGCGCCTGCCCAAGGATGTGGCGGTGGAGATTTCGGCCATCGCCGTCCACTGAGGCGGCGCGCCACCCCTCACGCCGCCTGCGGCTGCGCGATCAGGTCGAACAGGCGCTCCAGCGGCACCGGCCGGCCCGGCAGCCAGCCCTGCACGAGGGGACAGCCGAACTGGCGCAGGTAGCCCAGCTGGGCGTCGGTCTCGACGCCTTCCGCGACCACGGTGAGCTTCATGTGCCGGCCGAGGTCGAGGATCGAGCGCACGATGGCGCAATCGTTCCGGTCGTACGGCACGCCGGCCATGAACAGGCGGTCGATCTTGAGGGAACCGATCGGCAGGTTCTTCAGCAGCGACAGCGACGAATAGCCCATGCCGAAATCGTCCAGGCCGATGCCGAAGCCGCGCCGGCGCAGTTCGCGCATGATGGCGATCGACTTGTCCGCATGCTTCATCACGACGCCCTCCGTCAGTTCGAGGCAGATGTGGCGCGGGTCGGCGCCCGTCGACGCCGCCATCGCCGTGAGCCGGTCGGGCAGTTCGGCGTTGATGAATTCGGGTGCCGCCATGTTGACGTGCACGCGCACGCCCGCAAGGCCCGCCGCGCCCAGGCGCGCGAGATCGCGGCATGCCTGCTGCACGACCCAGCGCCCGATGTCGACGATCAGGCGGCTCTGTTCCGCGAGCGGGATGAACACGTTCGGCGGCACGATCTCGCCGTTCGGCCGGCGCCAGCGGATCAGCGCTTCGACGGCCTCGATTTCCATGTCCGTGCTGGTGCGGATCGGCTGGTACTCGAGGAAGAATTCGCCGCGCCGGATCGCGGAATGCAAGTCGGTCAGCAGGCCGATGCGGTGGCCCGCGTCCGCCGGCGCACCGTCGCCGCTGAAGCGGCTGGCCAGGTTGCGGCCGTTGCGCTTGCTGGCATACATCGCGGCATCGGCCGCGTGCAGCAGTTCGCGCGTGCAGCCGCCGTGGTCGGGATACGTGCTGATGCCGATGCTGGCCGACACCGCGAGCCGGTGTTCGCCGTAGACGAAGCGGCGTCGCCCCGCATCCAGCACGGCTTCGGCCACGCGTTCCAGTTCATGCGGGGTGGCGCCGGGCGCCGACAGCAGCGCGAACTCGTCGCCGCCCAGGCGGCCGATGCGCCAGCCGGGCGGCGCCAGCGCGCGCAGCCGTCCCGCGAACGCCGTCAGCACGACGTTGCCGGCATCGTGGCCGAACGCGTCGTTGATGGGCTTGAACTGGTCGAGGTCGACGAACAGCACGCCGAACGTCTCCCCGGGCCGCGCGTCGCGGCACTGGCGGTCGAGCTGGTCGTAGAAATGGGCGCGGTTGGCCAGGCCCGTCATCTCGTCCGTCTGGGCGCGCACGCGGATGCGCTCCTGCTGCGTCATGCGCTCGACGGTCTGGGCGATCATCGCGGCGATCGACTTGGCGAGTCCCGGCAGCTGGGCGTCGGGCTGGCGCTGCTGCGCGCTGAAGAATTCGAGCACGCCTGGCCGCATCAGGCATGCGTCCGACGCGACGAACGTCACGGGAAAGAAATAGGCGGACTGCAGGCCGCACGCGCGCGCGGCATGCGCCCGCAACAGGTCGGTCGTACCGCTCGCATCTTCAATCCAGCGGGCTTCGCCGCTGGCCCAGACGGTGCCGATCATGCCTACGCCGGGCGCCATGGTCAGGTGCGCGCTGGCTTCGCGGAACGGCGCCAGCGCCTGCCGCGGCGCCTGCCACGCGTAGCGACAGCGCAGCGTGGCCTGACCGCCGGCGTGGTCGTCGAGCGCCCAGAACGCGCCCCATTCCCAGCCCAGTTCCTCGCACACGAGTTGCAGGATGCCGGTGACGGCGTCGTCGATGCTGTCGGTGCCGACGAGGTATTGGGTGAGCGCGAAGTTGAAACGCTCGCGCGCGGCGGCCTGCCTGGCGGCCGTCACGTCGACGAGGATGCCGGCGGCGACCGTGCTGCGGGCCGTGTCGATCTGTTGCAGGCGCAGCCAGCGCAGGCCCTGGCCGTCCGTGCGCACGCGGAATTCGCACTCGGCGCCGACGGCGCCGGCATGGATGCGGCCGACGATGGCGCGCACGGCGGCGCGGTCTTCCGGTTCAATCCGCGCCAGACAGGCGGCGGGATCCGGGTACCGGCCCGTGCCGAAGAAGGACGCGGCCACGGCCGACAGCGCGATGCCGCCGCCGGCGCGCTCAAACCACCAGCGGCCGAGGTCGGCCAGGCGGTCACCCGCGTCGGCGCCCGCGTCGTCGTGGAGAGATGGGATGTCGAAGTTCTGTATGGTCATGTGAGGCGTGCACCAGGACCGGACGGGGGGATCGGATTTGCACCGAAACGGACGCCGCACGACCTGGTTGTCATCGTCGTGTTGAACTGACCCTCACAATGCAAATTACATGCCGGTCATCGATCCGTGCATGTGGCCGGGCCGGGCGCGCGCCGGAATAGCCACAGATGTTCCTGGCGGTCGCCGGGGCGGGCGCCATTCCAGACGGGTTGCCATGTCGTCGAATCGCTGCAGTGCGGCAGGCGCCCGTCCGGATCCTCGAGCAGGATCAGCGTGCAGGCGGACGCCGGCCGCGTCTCGAGCCGTTCGGTGACGACGCCGTCGTAGTAGCGCAGCATCGCGCGTTCGCTTTCGCCGAGGCCGTAGCTCGCCACGCAGCCGGAAGCCAACGCGGGGCGCAGTGCGCCGAAGACCTCGCGATACGATTTGACCTCGTCGGCCCATGGCATGAACAGCGCCACCAGCAGCACCCAGCACAGTGCGATGCCTGTGACCCACGTCTGCAGCGCCGCCTGCCGGCGCCGATGAAACCCCATGAGCCAGGCTGCGCCCGCCGTTGCGGCCAGCGCGCAGGCGAGCCGCGCCAGGTCTAGGTGCCGGTCGGGATGCGGCGGCAGCAGGTCGGCGAGCGCATGCGGCTGCAGCGGCTCGGGCGAGAACATGATGACCGCCCACGCGAGCCAGAGCGCCAGCGCGATGCCGCCGAGCAGGACGCGCGCGGCCACGCACCACGCCGCCTCCACGCGCGGCGCGAGCGTGAGCGCGCAGCGCGCGCCGAGCAGGGACAGCGGCGGCAACAGGGGCAGCGCATAGCCGTCGCGCGCCGAGGCCGATGCGACCAGCACGCCGAAGATGACGGCCGCGAGGACGGCGGCCGACTGCATGCGCTCGTCGCTGGCCAGCTGCGCGCGGTCGCGCCACAGCGCGATGAAGGCCAGCGGCGCGGCCGGGAACGTGATCCACCACAGGTTCTTCGTCCAGAACCCGGCATCGTGTGCGGCGCCCAGCGCCGGCACGGCAAAGCCGACGAAGCGGCCGATATTGTTCGTCCAGAGCCAGTCGTTGAACAGCGTCGGCGAACGCAGCCAGAGCGCGGCCGGCCACAGCGTCAGCCACGGCAGCGCGGCCAGCAGCGCGACGAGCACCGTGTGCGCATAGGCGCGCACACGCCAGCGCGCGAAGCACAGCGGCAACAAGATGGCGGTGAGGCCGAACACGCCGGGCGCGAGCAGGCCCTTGGCGAGGAAGCCGATGCCGACCCCGGTGCCGATCGTCAGCCCGCTCGCGACGGGCCGCGTGCGCCAGCGCGGCAGGCCCGCCATGCCGACCGCGACCCCGGCGAGCAGCGCCGTATCGGTCAGCATCAGGTGAGAGAACGCGGCCAGGCCGAAACAGGCGAGCAGCACGAACACGGTCGTGCGGCCGAACTGCGCATCGATCCAGCCCCGGCCGCACTGCGCCATTGCGCCGCACGCGAGCAGGACGAACAGGCCGGTGGCCAGGCGCGCGCCGTCGTGCAGCGGCAGCACGGGCGACGTCAACGTCGCCAGCGCGCCCGCGACCCAGTAGAACAGCGGGGGCTTTTCCATGAACGTCTCGCCCGCCATCCTGGGCACGACGGCGTCGCCGGTGGCCAGCATGTTGCGCACGATCTCGACGATGTACGTCTCGTCCTGTTTCCACGGTTCGTGGCCGACGAGTCCGGGCAGCACGTACACGCCGAGCAGGAGCAGGAAGGCCCAGGTCCGGGTGCCGAGCACGAAACCGCGGGCAACGGCCGGCTGCGGCATCGGCGCGGTGCGTACCAGCGGGCCGATGTCGTCGAGGTCGGGCGGCGTGCTGGACATGGCGGCCTCCTACAGCGGCGCGAGCGGCAGCTCGTTGACGACGAAGCGCCGTTTGCCGCCGGGCGCGGCCGGGATCTCGGGCACCTCGATGCAATCGAATTCCATCGCCATGCCCCAGTAGCGGCGCGGACCGGCCAGCAGTGCGCTGCGTTCGGCCTGGCTCAGCGGCCGGCGCGGCACGATGCGCAGCAGCACCTTGCCGGGCTCGCGCTGGTACAGCTGGCACGACTTGATGAAATCCCAGGTGCACGCATCCAGCGCGATCATGAGGCCCGGCAGCCGGTTGCCGTGGCGGTCGAGCACGTATTCCTGCAGGCGGCCTTCGATGGCCGTGCACTGGCCGGCGGCGTCGATCGCCGCGCAGTCCGCCGTCCGGTAGCGGATCAGCGGCATGACCTCGTTCCACAGCGACGTACCGACGATTTCGTTGCGGCCGTCGTGCGCCAGCGTTTCCGTTCGGCCATACAGCGGTTCGAACCGGTACGGGCTCGTGTGGCCGTCCGCGTGCAGCGCGAACGCGAGATTCGTCCGTTCCGTCAAACCATAACTGATCGAAACTTGCGTGCCGAACACCCGTCCGATGCGCTCGAGCTGGCCAGGGGAGGCCGGTTCGGACGCCAGCAGCACGCCCCGCAGCGGCCAGTCGACGGCATGGCGGCCATTCTCGAGCAGCTCGGCCAGCGCCAGCGCCGCGCTCGGATAGGCGTGGATGTAGCGGGGCGCGAAACGCCGGATGGCGTGCAGGATGGCATCCTGATGTTCCGGCAGCACATGATCCGGCGACAGCATCAGGCGATTGCCCTGGCGCCACGTCGGCGCCGCATCGAGGGGCTGGGCGGCGTCGTAGCCGATGCGCAGGTAGCGCGACGAGTCGAAGTCGAAGCCGAGCTGGCCCCAGGCGTGGCAATAGAACGCCTTTTCGATGTCGCTTTCACGCTTGCTGCGCCAGACGCCGATGCCGGTGCCGGTCGAACCGTGGCTCGTCGCGTACAGCAGAAAGCGGCGGTCCGCGCGTTCGTTCAGGAACGCGGATTGCTGTTCCATGACCGTTTCCTTGTCGATGTACGGAAAGCGTTCGAGCAATTCCGCCGGTGGTGCGTGGACAAGATCGCTGGCCGGGATCCGTACCGCATCCCGGTAGAACGGCACATGGGCCACGGCCGTGGTCAGGATATGGCGCAGCCGCACGTTGGCGCTATGCTCGCGCACCTCAGGCCGCTCGTCCAGCAACGCGCGGACAGCGAAATGGTCGGGGTGATACAGCCACCGTTTCGGAATCACCCTGCGCCAACGGTAATACTGGCGCGCGATGGCTTGTTTGATGTAGTCGTATTCCATTGGCCGTCGCATCACTTTCGCCGGGCGGTTGGAATCGATGGGTCGTATTTACATTGCATGGAAAAAATGATAGCTCTGCGTCTGGCGCGCACACGTTACAGGTTGGTCATCTTTTCGTTTTGTAATGTTGCGTAGGAATATGATTCGCTCGTCCGTACACGGTCGGCGAGGGATTCGACGCCACATCGACGAGCAAGTTCGGCACCGCGACGAAAATCAGTCACACCCCCATGGAGAACACGATGAAAAAACATTTTACTTTCTTGCTGGCCACATTAACGGCGGCTGCGGCATTTGCCCAGACGACCGTGCCGAATCCGCTCGCCCCGAACGCGGCTCCGGCCGCGACGAGCCAGAGCACACCTGCCGCGAAGAAATCCACGAAAGCGGCCCCGGTGCAAAAGGAACAGGCGCCCGGCGGTGGCGACGGCAAGGTCTGGGTGAACAGTTCCAGCAAAGTCTATCACTGCGAAGGCGACAAGTACTACGGCAAGACCAAGAAAGGCGAGTACATGACGGAAGCCGACGCCAAGGCCAAGGGTTACCACGGCGTCGGCGGCAAGTCCTGTTCCAAATAAAGTTCGTCCTCGGCGCGGACGGCGCTGCGCGGCCGGACGGGCGCCGGCGCGGCGCCGCGCGCCGCGAACCACGGCCAGGCCAGCGGCAGCAACAGCAAGGTGAAGACGGTGGCCGACACGATGCCGCCGACGATCACGACGGCGAACGGGCGCTGCGTCTCCGAGCCGATCCCGTGCGACATGGCGGCCGGCAGCAGGCCCAGGCCCGCCATCAGCGCCGTCATCAGAATGGGCCGCAGGCGCGCCACCGCGCCGTCGACGGCGCTGTCCCAGGCGGATAAGCCCTCGCGTCCCGCCTCGACGATCTGCTCGACCAGGATGACGCCGTTCTGCACGGAGATGCCGGCCACGGCGATCAGTCCGACGGCCGCCGAGATCGAGACATGCAGCCCCGCCAGCGCCAGGCCGGCCACGGCGCCGACCAGCGTGAACGGCACGATCGCGAGCACCAGCAGCGCGCGCGCCATCGAGCGGAATGCGCCGAACAGCAGGGCGAAAATCAGGAAGGCGGTGAGCGGCAAAATCACGCGCAGGCGTTTGACGGCCCGCTGCTGGTTCTCGAACTGCCCGCCCCACGCGATCTGGTAGCCCGGCGGCAGGTGCACTTGTTCCGCCACCTTGGCCTGCGCTTCGGCGACGAAGCTGCCCTGGTCGCGGCCCACCAGGTTGGCCTTGACGGACGCGTTTCTCTGGCCGTCTTCGCGCGCGATGCGGGCGGCGCCCTGGCGCGTGGCGATGCGCGCCACGTCCGCGAGGCGCACGCTGCCCGCGCCGCCGGGCAGGCCGATCTGCAAGGCGCCGATGCTGTCCAGCGACGCGCGGTCTTTTTCCGTCAGGCGCAAGGTCAGATCGAAGCGGCGGTCGCCTTCGTAGAACTGGCTGACGGCGATGCCGCCCAGCGCGGCCTGGATGGCCGCGTTGACGTCGGCCACGTTCAGGCCGAGGCGCGCGGCGCGGTCGCGGTCGACGGCGATATCGAGTTCGCTCTGGCCGCCGATGCGCACGGCTTCCACGTCGGCCGCGCCGGGAATCGTGCGCAGGATGGCGGCGATGCGGTCGGCCGTGCGGCCCAGCACCGCGAGATCCGGGCCATAGACCTTGATGGCGATTTCGCCCTTCACGCCGGACAGCGCTTCTTCCACGTTGTCTTCGATGACCTGGGAAAAATTGGTCGGCACGCCGGGCAGCGCGTGGATGCGGCGCGCGATGTCGGCCACCAGCGCGTCCTTGTCGGCGAACGTCCACTCCGCGCGCGGATTCAGGTCGGCCAGGATCTCGATATTGTTAGGGCCTTTCGGATCGGTGCCGTCGTCGGGGCGCCCCACGTGCGAGACCACGTTGCCCACTTCGTGATAGCGCTCCAGGATCGCGCGCACCCGGTTCTCGATGGCGCGCGTGTTGTCCAGTGAGCTCGACGTCGGCAACTCGATCGTCAGCCACAGATTGCCCTCGTCCAGCTTGGGCAGGAATTCGCTGCCCAGGAGCGGCGTCAACGCGAGGGTCAGCGCGAGCAGCGCGGCCGAGCCGGCGAATACGAGCCCCTGGCGTGCGCGGGCGCGCTGCAGCAGGCGTCCGTAGGCGTTCTGGACACGCGGCAGCCACGTGTTCGGGCGTTCGCGCAGCGGCCGCGCGCGCTGGGTCCAGGCCAGCAGGGCGGGCATCAGCGTCATCGTCAGCAGCAGCGCGCCCAGCATCGCGAAGCTCAGCGTGAACGCGACGGGCGCGAAGATCTTGCCCTCCACGCGCTGGAACGTGTAGATCGGAATGAAGGCGACGATGATGATCGCCTTGGCGAACAGGATCGGGCGGCCCAGCGCGACGAGGGTCTCCTTGATGGTCGCTTCGGCCGGCTGCGCACGGGCCGCATGCGATTGCAGGTGCAGGCGCACGAGCAGGGCCTCGACCAGCACGACGGCGCTGTCGATGATGATGCCGAAATCGACGGCGCCCAGCGAGATCAGGTTGGCCGGAATGCCGCGCGCGTCCAGCACGATGAAGGCGCACAGCAGCGACAGCGGAATGACGGCGGCCACGATCAGCGCGGCGCGCCAGTTGCCGAGGAAGACGACGAGGATCGCGATCACGAGCACGGCGCCCATCGCGAGGTTTTCCGCGACGGTGCGCACCGTGTGGCCGATCAGGTCGCTGCGGTCGTAGATGGTGCGGATGCGCACGCCGCGCGGCAGCTTATGGCCCTGCGCCTGCACGGCCGCGCGCACGGCGGCCACCACTTTCGAGGCGTTCGCGCCCTTGGTCATCTGGACGATGCCTTCGACGACGCTGCTGTCGTGGTTGAACGCGACGACGCCCGAGCGCGGCCTGTGGCCGATGGTCACCTGGCCGATGTCGCTCACCAGCACCGTGCGGCCGTGGTTCGCGCTGACCACGGTGCGGCCGATGTCGGAGACGGCCTCGAAGATGCCGATGCCGCGCACGACGAGCGCTTCGTCGCCGCGCTTGACGAGACCGCCGCCCGTGTTGGCGCTGGCGTTCGTGAGCGCCTGGCGCACCTGGTCGAGCGTGACGCCGTAGCGGTTGAGCGCCAGCGGGTCGACCTGCACCTGGTATTCCTTGACGGTGCCGCCGAAGCTGACGACGTCCGCCACGCCGGGCACCGCGCGCAGCGCCGGCCGCAAGACCCAGTCCTGCAGCGCGCGCACCTCGTTCTCGTCCATGCCGGGCGCTTCCAGCACGTAGCGGTAGATTTCGCCGACGGCCGTGGACAGCGGCGCCAGCGCAGGCTGCACGCCAGGGGGCAGCACGACGTTCTGCAGCCGCTCCGTCACCTGCTGGCGCGCGAAATAATCGTCGGTGCCGTCGGCGAAGGTCAAGGTCACGACCGACAGCGCGCCGATGCTCACGGACCGCATCTGCGTCTGGCGCGGTACGCCGGCGAGTTCCCGTTCGATCGGCAGCGTGACGACGCGCTCCACTTCCTCGGCGGCCTGGCCGGGCAGCTGCGTCACCACCTGCACCTGCACGTCCTGGACGTCGGGGAACGCCTCGATCGGCAGATCGTCCAGCGCATGCCAGCCGACGAAGGCGAGGCAGCCGGTCAGGAACAGCACCAGCATGCGCTGCGCGAGGACGGCGTCGATCAGTCTAGCCAGCATGGTCGGCGCCTTCCGCGTTCAGCAGCAGTGCGCCTTCCGTCACGACGCGCTCGTGCGGTTGCAGCCCCATGTCGACGAAGGAGCGCTGCTGGCCGCCCAGTGCCACGTGCACGCGCCGCTTCTCGAACGTGCCGGTGGCGCGCTGGACGTAGACGTAGGTGTCGTCGCCATCCGTGAACAGCGCGCTGTTGGGCAGCGCCAGCGCGTTCGCCGCGCCGTCGCCGGAGAGGAAGGCGATGCGCGCGAACATGTCCGGTTTCAGCCGGCCGTCCGGGTTGTCGAGGACGCAGCGCACCTGCACGCGGCGCGTGACCGGATCGACGGCGACGCCGATACGTTCCAACGTGCCGCGCATGGCCTGGCCGGGAAACGCGTCCGTCTCGACCGACACGGCCTGGCCGCGCTTGAGGCCGGCGGCCACGCGCTCGGGCACGTCGGCGATGGCCCAGACGCGGCGCAGGTCGCTGATCACGAGCAGGGGAGTGGCCTGGTCCGGCCGCACTTCCTGCCCCACGTTGATCTGCTTGTCCGCGACAATGCCGGCGATGGGCGCGCGCAGGCCGAAGCGACCGTCGACGGTGCTGCCCGCATGCAGGTTGGCGATGCGCTGGCGCGCGCGGCGCGCCTCCGCGTCGGCCTGGCGATAGTCCGCGTCGGCGTTCTCGAAATCCTTGCGCGCGAGGACGTCGGCGTCGAGCAGCATGCGTGCCCGTGCCAGCGCGAGGCGCTTGCGTTCCTCGTCGGCGTCGGCCTTGCGCGCGTCGGCCTGGGCGGCGGCCAGATCGGGCGAATCGAGTTCGGCGAGCAGGTCGCCGGCGCGCACGCTGTCGCCGATCTCGACACGCTGTCCGGTCACGCGGCCCAGCACGGGCGAGGCGATGCGGCTCGTGCGCGTTTCGTCGTAGGCGATGCGGCCGGCGACGGGTTCGGCCACCGGCAGGGCGCCCGCGTCCACGGTGGCGATCTTCAGGTAAGACAGCTGCGGATCGTCGGGGGCGAACACGATGGGGGCGTCCGCGCTGCGCGCACGCGGCGCCGGCGCGGCGTGGGGTGCCGAGTGGGCGTTCCAGCTCCAGCAGGCGGCGCCGATCGCGGCGCACGCCACGCCGCACGCGGCGGCATACGTCAGGGTCTTCATGGTTGCGGGGACAGGGAGTGGGAGGTCGGGGACATTGCCGCGTCGAGCGCGGACAGGGACTTGGCGAGATCGGCCCGCGCCGCGAGCGCATCCAGCTGAGCGGCGCGCCAGGCGCGGCGCACGTCGAGCACGTCCATCACGCCGAGCGCGCCGTGCGCGAACGCGAATTCGGCGTCGTCGGCGGCGCGGCGCGTGGCCGGCAGGATCTCGCGGTCGTAGCGCAGCGCGCGGCGCGCGGCGGCATCGGCCCGGGCGCGGGCGGCGGCCACGTCGGCGCGTGCGGCCTGGCGCACCTTGTCGAGGTTTTCGTTGGCGGCCTCCAGGGCCGCCTCGGCGCCGCGGATCTCGCCCTGCATCGTGTAGCGCACGAACAGCGGCACCTGGACGGCGACGCCGACGCTGTTGCCGCTGCCCTGGGGATTGGCCGGGCTGGCCGGATAGTGTTCGAACTGCACGCCGACCGTGACGTCGCGCGTGCGCCCGGCGCGCGCCAGGTCGCGCGACGCGCCCGCCGCCGCCACGCGCGCACGCGCGGCGCGCACGTCGGCGCGCTGCTCGACGGCGGCATCGACGGCGAGCAGGCTGCCCGGCGCGGTCGCGGGCCACGGACCTGCGGCGGCGAGGCCGGGCGCATCGTCACGGCCGAGCAGCAGCGCGAGCGCGCGCCGCGCCTGGTCGGCACCAAACGCGGCATCGTCGGCGTCGTTGCGGGCGCGCAGCGCATCGATGCGCAGGCGGCCCGTGTCGCTGCCGGCCAGGTCGCCTGCCTTGTGGCGCTGTTCCGCGGCGGCGAGCGCGCGCTCGGCGAGGTTCGCCGCATCGGCGCCGATCGCCGCGCGTTCCTGCGCGGCCAGCAGGTCGTAATAGGCGGCGGCGACGTCGCGCCGCAGCTGGCGCTGGGCGTCGTCCAGGTCGGCACTGGCCGCTTCTGCCAATCGCTCGGCGGCTTGGGTGCGCAGCGCGCGCTTGCCGCCACGCTCGATCAGCTGGTCGACCCGCACCGTGCTGTCGACGGTCTTGCTGCGCAAGCTTCCCGCGCCGATGCCGGCCGCCGGGTTGATGTTCATGGTCTGCAGGGTCAGCACGGGATTCGGTGCGGCCGATGCGCTGGTCACGGACGCGCCGGCGCTGGCCACGCCGATGGCGGCCAGCTTGACATCATGGTTGTGCTGTTCGGCGAGCGCGATGGCCTGGTCGAGCCGCAGCGATTGCGCGGCGGCGGAGACGCCCAACGTCGCCAGCAACAGCGCGACGACCGCCCTCATGGCCCCTCCGCATGGACGACGCGCGGCGGCAGCACGCGTTCGACGCGCGCCAGGCGGCCCTCGTCGCAACGGGCCGGCCGCAGCTCGACTTCATCGCCGGTGCCGACAGCGACGCCGTCCGGCAGCGTCGCCACGACGGTGTGATGCAGGCGCGCACCGCGGTAGCGCACCTTCGCATAGCGTTCTTGCAGCGCGGTGCCGGGTACGCACGCCTGCACCAAGGATGCGGCGGCGCCGGCATCCAGCATTTCGAGCACGCGGCCGCGGCGCGCGCCGTGGTCCCAATCGACGGGGCCATTGCCCAGCGGCTGGGCACACGACGACAACAGGAGACACAGGGTCAGTCCGGTGACCGGCCTGGCCAGGATTCGATTCGCACGCATGATTTCCTCGACGGCAGGCGCGAACGGTGCGCCATATCGCAGCGCATGATAGCCAGCTGAGATCGCGTAAACATTAAGTTCGCGTAATCATGGCCAAATCGTAATCCGCTGTACCGCGTCGCGACGGCGTGCCGGCCTGTCATCGACGGGGCGCGTGTCCGCGGCTCGACCCGCGTGATCCATCCGGCAGCAGCGGCGCGATGTCGATGGCCTCGGCCATCGCGCGATAGCCCGCATCGCCTGGATGCAAATGATCGCCCGAATCGAACCCGGGCCGCAGGCGGCGCGGGTGGGCGGGGTCGCGCAGGACTGCGTCGAAGTCGACGACGGCATCCAACGCCCCGGCCGTGCGGATCCACTGGTTCAGTTGCTGGCGCAGGTGTTCCTTGTCGGCACTGTAGTGTCCCGCATAGGGCGTGCCGGCGAGGGCGCCTTCGAACGGCGGCAGCGTGCCCGCCGTCACGCGCACGCCGCGCACGTGGGCCGCGGCGACCAGTTGCCGGTAGGCTGCCGTGAGCTCGTCGAGCGAGGCCGCGCGCTCGTTCGGCGCGAACGGGCTGCCCGGCCAGCCGATGTCGTTAATGCCGAGTAAAACGATCACGTCCGACACGCCGGGCTGGCTGAGCACGTCCTGTTCTAAGCGGGCGAGGGCGCTTCGCCCCATGCCGTCGCGCGCCAGGCGTCCGCCTGAGATGCCGGCGTTGGCGACCGCGATGCCGTGCCGTGCCAGGCGCTCCGCGAGGACGTCGGGCCAGCGGCGATCCGCGTCCGGCGTCGACCCGTTGCCGTCCGTGATCGAATCGCCGAGGGTGACGACGGTGCGGCCCCGTGCCGCGGCCTCGACCATGACGGCGTTCAGGAACAGGCGTCCGCCGAAGCTAGAGGTGTCGTTGCCCATGGCGACCTGCACGGTCTGCTGCGCGCCCCAGTGAAAACTCGCCACAGGTGTGGGTGCGGGCAGCCAGGTCGTCACGGTCAGCCGGGACAGGGGCTGCACGGCGAGCGCGACAGGGTCGCTCGTCGCCGTCGCGCCCGGCAGGATGGCGATGCCCGGTTGGCCGGCAAAGGTCAGCGTCCGGCTGGCGCGCGCATCTTCGACGCGCACCGCGCCGAGCCGCACGGGCTCGTGGCCATACCGGTTCGAGAACACGAGGCGGATGCGGCGGCCGCCGGCGCTGAGGCGGACGGTCTCGCGCAGGGTTGCGTTGTCGAGGCGGGCCGGGACGTTCATCGGCAGCGTGAAACCGGCGTCCCAGGCGGGCTGCGGCGCCGCGTACCAGGACGTCATCCAATGGTCGTCCGCCAGTGCCTGCGGCGATCCGGATGCCAGGACGAGGGTGAGTGCCGTGATCAGTTTATGGTGAGTCATCGTGAGTTCCTTTGCGTAGAGAGCCCACGATAGGTCATTCAAGACTGGCGATGAAGATGGTAGGATCGAACATCATTCATTCCAATATCGAATAGATGGATACTCTGCACGCGATGCGCGTGTTCGTGCGCACCCTCGAGCTGGGCAGCCTGTCGGCAGCGGCCCGCGAATTCGGCACGACGCAGCCGACCGTCAGCAAATGGCTGGCCCAGCTGGAGCGCCAGTTGCGCGTGCGTTTGTTCGAACGCAGCACGCGCGGCCTGTCGCCGACGGAGCAGGGCCAGCGCTTTCACGCGGACGCCAAGCGGCTCATCGAGCAATTCGACACGGCCGTGGGGGACGTGCAAGGCATGACGGGGCAGGTGGCCGGGCTGTTGCGCATCAATGCGCCCGTCGCGCTCGGGCAGTTCCGCATCAATGCGATGGTGCAGCGGTTCATGGCGGACCACCCGGGCATCGACGTCGAGCTGATCCTGAACGACCGCTTCGTCGACCTCGTCGAGGAAGGCGTCGACGTGGCGTTCCGGCTGGGCGGCACCTTGCCGCCGGAGGCGATCGGCCGGCACCTGACGACGATACCGCGCTTCCTGGTGGCGGCCCCGGCGTATCTCGCCCGGCGCGGTGTGCCCGACGTGCCGGACGCGTTATCCGCGCATGACTTCGTGCGCTTTGCCTGGACGCCCGGCAATACGGTGGAGTTGTTCCGTGGGAACGAACAGGCGCGTCTCCCGACATCGAGCCGCTTTCGCGTGAACAATGCGCTGGCGATCCGCGAGGCGCTGGCGATGGGCAGCGGGATCGGGGTGTGTCCGGAATGGCTGGTCCGCGATCTGCTGGATCGGGGCGACCTGGTGCGGGTACTGGATGGGTGGACGGCGCGTGCGCAGGCGTTAACGCTGCTCTATCCGTCGCGGCAGTTTCAGCCGCTGCGGACGAGGCTGTTCATCGACTACGCCGTCGAGCAATTTCAGGGATGAAGCGGGTTGTTCGGTTCGATGCACGGCTGCGGGAGCGGCGTCCGGCTTTTCGCGCCGGACTTTCTGAACCTTGGAAACACGAGGGAGCGCTCCCCGCAGTCGCTGCAAAGGATGTGCTCGCTGCTCCACAGAATGCGCATCAAGGGCGTACGCGCGATCCGGCGGACGTAGGTGGAACCACATTCGGGGCAAGAGGCCATGGCGATGTACCGGTAGGTGTTGAAGATTAATTAACAACATACCAGCCATTGCTGAGTTACACGGTGCGGTAGCGCACAATGGCGCGCGTCCGTGATGTGTCATGTGTGTCGCATGAGACGGACGCCGCACCGTGGCACGATCAGTTGTTGTGGTTTTGCGACTATACGAAAGCTCTGGTCCAGCTAAAACCGTAAAACGAAAGATTTTCCTGCTCATATTCGCGATATTCGTCGGAGTTCTTTCTTTTTTGTTGACGAATTATTTTCTTTTTTCTAAATTAACTCCGCTCTTAGCTTTCGAAAACGAAAGTGAAAATTTAAAAATAAGACCGGAGACCACGCATGAAGACATCACCTGCGGCACGCGGTGCCGCTGTTCGAAAATCCCTGCTCGTCCTGACCCTGCTGTCGGGCGCGGCAGGGATGCAGGACGCACGGGCGCAATCCATTACCGGTGGCCTGTACGGCTCGGTACCGGCCGGCCAAGCCGCAGGCAAGGTGAGTGTGACCGTCACGAGTGCGCAAACCGGCTTCAGACGCGACCTGCAACCCGATGCGCAGGGCCGCTACAAGACCTCGGGCCTGAACCCGGGCCTCTACACCGTGACGTTCAAGGAAGGCAACAATATTATTGCCGAGCGCCAAGTCAGCGTGCGGCCGAACAGCGACACGGCCGTCGTCGCCGTCGCGGCGGAAGACCAGGGCGGCGGGCAGACGCCGGCCATCGTCACCGTCACGGGGCAGTCGGCCCAGACGACGGTGATCCCTATCGACGTGTCCACCCCGGAAATGTCCAGCCACTACAGCCGGGAACTCATCAACACCCTGCCGCTCGCCGCGTCGGCCAACGTCGAGACCATCGCGCGGCTGCGCTCCAACGTGCGCTACGACCAGAATACGACCGGGCTGGTGCAACTCGGCGGCGCCTCGCCGGCAGAGAATCGCTACTACCTCAACGAGTTCGATACCACCAACGACCGTACCCTGCTGGGCGCCAACCGCCTGCCGCGCGAGGCGATCCAGGATACCGAAGTGATGGCGGGCAGTTTCGGGGCATCGTGGACGAACGCGACCGGCGGCGTCATGGCGCAGACGGTGCGCCAGGGCTCGAACAACTTCCAGGCGGGTTATTCGATGTACTACACGCCGCGCTCAGCGACCAGCCTGGTGCCGAGCGACAAGGACATCCGCGACGGTCAGGGGGGCTACTACCGCTACGCCTCCAGCAATTACAGCGAGGCGAGTACGACGCACTACCTCTGGGCCTCGGGCGCGCTGATCAAGGATAAACTGTTCGCCTTCGCGCTGTTGGGGGACAAGCTGCCTTCGAACAGCTACAGCTTCAGCCAGAACCGCGAATCGGTCGCCAGCTCGCGCAGCAAGAACGCGCTGCTGAACCTGACCTGGAACATCAACGAGGACCACACTCTCAACCTGATCGGCTCGCGAGCCTGGAGCAGCACCAGCACCAGCACGTACCGCCTGCTGAAGGACTACACGACCCAGGCCGGCGCCTGGTCGTCCAGTGCCTACTCGCCGGTGACGGAGCGCATGCTGATTGCCAACTACCACGGCAATATCACCGACAACCTGCAAGTGCGGCTGATGGGCGGTTTCCTCGGCCAGATCAACGACCGGGCGCATGGCGCCGAGGACGTCCCCTACGTCGATTCCTACAGCAGCCGGACGCAGAAGACGACGAACATCGGCATCCAGGACCGCACTGTCAACTTCCGTCCCGACGATTATTGGCGCCGCGGCTACAAGGGCGACGTCACCTGGCGCCTGGCGGATCACCGGATCGTGTTCGGCGCCGAGTACTACAAGCACTTCCTCGGCCAGGACTGGCACACGCCGCAAGCCGGCTGGTACACCTACTACGACCGTCCGAATGCCGTGCAGTTGCCCAATGGCGAACAGGTCAGCGGCCAGTATGTCGGCTACTACTTCAACCGCGAGTTCGGCAACATGGTGTCGATCAACAAGGCCGCCTACCTCGAGGATTACTGGAAGGCGGGCGACCACGTGATCGTCTACGGCGGCCTGCGCTTCGACAAATACATCAACAAGGACGCGCTGGAGCGCCCGCTGTTCTCGTTCCCGATGACTTCGCCGCGCGTCGGCGTGTCGTGGGATGTGAAGGGCGATTCCAGCCTCAAGGTCGGCGCCAACCTCGGCCGTTATTCGCTGTCCATGCCGTCCAACTTCAGCTTCGGCGTTGCCGAGTCGCACCTCGAACAGCGCAAGTGGTACCGCTACACCGGAATCGACCCGGCGACCAGGGCGCCGCTGGGCCTGACGCAGATCGGCTCGACCTACACCGTGCCGGGCCACGACGGCATCCCGCCGGAGGCCTACCAGGTGTCGACCACCAACCTGAAGGCACCTTACCAGAACGAGTTGCAGCTCTATGCGCAGAAGGCATTCAGCCGCAGCTGGGTGGGCCAGGTCGACTTCGGCTACGCCGATCTGAAGCGCGTCATCAACTCGACCTGCTATGGCCAGGGCATCGCCCGGTATGCCAACACGCACGGCTACCCGGACTACCCGAGCGACTATGAGTGTTTCGAGTTGAACCCGGGCGAGGACCTGACCGTGACGCGTGACTTCAGCGGCACCGGCAAGCTGGAATCGCTGACCATCCCGGCCGCCGCGTTCGGACTGCCCAAGCCCAAGCACAAGTACATCCACATGACCTTCGACGCGAGCCACTCGCGCAGCGCCGCCGAGCCCTGGTACCTCAACCTGAGCTATACCTGGACGCGCTCGTTCGGCAACGACAACGGCTTCCTCAACCTGGAGAACCGCAACGCGGGCTACATCGGGCAAACCGGGATCTACGACTTCCCCGAGACCATCCAGGGCGCCAACGGCAACCTGACCAACGACGTGCGGCATGCGTTCACCGCCTCGGCCGCCTTCTATTTCCAGAACGGCCTGCGCACCAGCGGCATCCTCAGCATGCACAGCGGTGAGCCCGTCAGCTGCTTCGGCCTCAAGCCGGACGTGAACAGCATCTCCTACAACTGGGGAGACTGGGGACATTACTGCGACGCGTCCATGACGCCGGTCGGCATCAAGACGGCCGGCACCAGCGGGCGCCTGCCGTTCTTCTGGCAGGTCGACCTGGGCGTGGGCTACGACAGGAACATCGGCGCGCACAACAAACTGAGCATCGACCTGAGCATCCAGAACCTCTTTAACCGCCGCGGCATCACCGACCGCTACAACACCTACAGCGCCGACGTGAACGCGGACAATACCATCGTGCCGGATGTCAACTGGGGCATCCCGAGCCAATACCAGTCGCCGCGCAAGGCCTCGCTGGCGCTGCGCTATACCTACCGCTGATCCGACCGGAGCCCATGCCTTGAATATTTCGAGAACGCTACAGGCAGGCCTGCTGGCCCTCGCCATGACGGGCACGGCGGCGCTTGCTGCTGCACCAGCCGCGCATCCGCCCCATTTCGCCATCGCCGGCGCGCGGTTCGAGCTCGACGGTAAGCCCTTCGTCATCCGCTCCGGCGACATGCACTATCCGCGCATTCCACGCGCCGCGTGGCGCGCGCGGCTGCGCATGGCGCGGGCGATGGGGCTGAACACCGTGACCACCTACGCCTTCTGGTTTCAGCACGAGCCCGAGCCGGGGCAGTGGGATTTTTCGGGCCAGAACGACCTGCGCACCTTCATCAAGACCGCCGCCGAGGAAGGTCTGAACGTCGTGCTGCGTCCCGGGCCCTATGTCTGCGCCGAGGTGGACTTCGGCGGCTTTCCGGCCTGGCTGCTGCGCACGCCGGGGTTGCGGGTGCGCTCCATGGACGCGCGTTACCTGGCCGCCAGCGCCCGCTACTTCAAGCGACTCGCGCAGGAGGTGGGCGACCTGCAGAGCAGCCGCGGCGGCCCCATCCTGATGCTGCAGCTGGAGAACGAGTACGGTTCCTTCGGGCGCGATCACGACTACTTGCGTGCCGTGCGGGCGCAGATGCGCGCGGCCGGCTTCGACGCGCCGCTGTTCACGTCCGACGGCGCCGCCGGGCGGCTGTTCGAAGGCGGCACGCTGGCCGATGTGCCTGCCGTCGTGAATTTCGGCGGCGGCGCGGACGACGCCAAAGGCTCCATCGAAGAACTGGCCGCGTGGCGCAAGCAAGGTCCGCGCATGGCGGGTGAATACTGGGCCGGCTGGTTCGACCACTGGGGCGAGCAACACCACAACCAGAGCCCCGAGGAAGCCGCGCGCACGGTGGACTGGATGCTGGCGCAGGGCGTCTCATTCAACCTCTACATGTTCCACGGCGGTACCAGCTTCGGCTGGCTGGCCGGTGCGAACTATTCGGGCACCGAACCTTATCAGCCCGACACGACCAGCTACGACTACGACGCCGCGCTGGACGAGGCCGGCCGCCCGACCCCCAAGTACTTCGCGTTGCGCGAGGTCATCGCCAAGCATGTGAAGGAAGCGTTGCCGTCGGTGCCCGCCGCCCCGCAGCCGCAGGCGCTGCCCGCCTTCGCGCTGCAGCCGGCAGGCAGCCTGCTCGCGCGGCTGGACGTGCTGTCCGAGGCGCAGTCTTCGCGCTGGATCCGGCCGATGGAGGCGTTCGGCCAGAACTACGGTTACATCCTCTACCGCAAGCGCCTGGATGCGCCGGCCAAGGGACAACTTGTACTGAACGAGCTGCACGACCAGGCCACCGTGCTGGCCGACGGCCGCGTCATCGGCCGGCTGGACCGGCGCCGCGGCGAGAACACACTGGCGGTCGATCTGCCCGCGGGCACGCAGATCGACCTGCTCGTCGAGGCGATGGGCCGCATCGGCTTTGGCGCCAAGCTGGTGGACGACAACAAGGGCATCACGCGCAGCGTGGCGCTGGACAAGGAGGAACTGGAAGGATGGACGGTCTATCCGCTGCCGATGGACGCCGCGGCACTGAAGCGCCTGCCCGCCGGCGCGTCGGGCGACATGACGGCGCCGGGATTCTGGCGCGGCACGCTGACGCTCGACAAGCCCGCGGACACCTTCCTGGACACGCGAGGCTGGGGCAAGGGTCAGGTCTGGGTCAACGGCCGTCACCTTGGCCGCTTCTGGCGCATCGGCCCCCAGCAAACGCTCTACCTGCCCGCTTCGTGGTTGAAGGCGGGCAAGAACGACGTGCTGGTCTTCACCACCGAGCCGCCCACGGCGACGACCATGCAGGGTCTGGCCGGGCCGGTGTACGAGACACCATAGCCCGCGTCGGGACTTACACCACCGATCCCAGCTTGAAGATCGGCAAATACATGGCCACGACGAGGCCACCGATCAGCACGCCCAGGATCACCATGATCATGGGTTCCATCAGCGATGACAGCGTCTTGACGGCCTCGTCCACTTCTTCCTCGTAGAAGTCGGCCACCTTGCCCAGCATGCCGTCCAGCGCGCCGGATTCTTCGCCGATGGCGACCATTTGCGTGACCATGCTCGGGAAGACGTTGGCGTTCTGCATCGCGACCGTCAGGCTCGTGCCCGTGCTGACTTCCGTCTGGATTTTTTTCGTCGCTTCCAGATAGACATTGTTGCCGGCGGCGCCGCCAACGGAGTCCAGGGCTTCGACGAGCGGCACGCCGGCGGCGAACATCGTGGACAGCGTGCGGGTCCAGCGGGCGATCGTGCCCTTGCGGATCACGTCGCCGAACACGGGGATCCGCAACAAGATGCGATCCATCGCTTGCTGCACCTTGAGCGACCGGCGCCACGCCTGGAAGAAGAAGTACAGGGCGCCGAAGAGCGAGCCGAAGATGAGGTACCACCATTGCACGACGAAATCGGAGATGCCCATCACGATCAAGGTCGGGGCCGGCAGGTTCGCGCCGAAGCTGGAGAACACGGATTTGAACGCGGGCACGACCCAGATCATGATCACGGCCGTGACGACGAAGGCGATCGCGAGGATCGCGCACGGGTACATCAGCGCGCCCTTGATCTTGGCCTTCAGCGCGAGCGTCTTTTCCTTGTAGATCGCCAGACGCGTCAGCAGGTCTTCGAGAATACCGGCCTGCTCGCCGGCGCCGACGAGGTTGCAGAACAGCGGGTCGAAGTACAGCGGGTATTTGCGGAAGGCGTTGTTCAAGCTGGTGCCCGTCTCGATGTCGGCGCGCAAGTCCATGATCAGCTTGGACATCGACGGGTTCGCGTGGCCTTTGCCGACGATGTCGAACGATTGCAGCAGCGGGACGCCGGCTCTCATCATCGTGGCCAGCTGGCGCGTGAACAGGGTCAGGTCCTTGTCCTGGATCTTCTTGCCGCTGCGATACACCTTCTTCTTGACCTTGGTGACCATGATGCCCTGGCGGCGCAGGGTCACGTTGACGATGGTCTCGCCGCCGGCGCGCATTTCGCCGCGTACGGTCTTGCCGGTCTTGTCCTTGCCTTCCCAGGCGAAGATGTATTCCTTGACCTGCGCGTTGGGAGCGCGGCGTGCCGGAGCGGATGTCGTTGCCATGTTTGGATCCTTATTCGTTCGTGCAGCCGAGCACTTCCTCGAGGCTCGTCAGGCCTTGCTTCACTTTCATGAGGCCGGACCGGCGCAGCGACTTCACGCCCTCGGCCTCGGCCTGGGCGGCGATTTCCATTGCGTTGCCGTGCGCCAGGATCAGGGCCTCGATCGCGGGCGTGATCGGCATGATCTGGTAGATGCCCACGCGGCCCTTGTAGCCGGAGCCGAGGCAGCGTTCGCAGCCGACGGGGCCGTAAGGCTTCCAGTCGCTGTCCAGGTCGTCTTCGCGGAAACCGGCCGCCTTCAACGTGTCGCGCCCGATGTCGAGCGGCTGCTTGCACGTGCACAGGCGGCGCGCGAGGCGCTGGGCGGTGATCAGGATGACGGACGAGGCGATGTTGAACGGGGCCACGCCCATATTCATCAGGCGCGTCAGGGTCGACGGCGCGTCGTTCGTGTGCAGCGTGGAAAACACCATGTGGCCGGTCTGCGCCGCCTTGATGGCGATGTCAGCCGTTTCCAGGTCGCGGATCTCGCCGACCATGATGATGTCCGGGTCCTGGCGCAGAAAGGCTTTCAGCGCGACGGGGAACGTGAGGCCCGCTTTTTCGTTGACGTTGACCTGGTTCACGCCGGGCAGGTTGATCTCGGCCGGGTCTTCCGCCGTCGAGATATTGATCCCGGGCTTGTTCAGCAAATTCAGGCAACTGTACAGCGACACGGTTTTACCGGAGCCCGTCGGACCCGTCACGAGCACCATGCCGTACGGGCGCGTGATGGCATCGATGAGGAGGGCTTTCTGGTCCGGGTCGTAGCCGAGCGAGTCGATGCCCATCTGGGCTTGCGTCGCGTCGAGGATACGCATGACCGTCTTTTCGCCGAACAGGGTCGGCAAGGTGCTCACACGGAAATCGATGGTCTTCGTGGGCGACAGCACGAGGCGCATGCGGCCGTCCTGCGGCACGCGCTTTTCCGAGATGTCGAGCTTGGCCAGCACCTTGATGCGCGAGACGAGCTTGTCGCGGATCGACAGCGGCGGGGCCAGGTGGTCGCGCAGCACGCCGTCCACGCGCAGGCGGATGCGGTACTGTTTTTCGTACGGTTCGAAGTGGATGTCCGACGCGCCCAGGTTGATGGCATCCATCAGGACCTTGTTCAGGAAGCGCACGATCGGCGCATCCTCGACTTCCGCCGCGGCCGCGGCCGCTTCCGCCGCCCCCGCCTGCGGTTCTTCCTCGGCGAATTCGATGTCGCCTTCGTCGCCGACGAGTTCGCTCAAGTCCTGCTCGGCACTCTTGGAAATGTTCGCCAGCAGGGCAAGCAGGGCGTCGTGGGCGACGATGACCGGTTCGACCGTCGATTCGCTCTGGAACTTGATCTGGTCCAGTGCCTGGGTATTCGTCGGGTCGGACAGCGCCACCGACATCTTGTTGCCGCGCCGGGCCAGCGCGACGACGCGCTGCGCCTGCATCAGCTTGGGGTCGATGGCGTTGACGGGCAGCGCGTCCGGGCTGAGGGTGGCGAGGTCGAGCAGCGGGTAGCCGAAGGTCTCGGCGCAGAAGACAGCCAGGGAGCGCGCATCGACGGCGCCGGCGCCGAGCAAGATGTCGATGAAACCGGCTTTATCGGCACTCGCCTTCTTTTGCAGCGAATCCGCCTGCGGCATGGTCAAGCGTCCCGCCTGCACGAGGGCACGCGCCAGCCCGGGCAATGCAGTGCCAGGGTTGGTGTTGGGGAGGACTGCTGCCATATGGTTAGGGTCGGAAGGACGACAAGAAGCCGGGTAGGACGAACGGCCCCGGCGGATGTTCTTGATGATGCCCGTAGGCATCAAATCGGTCAAGACTTTGTCGTACGGAAAGATGCGTGCATACCACGTGGACAAAATGGTAGGTAACCAGCTGCCAATATCGGGTGAACAACATCGTTATTCCTCCTGCAAGGAACAGGGGAACCGCCGGTTCGTGGCCGGCGGCGCTCGGCCGGCCAAGCCCGATCAGGCTGCCAGCCAGCGTTTGACCGCGACCGGCCGCAACAGTTTCACGACCTTGATGGCCTGGTTCTGCACTTGCACGA
Organism: Massilia putida; assembly: GCF_001941825.1. Classification (NCBI taxonomy): domain Bacteria; kingdom Pseudomonadati; phylum Pseudomonadota; class Betaproteobacteria; order Burkholderiales; family Oxalobacteraceae; genus Massilia; species Massilia putida. The sequence goes on from NZ_CP019038.1 coordinate 5,162,764, forward strand.
CTTCGATCACACAGTTGCCGATTTTGAGGGCGATGGGGAATTCCGGAATCTCCTGCAACTGTTCCAGCAGCAGGCCGTTGACAGTCTTCGGGCCGTCGAGGGGCAGGTCGAGGCCCAGCTTTTTATTGATGTCGCGCAGCGGCGTCGTGCCTTCGAGCAGCACTTCGCCCTGGGCATTCCACGCCATCGCGTCGCTGCGCGCGGCGCCCGGCGTGGAGGTCGTGAAGTCGCCGATCATTTCCTCGATGATGTCTTCGAGGGTGACGAGACCCTGCACCTCGCCGTATTCGTCGACGATGATGCCCAGCCGCTCCTTGTTTTCCTGGAAATACTGGAGCTGCGTGAAGACGCCCGTGTCTTGCGGAATGAAGTATGGCTCCGTCAACAGTTCGCGGAAGTGGTCGATCGTGAGGTCGTCTTCCTCGTTCAGCAGCGCGACCGCCTTGCGCACGTGCAGGATGCCGACGATGCGGTTGATCTCGCCTTCGTACACGGGCAGCTTGTTGTGGTAGCACGTGGTCAGCTCGGCCTTGATGTCGTCGACGGGCAGCGCGAGGTTCAGCGCCTCGATCTGGGGACGCGGCGTCATGATGTCTTCGACGGAGATCTTTTCCAGCTCGAACAGGTTCAGCAGGATGCTCTTGTGCTTTTGCGGAATATAACTGCCCGCTTCCAGCACGACGGAGCGCAATTCCTCCGGCGACAGGCGCTGCTGGGCATCCGCATGGCCGGCCCCGACGCCGCGGATGCCCAGCAGCCGCAGCAGGCCTTTCACGAACAGGTTGACGAACCAGATGGCCGGCTTGGCCACCTTCATCAGCGGTCGCAGCACGAAGCTGGAACCGAGCGAGATGCGCTCCGGATAGGTGGCGCCGATGATCTTCGGAGAGATCTCCGCGAACACGATCAAAAGGAAGGCGACGACGGCCGTGGCGATCGTGATCACGCTTTCGTCGTGGCCGAAGAACAGGATGGCGATGGCCGTGACGAGCGCCGTGGCCATCGCATTGATCAGCGTGTTGGCGATGAGCACGAGGGACAGCAGCTTGTCCGTACGGTCCAGCAGCCACAAGGTGGTGATGGCGCCGCGGTGGCCCCGTTTGGCGAGATGGCGCAAGCGATATTTATTGGCCGCCATCAGGGCGGTTTCCGCCATCGCGAAGAAGGCCGAGCAAAGGATCAGGAGGGCGAGTGCGAGAATGAGCACCCAAAGTGGTACGGTTTCCAAGGATCACCGTCAAGAATCGTCGGGAAACTGGCGAGGCCAGCGCAGAGGCCGATTCTATGACAAGGGGAGGGGGCTTGCAAGTTTGGCTAGAGACGCGGGTTGCCGGGATTCAGGCTGTCGACCATCGAGCTCGGGATCAGGATGGTGGCGCCACGCTCTTTCGTCGTCTCATAAATGATGTTCATCGCCCGCAGCTGCAGTGCCGCCGGATGGCCGGCGTACATGTCGGCCGCTTCCACGAACTTCCCGGCGATGGCGGCTTCGGCGGAGCCGAGGATGACCCGCGCCTGCTTCTCGCGTTCGGCCTGGGCCTGGCGCGACATCGCGTCCTGCAGCACCACGGGAATGGCGACGTCGCGGATTTCCACCGAGCCGACGGAGATGCCCCACGGCGCCGTTTTCACGCCGATCGATTCCTTGAGCTGCGCGTCCGCTTCCTTGCGTTCGGAGAGCAGCGCCGTCAGCATCGACATGCCGATCATTTCCCGCAGCGACGTCTGGGCGACCCGGTCGATCGCCTCGCGGTAATTCGTGATCGCCAGCGCGGCCTTCTCCGCATCGTGCACGTGCCAGAAAATGATGGCGTCGACGTTGACCGGGACCGTGTCCTTGGTCAAGGCCTGCTCGGCGTTGAAGGCCGTGGTCTGGATGCGCGTGTCGATGACGGCCACCACGTTGTCGATGACGGGCACGATGGCGAACAAGCCCGCACCCTTGACGCTGTGGAGTTTCCCCAGCCGCAAGATGACGAATTTCTGCCACGCGTTCGCCATCTTCAGCGAGAACGCGAGAATCACGGCCAGGACGACGAGCGGCAATCCGATCAGCGGATCGATCCAGTACGTCAGCACGACGCCGACGCCGAGGCTGACGGCGACCAGGAAGGATGTGACCGGATTCATGGTGTCAGCGGTGCATCCGCTCCCAGGTATGACGGATGGCGGCCTTCACGTTGTCCCAGGCCGACGCCCCGCTGCCCGCGTGCCTGGTCTCCCAATCGTTCTTCAGGGCGGGTTCGACGTCGTCCCAGGTCTGGTCGGGGGCGGGCGCCTCGGCACGCAAGTCGCTGCCGGCGGGCGGGACGGCCCACATCTCGTCATCCTCCGGGGTGCTCCATTGCGCGATGCTGCCCATCGTTTCCTGGAACGTGGTGCCGGCGGGCGGCGCTGAGGCGTTCTGCGTGCCGAAGTAGTGGCTGTCTTCGTGGGGGTGGTGTTGCAGGGCGCCGGGTTCGGTGCCCGGCGGGTAGTTGCGATTCAATGTGTGGCGCATGATGATCTCCCCGGTGTCTCGAGACGAGCGTCGTGCCGGTGAGTGGCCATTGCGGACGGCCGGGGTTGCATCAGCGCGACCAGGTGGTCACTTCATGCAGTACGGCGCTTGATGAAAGCATACTCCGAATCCGGACAGTGTGTGCACTGTCCGTCCCGGATCGGCGCGGCGGTTCAGCCGCGCGCCAGTGCCAGCCGCGAGCGGCCCGCCGGCGCGCCGAGCGCGTTGCCAGCCGCGAGCTTGAACTGCGCCAGCGCGCCGGACAACTGCTCCGTCTGCTCCGCCAGCGATTCCGCCGCGGCCGACGCTTCCTCGACGAGCGCCGAGTTCTGCTGCGTCATCTGGTCCATGTCGTCGATGGCGCGGCCGATCTGTTCGATGCCTTCCGCCTGGCGCTGACCCGCCACGCTGATCTCGGCCATGATGTCGTGCACCTTGCGGACCGACGCGACGATCTGCTCCATCGTGGCGCCCGCTTCGTCGACGAGCGCGCTGCCGGCATCGACCTTGGCGACGGAATCGCCGATCAGCTGCTTGATCTCTTTGGCGGCGGCCGCCGAACGCTGTGCCAGATTGCGCACCTCGCCCGCGACGACGGCGAAGCCGCGGCCCTGTTCGCCCGCGCGCGCGGCTTCCACGGCGGCGTTCAGCGCCAGGATGTTGGTCTGGAACGCGATACCGTCGATCACGGAAATGATTTCGACGATCTGCTTGGCGGAGGCATTGATGGCGCCCATCGTGGACACCACGTTGCCGACCACTTCGCCGCCGCGGGTGGCGATGTCGGTGGCGGACAGGACGAGTGCGTTCGCCTGGGTCGTGTTGGCGGCGTTCGTCCTGACGGTGTCCGTCAGCGATTCGACGGCGCGCGTCGTGTGCTCCAGGCTGCCGGCCTGCGATTCCGTGCGGCTGGCCAGGTCGGCGTTGCCGCTGGCGATCTCGGCGCTGGCCGTGGCGATGGTCTCGGCCGACGTCTTGATGCCGGACACCATCGTCGCCAGGCGCGTGCGCATTTCCTGCAGCGCGGCCAGCAGGCTGTGCTGGTCGCCGGCCTCGAGGCGGATTTCCATCGACAGGTCGCCGGCCGCGACGGCGCGGGTGATCTCGCGTGCGTATTCCGGTTCACCGCCCAGCTGTTGCCAGATGGTGCGGATGACGAACCACGACACGCCGATCAGGATCGCGATCACGATCAGCGCCGTGATGATGGTGACCGACAGCACGCGGCGCACGCTCGAGGCGCTTCGCGCGATGCCGTCCTTGAATTGCTGCTGGGCCTGCTCATTGAATTTCGCGACATCGGCGTTCAGCACGGTCAGCGCGCTCTGCATGCGCTGCACGGTCGTCTGCGGATCGCCCTGTTCGAGTTCAAGCATGATCTTCGCGGCCGAGACGGCCGGCGCATAGTAATCCTCGAAATCCTTGGTCAGGCGCTTGCCGGTGGCATCCATGCCCGGGATCTTGCCGACCTCGGACAATTTCGCGCGCACCTTGTTCGCCTGCTCGCCGATCTGGCCGATACGTGCCTTGTCGCCTTCGGAAACGGCATCGCGCAGACCGTCGGTGATGCCCGCAAGGTCGGCCGTCAACGCCTTCGCCGTGCCCAGCGCCGGGTAATCGACGGACTCGGTCGTGTGGATCGAGTCCAGGGCGCCGCTCGCGATGCTGGCCGACACCGCCACGCCGAGGCCGAAGATGATGGTCGAGATGACCGGGAGTGCCCAGATCTTGCGCTTGATGCTCATGCCGTTTCCTCTATGTTCAACAGCCCGCCGCCGGATAAACCGGGGGCGGGCGGGTGGTTGCGGACGCTTACGGTGTGTAGATCACTTTGACCGAGGCGTCGACCGCGCTCTTTTCGATGTAGCCGATGACTTTCGGGTCGCTGGCCACCATCTTTTTGACGGCGGCGCTGTCCGCGGCTTCCTTCGGCATCGTGGCCTTGCCGGTGAACACCAGCTTGGACCACAAGGCCTTGACCTGGGATGCGTCCTTGTCCGTCACCTTCTTGTAGAACTCGGCGCGGACCGGGGCGCTTTCCGGCTGGTCGACCGGGCTCATCGCGCTGGACTTGCCCAGAAAATACTGCGCGACCTGGTCTTTCGTCATCGAGGACTCGGCCGCCTTCGGGTTCACCACGACCACCACGTCGGCCATGGCCGGCAGGGCCAGGGCGAGGGCGGCGGTGGCGATGGCTGTCTTGATCAGATGTTTCATCGAAGTCCTCTTAGAACACGAAGTCGAGCGCGACGGCGCCGACGTTGACCGGACCGTGGAAGCCCGGCTGCGGATTGATCAGCAGGCCGCTCGCCTTGTTCGGACGCACGTGGTCGAACTGCACCTTCAGGGCCAGCGAACGGTAGAAGTCCCAGCGCATGCCGATCGAGTCGGTCTGCTGCTCGCCCTGGCTCACGCCGGTGTAGGGCAGGCTGGCGACGGCGCCGGACAGCGCGGCCAGCGTCGGGGTGCACGCGGCCGGATAGCCGGCCGGGCAGGCCGCCGGCATGCCGTTGTGGACCGAGCCGTCGATCGACAGCTTGGCGTGGCTGTAATACGGCAGGAATTTGCCGATGCGGTAGCCGCCCATCACGTACCACGACGTCGTGTCGTTGACGTAGCTGTCGGTCTTGCGCTTCGCGTATTCGCTCTGCACGACGATGTCGTTCCAGTCGAGCGTGGCGCCCAGCGAGGTGAACGACGCCTTCTTGTTGTTGACGTCGATGTCGGACGCCAGTTGCGCCGCTTGCGGCAGGCGATAGCCGGCGGCCACCTTGTTCAGCGAGGTCAGCAGGGTGGTCAGCGACGCCGAGTTGCTCAGCGTCAGGCGGCCGTCGACGCGGCCGACGCGCACCGTCAGCGGGCCATGTTCCGCCACGAGGTTCACGGCGGTCAGGCGGCGGCCGTCCAGGGTCGGACCGCCGGCGATGTCGACCTTGCTCTTGCCGATGGCGAATTGTGCGGTATACGTCGTGTCGCCATAGCTGTGCTGCCAGGTGACGTCGGCGCCGTCGACCGTGTTGAACAGCATCTGCGAATACATCTCGGCCGGCGGACGCAGCATCGTGTTGGCGTAGCCCACGTTGCGGTAGTCCGAAATCATGAACGCCGGCACGCCGATGCGGCCGACGCGGAACGACACGTCGTCCGAGACCTTGGCCTTGGCGAACGCCCACGACAGCTCGGCGCCGAAGTCATCCTGCGCATCCTTGCGCACAAGGCCCTGGCCCGTGACGGACAGCCAGCTGTTGACGGCATAGTCGGCCTGGATGCCGAAGTTCGAATCGACACCGGTCGTGGCGTTCTTCTTGGCGCCGCTGGCCTGATTCGGGCGGCCGAACTCGGCCTTGTCGGTATTGGTCCAGGTGAGGGCACCGGTGCCGAAGCCGCTGATACGGACGGCGGAAGCGTCCTGCGCGAATGCACAAGGCGCGACAAAAGACACGGCGAGCGCACTCGCGATGATGCGTTTTTTCATGGGAATTACCTGCTGAAGACTGCGGGTGGACGGTTTTTGTTATAGAGACACTGCCGAGGCGATAGGTTAGGCCGCGTAAAGAATCTGTAATAAATTGTAGAGCGGCCAGAAAAAATGCCGCAAGGAAAATACGCGAATAATCACTCTACTCTAGCGATGTTTGCCCTCTTTTGTTGCAGCAAACTGACAGCGAGCGCTATCAGAGTGGGATGATGTTTTTAATTCCACCAGTGCGACGTCGTGCCCGCTTCCGGCAGGCGCGCCTGCCGCGCCTCGTGCACGATGCCCGCTTCGACGGCCTGCTCGGCCGTGTAGATGCGGGAGCAAGCCGTGAGGTAGGAACGGATGTCGTGGGCGCCGCGTGCGCCGCGGGTGGCGTCTTCGAAGATGGCGGCGTAGCGTTCGGCATCGAAATCGAGGCAGTCGCGCCATTCCGAGATGCGGGCATGGTCCGCCGCGACGAGGTTGCCGAAGCCCCAGTGCAGCGGATGGATGAGGAAACGCGTGCCGGGGCAGGCATAGCGCTTCGCGCCGGCGAGGAAGATCGCGACGCCGACGGATTCCACGCTCCCCACGTTCCACGTCGTCAACGGCAACGGCAGCGACTTCAGGAAGTAGTACAGCGCGAAGCCGGCCGTCATGTTGCCGCCTTCGGTCGACATGTGCAGTTCGAGTTCGGTCGCGCCGCTTTGCAGCGCCTGCAGGCACAGGTTGCGCACGGTGCAGGCGGAGTTCGCGTTGATCGGTCCGATGAAATGAACGATGTGCAATGCCATGAAGCCTCCCGGTGACGGCTCAAGGATAGCAAGTTTCGCAATATTGGCTCGTTCCGCATTGCGCGCGGCAGACAGGACGGGCATGCTAGGTGAACAGGCCGCGCAGGCGCACCCTGCAGTATTGAAAATATCTGATATTCAAAATCCATATCCGCATATATCCAGCCCGACCCCCGGTGCTAATCTGTATCCAGTCAGTCATATTTTCACAAGCTGTTTCCCACTCCGAGGCGATGATGTCCACACCGATCCGATTTTTCTACCGCGGCGCCGTCCATGAAGTGAACGACGTCGCGCCGACGCAGACCATCCTGCAGCATCTGCGCGAGGACCTGCACTGCACGGGCACCAAGGAGGGCTGCGCCGAAGGCGACTGCGGCGCGTGCACCGTCGTGCTCGGATCGCTCGAAAACGGCGAACTGCAGATGCGCTCCGTGAATTCCTGCATCCAGTTCACGCCGACGCTGGACGGCAAAGCCTTGTTCACCGTCGAAGACCTGGCGCAGAAGGACGGCGCCCTGCACCCCGTGCAGCAGGCCCTCGTCGAATGCCACGGTTCGCAGTGCGGCTTCTGCACGCCGGGCTTTGCCATGTCGCTGTGGGGCCTGTACCTCAAGCAGGAAGGCCGCGAGCCGACCCGCTGCGAAATCGACGACACGCTGTCCGGCAACCTGTGCCGCTGCACGGGCTACCGTCCGATCATCGATGCGGCCAAGCGCATGGTGGCCCTGCCGCCCGCGGAGTTCGACCGTGCGTCCGTGGCCGAGCAGCTGCGCGCCCTGCAGCGCGACGCCGGCGCCACCTATAAATACGACGGCCAGACCTTCCACGCCCCGCGTACGCTGGACGAACTCGTCGCCGTGCGCGCCGCGCATCCGAAAGCGACGATCCTCGCCGGCTCGACCGACGTCGGCCTGTGGGTCACGAAGCAGATGCGCGAACTCACCGACATCATCTATCTGGGCCACGTGGCCGAACTGAAGACTCTGCGCGAGCAGGACGGCTTCATCGAGATCGGTGCCGGCATCTCGCTCGAAGACGCCTACGCCGCCATCTGCAAGCACTACGACGCGGAACTGGGGGAATTGTGGCAGCGCTTCGCGTCGCTCCCGATCCGCAACGCGGGCACCCTGGGCGGCAACGTCGCCAACGGCTCGCCGATCGGCGACTCGATGCCGTGGCTGATCGCCCTCGGCAGCGAGCTGGTGCTGCGCGGACCCGCAGGCGAGCGCACCATGCCGCTCGAGAGCTTCTACCTGGGCTACCAGGTCAAGGATTGGCGCGACGGCGAATTCGTGCAGGCCGTGCGTGTTCCGCTGCCGCGCAAGAATGTCGCGTTCCGCACTTATAAGCTGGCCAAGCGCTTCGACCAGGACATCTCGGCCGTCTGCGCCGCCTTTGCCTTCACGCTGGAGGACGGCATCGTGCGGGACGCCCGCATCGCTTTCGGCGGCATGGCCGCGACGCCCAAGCGCGCCACGCAGGCGGAAGGCGTCCTGAACGGCCGCGCGTGGGATGAAGCCGCCGTGCTGGACGCGATGGCAGCCCTGGCGAAAGACTACGCGCCGCTGTCCGACATGCGCGCATCGAGCGCCTACCGCATGAAGACGGCGCAGAACCTGCTGCGCCGCTACTGGCTCGAAACGCGCAAGGACAACCCGCTGCCGACCAGCGCAGTCAACCCGTTTGCCAACAAATCGACGACCGCCCTGGCCTGAGGAGAACACCATGAACGACGCAGGATCCCCCGCACTGACCAAGGCCGACTGGGCGCAGGTCGGTCTCGGAAAAGCCCATGAATCGGCCCGGCTGCACGTGCTCGGCCAGGCCGACTACACGGACGATATCGCCGAGGTGCGCGGCACCTTGCACGCGGCCCTCGGCCTGTCGAGCAAGGCGCATGCGCGCATCCTCGACATCGACTTCACCGACGTCCTGGCCAGCCGCGGCGTGCGCGCCGTGCTGACGGCCAAGGACATCCCCGGCACCAACGACTGCGGTCCGATCATCCACGACGATCCGATCCTCGCCGATGGCCTCGTGCAGTACATCGGCCAGCCGATCTTCGTGGTCGTCGCCGACAGCCACGATCTGGCCCGCCGCGCCGCCAAGAAGGCGAAGGTCAGCTACGAAGAACTGCCCGCGATCCTGACCCCGCAGGCCGCGCGCGCCGCCGGCTCGTTCGTGCTGCCGCCGATGCGCCTGACGCGCGGCGACGCCGAGACCGCGTTCGAGCGCGCGCCGAACCGCGTGAAGGGCGAGCTGTATGTCGGCGGCCAGGAACAGTTTTATCTGGAAGGCCAGATTTCGTACGCCATCCCGCAGGAAAACGACGGCATGCTCGTGCTGTGCTCCACGCAGCACCCGAGCGAGATGCAGCACGTCGTGGCGCACGCCCTGAACGTCCATTCGCACAATATCGTCGTCGAGTGCCGCCGCATGGGCGGTGGTTTCGGCGGCAAGGAATCGCAGTCGGCACTGTGGGCCGCCTGCGCGTCGGTCGCGGCGAAACGCCTGAACCGCGCCGTGAAGCTGCGCGCCGACCGCGACGACGACATGATGGTCACCGGCAAGCGCCACTGCTTCCACTACCTGTATGAAGTGGGCTACGACGACAGCGGCCGCATCGTCGCGGCGAAGGTCGACATGGTGAGCCGCGCCGGCTTCTCGGCCGACCTGTCCGGTCCGGTCGCGACCCGCGCGATCTGCCACTTCGACAATACGTATTACCTGTCCGACTGCGACATCCGCGCGGCGGCCGGCAAGACGAACACCCAGTCGAACACCGCGTTCCGCGGCTTCGGCGGGCCGCAGGGCGCCATCGCGATCGAATACATCATCGACGAGATCGCACGCAACCTGGGCAAGGATGCGCTCGACATCCGCAAGCTGAATTTCTACGACAAGATCGACCGCAACGTCACGCCGTACGGCCAGCCCGTCGTCGACAACGTGATCCACGAACTGGTGGGCCAGCTGGAAGAGGCGAGCGAATACCGCGCGCGCCGCCAGGCCATCGAGGCGTACAACAAGACGAGCCCCGTGCTGAAGAAGGGGCTTGCGCTCACGCCGCTGAAATTCGGCATCGCGTTCAACGTGACGCACCTGAACCAGGCCGGCGCGCTCGTGCACGTGTACGTGGACGGCTCCATCCTCGTCAACCACGGCGGCACGGAAATGGGGCAGGGCGTCAACACCAAGGTGATGCAGGTGGTCGCGCACGAACTGGGCGTCGATCTCACCCGCGTGCGCATCGCCGCGACCAACACCAGCAAGGTCGCCAACACGTCGGCGACGGCCGCATCGACCGGCGCCGACTTGAACGGCAAGGCCGCCCAGGACGCGGCGCGCCAGATCCGCGAACGCCTGGCAAGCTTCGCCGCCAAGCAGTTCGGCGGCGCCGCGGAAGACGTGCGCTTCGTCGCCGACACCGTGTTCGCGAACGGCCAGGAAATCCCGTTCGGCGAGCTGGTCGCCAAGGCATATCTCGCCCGCGTGCAGCTGTGGTCGGACGGCTTCTACGCCACGCCGAACCTGCACTGGGATCCGAAGACGATGACGGGCAACCCGTTCTTCTACTTCGCGTACGGCGCGGCCGTGTCGGAAGTCGTCATCGACACGCTGACGGGCGAATGGAAGCTGCTGCGCGCCGACGCGCTGTACGATGCGGGCAAGTCGCTGAACCCGGCGATCGACATCGGCCAGGTCGAAGGCGCCTTCATCCAGGGCATGGGCTGGCTGACGACGGAAGAACTGTGGTGGAACGCTCAAGGCAAGCTGATGACGCATGCGCCGTCCACGTACAAGATTCCGGGCGTGTCGGATTGCCCGGAAGCGTTCACCGTGCGCCTGTTCGAGAACAGTAACGTGGCCGATTCGATCCACCGCTCGAAGGCCGTCGGCGAGCCGCCGCTGCTGCTGCCGTTCTCCGTGTTCCTCGCGATCCGCGACGCCATCTCGGCCGTCGGCGAGCACAAGGTGAACCCGCCGCTGCGCGCACCGGCGACGAGCGAGGCGATCCTCGACGCGGTCTCCTTCGTCGAAAACGCCGTGCGGGAAACCAAGGCAGCCTGACATGGACGACTGGCTCATCCCCACCGCGCAGCGGGCCGTGCTGATCACGGTCGCGAAGGCCGAAGGTTCCGTACCGCGCGAACCGGGCGCGCGCATGCTGGTCGACGCGTTCAGCCAGTGGGGCACCGTCGGCGGCGGCCACCTGGAGCTGCGCGGCATCGAAACGGCGCGCGCCATGCTCGAAAAGGGCGACGTGCGCCGGCTGGAACGCTTCCCGCTCGGCCCGAGCCTGGGCCAGTGCTGCGGCGGCGTCGTGCACCTCGCGTTCGAACTGGTCGATCGCGCGCACTGCGCGGAGCTGGCCGCACGCCGCCACGACGATTGCTGGCGCGTCGTCGCGCTGGACGGTGAGCCGGATCTCGCGCTCGTCGATGCGCTGGGCCACAACATCCAGCGCAAGGGCGGCCGCTACCCGGACTTCGAGCGCAGCGGCGGCACCCGCGTGCTGCTCGATGCCGACGGACGGCGCTGGCTGGTCGACCACGTCCCGGCGCCGCGCGCGCACGTGATGCTGTTCGGCGCGGGCCACGTCGGCGCGGCCATCGTGCGCCTGCTGGCGGACTTGCCGTGCCGCGTTACCTGGGTCGACGAACGGGAAGACATGTTCCCGGACCTCGCTCCGCCCAACGTCGTCGTGGAAGCGACCGACATGCCGGAAGTCCTGGCCCGCCAGGCCGCCCCCGGCACGTGCTTCCTCGTCATGACGCACAACCACGCGCTGGACCAGCGCCTGACCGAAGCGATCCTGAAACGGCCCGCGAACCAGGATTGGTTCGGCCTCATCGGATCGGAAACCAAACGCAAGCAGTTCGAGCACCGCCTGCGCGACCGGGGCATTTCCCGCGCCCGCCTGGACGACATGGTGTGCCCGATCGGCGTCCCCGGCATCAAGGGCAAGGAGCCCGCCGTGATCGCGGTCGCCGTCGTCGCGCAACTGCTGATGGTCTTCGAGGCGGCGGCACGCGCCGCCGCCTCGCAGGCCACAACCCAAGCCACATCGGAACAATAATGTCCAACGATACCCGCAACGTGCAGGCCTACCGAGCAAGCCTGCTGCACTTCCACGCCGATCCTCTGCTTGCCGAGAATGCCCACGCCTGGCACGAGGACGGCCTGCTCGTCGTCGAGAACGACCGCGTGCTTGCCGCCGGCGACTACGACAAACTGGCGCCGACGCTGCCGCCCGGGACCGGCATTGTCGACTACCGCGGCCAGATCATCATGCCCGGCTTCATCGACACGCACCTGCATTTCCCGCAGACCGACATGATCGGTTCGCCCGCGCCGGACCTGCTGCCGTGGCTGGAGAACTACACGTTCCCGACCGAGCGCCAGTTCAAGGACCCCGTCCACGCGCGCACCGTCGCCGAGTTCTTCCTCGACGAGCTGCTGCGCAACGGCACGACGACGGCGCTGGTGTACTGCACGGTGCACAAGGAGTCCGTCGACGCGTTCTTCGAGGCGAGCGCCGCGCGCAACCTGCGCATGGCCGGCGGCAAGGTGCTGATGGACCGGAACTGCCCGGACTTCCTGCAAGACACGGCCGACCTGCGCGACAGCGAAGACCTGATCCGCCGCTGGCACAACAACGGCCGGGCGCAGTACGCGATCACGCCGCGCTTCGCGCCGACGTCCACCCCGGCCCAGCTGGGCGCCGCGGGCGAGCTGGCGCGCGCGTTCCCGACCACGTACATCCAGACGCACGTGTCGGAAAGCCGCGACGAATGCGCGTGGGTGAAGAGCCTGTACCCGGACCGTCGCAGCTATCTGCAGGTGTACGAGCACTATGGCCTGATGCGTCCGCGCGCGATGTTCGGCCACTGCATCTGGCTGGACGACGTCGACTTCGCGCTGCTGGCCGACACCGGCGCCGCGATCTCGCACTGCCCGACGTCGAACCTGTTCCTCGGCAGCGGCCTGTTCGACGTGGCCAAGGCCGACAGCGTGCATGCCCGCGTGTCGCTGGGGACGGACGTCGGCGCCGGCACGTCGTTCTCGATGTTGCAAACAATGAATGAAGCGTATAAAGTTGCGCGATTGAAAGGCAGCTATCTCCCGGCCCTGCGCATGTTCTATCTCGCCACGCTGGGCGCCGCGCGCAGCATGCAGCTCGAAGGGACGATCGGCAATTTTGCCGCCGGTACCGAGGCCGATTTCATCGTCCTCGACCCGAAGGCGACGCCGCTGCTGGCGCGCCGGACGGCGAACGGCGACTCGCTCGAGGAAACCCTGTTCGCGCTGGCGCTGCTGGGCGACGACCGCGCCATCCGCGCCACGTATGCGGCGGGCAAGCGGGTGCACGAGCGGGCGCCGTCGTAACGTCGTCCCCGCGCAGGCGGGGACCCATGCTGAGCCGAACAGGACGCTCGGCATGGATTCCCGCCTGCGCGGGAACGACGGTTTCCGCGCTGGCGAGATACTGTCACCGACTACTCACCAGCCGAGACCGATATGACGAAAACCCTGAGCAGCAGCCTGCTGATCACCCTGGCGGCCCTCGCGGCCACCGCTTCCGCGCGCACCCCGGCGTCCGGCCCCGACGAAGCGGCCACCGCGCGCCACTACGCATCCCTGATCGCGGGCGCCGAGCCGAAGACCGCGGAACTGGTCCTGTTCTTCTCGCAGATGCCCAAGGGCGGCGACCTGCACCACCATTATTCCGGCGCGATCTATGCCGAGACCTATGTTGACTGGCTCGACAAGCAGGGCGCCTGCGTCAACAAGCTCTCGTACCGCATCGAGACGGACAAGAGCGTCGTCGAGAACGAGCGCGCGAAGCAGCCGAAGGACCGCACCTGCCTGTCCTCGTCCGACGTGTACGCCGACGACTTCACGTGGCGCGAGCTGCTGCAGCGCTGGTCGAGCAAGGATTTCAACAACCACGGCGCGATCCAGCCGCCGCCGGACCGCCAGTTCTTCCAGACCTTCGGCTACTTCGGCCCCGTCTCGAACAGCAACTTCCACGAAGGCCTCGTCGAACTGAAGAACCGGGCGCTCGCCGAGAACGTGGCGTACATCGAGACGATGTTCAAGAGCCCCGACACGGTGTCCGATCCGGAGTTCGACAAGCGCGCCTGGGACAGCGCGCGCGACGAGGCGAAGTTCGCGCAGCTGCTCGACACCGCGCGCCAGAAGCTCGACGCCACGCCGGCGTTCAAGACGTCCGTCGACACCTTCGTCAACACCGTCAACGAGGCGGCCCAGGGCATCGACGACGACAACTTCACGATGCGCTACCAGACCTATGTCGTGCGCCTGTTCTCGCCGTCGCGCGTGTTCTCGTCGATGCTGGCCGCGTTCGAGTCGGCCGCGCGGGGCGGCAAGATCGTCGGCGTGAACATCGTGGGCCAGGAAAGCCAGATGGTCTCCATGCGCGACTACACGCTGCACATGCAGATGTTCCGCTACCTGAAGAAGGTCTACCCGAAGGTCAACGTCGCGATGCACGCGGGCGAGCTGGCGCTGGGCGACGTGCCGCCGGAAGACCTCAAGTACCACATCGACCAGGCCCTGAACGTGGCGGGCGCCCAGCGCATCGGCCACGGCATCGACCTCGCGCACGAGACCAACGCCGTCGGCATCATGAAGACCATGCGGGCGAAGGACATCCCGGTCGAGATCAACCTGACGTCGAACGCCTTCATCGAGGGCGTGCAGGGCGATAACCACCCGATCACGCTGTACCGCAAATATGGCGTGCCGTACGTGATCTCGACGGACGACGCCGGCGTCACCCGCCACAACCTGGCCAATGAATACGTGCTGTTCGCCAGCCGCTACAAGCCGAGCTACGCGGAAGTCAAAAGGGCGTCGTACAACAGTATCCGCTACGCCTTCCTGCCCGACGCCGACAAGCAGCGCCTGATGCGCCAGCTCGACGCCCGCTACGCGCGCTTCGAGGCGGACATCGCGGCGCTCGACCGCACCGCCGTGAAGCACTGAGCGGCCCACCGGTTTGCCCTCCGCCGGCGGCAGTCCTGCCGCCGGCGTCCTCTCCCACAGCGCGTTGCCGCCTCGACTGCGCGGATCCGATATATGCACATGCCATCTCTGTGGCCAACTCGCTACAGAATGCGCGGATTCTCATTCCGTTTGCTTAAACAACAAGCGAAAGAATTTCATCGGAGAATGCCACATTTATCATCCCACCAGGTCTGATCCCGAGGGAAAAGACACCCCGCAAGCGACTTCCTGCACGTTTTTTAAGCGACTTATACACGCAAGATATAAATTCCCAAAAGAAAACGTATTTGTCTCGATAACAGCCTTCATGCATATTGGTCTTTTATCAATCCAACGTCTAAGAAAAAGAGCGGATTTTAGGCGTAATAGCCTGGAAACAATTAACCGCTAGACTCGCTTGCGCTACTTTTTGCCGGTGCATCCGCATCCAATAATCGCACTGCAAAAAGGCAGAACGACCGAATAGAGACCGGCGGTCAAAAGCCAGCCGGTCCGAGAGTTTGCAGTACTACGAGAGGGGAACTCCGTTCCCAACCATAAAATCAAGTCAATTTGGGGTTAAATAATGGTCTATCAAAAACGGATCCAGCTGACGAAGCTGGCGCTGGCTCTGTCGATCGCGCTCGCGGGCGCGCCGGCTCTGGCGCAGAACACGACGTCGGCTGTCGGCGGCCGTATCTCGAGCGCGGACGGCCGACCGGCCGCCGGCGCGTCGGTGCAAATCATCCACACCGAATCCGGTTCGGTCAGCAACGTCGTTGCCGACGCCGAAGGCCGCTACATCGCCCGCGGCCTGCGTACCGGTGGTCCGTACACGATCATTATCACCAAGGACGGCGTTACCGAAAAACGCGAAGGCATCTACCTGCAGCTGGCGGAAACCGCGACCGTCGACGCCACCGTCGGCGCACCGATGCAGACCGTGACCGTCGCCGGCAACCGCGCCCGTTCCGACATCTTCAGCCGCTCGAACATGGGCGCGGGCACCGCGATCAGCAACGCCCAGCTGCAGATCCAGGCGTCGGTCAACCGCAACCTGCAGGACTACGCCCGTGCCGACCCGCGCGTCTCGCAGACCGACAAGGAACGCGGCGAACTGTCCGTCGCCGGCCAGAACTCGCGCTACAACTCGATCACGATCGACGGCGTGAACGTGAACGACACGTTCGGCCTGGAAGCGAACGGCAGCCCGACCGCCCGCCAGCCGATCTCGATCGAAGCGATCCAGTCGACCCAGGTGAACGTCGCCAACTACGACGTCACGCAGAAGGGCTACACCGGCGGCAACATCAACGCCGTCACCAAGTCCGGCACGAACCAGTGGAAGGGCGGCGTGTACTACGTGTACCGCGACGACCGCCTGGCCGGCCAGCGCTACAACCCGTCGACCGGCGCGTATTCGGATCCGGTGCCGTTCAAGGAAACGACCAAGGGCGTGTGGGCAAGCGGCCCGCTCGTCGAGGACCGGATCTTCCTGTACGCGCTGTCGGAAGAGACCAATTCCTCGCGCAACGCGCCGGACTACGGCCCGATCGGCTCGAGCAACGGCACGACGGTCGCCATCACCCCGGCGGAAATCGCCGCGGTGCAGAACGTCATGAAGAACCAGTACGGCGTCAACGCCGGCAACCTGGCGCAGGGCGGCGGCAACTTCGTCTCGCGCGAGCAGATGCTGAAGGTCGACTGGAACCTCAGCGACAACCACCGCGCCAACGTCCGCTACCAGCGCACCACGCAGGCCGAACCGCAGTACTCGACCTTCAGCGCCACCGCGCTGAGCCTGGACTCGGCCTACTACACGCAGGGCAAGCAGATCGAGACCACCGTGGCCCAGCTGTTCTCGGACTGGACCCCGACCTTCTCGACCGAGTTCAAGGCGTCGTCGCGCAACTACGACTCCGTCCCGACCAACAACTCGAAGCTGCCGTCGATGAACGTGGTGTTCACCGGCGCGCTGCCGGCCGGCACCCCGAGCAACGTGGCGACCGGTGACCGCACGATCAACCTGGGCACCGACAACTCGCGTCACATGAACCTGCTGCGCACCCGCACGCAGGACTACTATGCGGGCGGCAACTGGACGCTGGGCGACCACGAGATCAAGTTCGGTTCGGACTACCAGAAGAACAAGATCTACAACGCGTTCCTGCAGAACGTGTACGGCAACTACACCTTCGGTTGCGACAACACCCTGAGCTACTCGTTCGGCAGCATCGATTGCGGCAAGGCGCCCCAGGCCCAGGTCGACGCCGCCGTGCTGGAAAACCTGCGCACCGGCCGCTACACGAAGTACACGCTGCAGGTCGCCGCGCCGGGCTACTCGCTGAACGACGCCGTCGCCCAATTCAACATGACGAACACGGGCCTGTTCCTGCAGGACACCTGGAACGTCAACCGCCAGCTGACCCTGAACTACGGCTTCCGCGTGGATCAGGTGGGCGTCGGCGGCACGCCGATCGCGAACCCGAAAGTGGCGCAGGCCGCGGTGCTGGTGCCGAACGCCCGCCAGACCGGCGGCTTCGGCTACAACAACCAGCAGACGATCGACGGCACCAAGCTGTTCCAGCCCCGCTTCGGCTTCAACTACAACTTCGACACCCCGCGCCGCATGCAGCTGCGCGGTGGCGCCGGCCTGTTCCAGGGCGCCGCGATGTCCGTCTGGCTCGCGAACCCGTTCCAGAACACGGGCATGACGACCCAGCAGATCACCTGCTCGTCCGGCGCGACCACGACCTGCCCGAAGACCGCGGGCACGCCGAACGGCGCGTTCAGCACCGACGTCAACAACCAGCCGAAGCTGGGCGGCTCGACCCCGCCGATCGCCAACGTCGACCTGATCGATCCGAACGTGAAGCAGCCGTCCGTATGGAAAGCCAACCTGGCCTTCGAAACGGAACTGCCGTGGTATGGCCTCGTCGCCGGTGCCGAAGTCCTGTACGCGCACACGAAGGACGGTATCTTCTTCCAGAACCTGAACCTCGGCCAGCCGACCCGCATCGGCGGCGTGGACGGTCGCCAGCTGTTCTGGAACGCGAACGGCCTGTCGGCGAACTGCTGGAGCGTGGGTAACAACTCGGTCAGCACCACGAAGGGCTGCACCAACACGTTCAAGTCGCTGTCCAATTCGGCGTTCGGCAACGTGATCAAGGTGACCAACACCGACAAGGGCGAGAACCGCGTGTCCACGCTGTCGCTGTCGTACCCGATGACGAAGGGCTTCGGCTGGTCGGTCGCGGCAAGCCACACTTACGCGACGGAAGTGTCGAACCTGACGTCGTCGACGTCGGGCTCGAACTACGGCGCCCGTTCGGCCCTGAACCCGAACGACAACGTGGCCGCCAACTCGGCCTACCTCGTCAAGAACCGCATCAACGCGCTGCTGAACTTCGAGAAGGCGTTCTTCGGCACGTATAAAACCCGCTTCGGCGTGTTCTACGAAGGCCGCACCGGCAAGCCGTACAGCTGGACCTTCAAGAACGACATGAACGGCGACGGTATCGCCAGCAACGACCTGATGTACATCCCGAAAGCCTTCGGTTCGGGCGAGGTCGTGTTCGCGGGCGATACGGCGACCAACCACGCCAACGAGCAGCGCTTCTGGGACATCGTCAACGCCAACAAAGCCCTGCGCCAGGCAGCCGGCGGCGTCGTGGCCCGCTACAGCGACTTCTCGCCGTGGACCAACAGCTTCGACCTGCGTCTCAGCCAGGAAATCCCGGGCCTGTTCAAGCGTAACAAGGCATCGGTCTCGTTCGACGTCCTGAACTTCGGCAACCTGCTGAACAAGAAGTGGGGCCACATCTACGAAGCACCGTTCTTCTCGAACGGCGGCCAGACCCGCGGCTTCGTCGACTACGCCGGCATGGATGCGAACGGCCGCTACGTGTACGCGGTCCGCTCGGCCGTCGATCCGCTGCAGATCCGCCAGGTCAAGGGCGAGTCGCAGTGGTCGGCTCAGGTGACCGTCAAGTACGAGTTCTGATCCGAACCCGCATGACGTAACGGGAACGGCCGGTGGCGACACCGGCCGTTTTTTCTTCCACCTGTAAAGACCAGAGCAGGGGAAGCGCATGCCATAATCGATGGCTGCTGTCCGCACTACAAAAGGCTACACATGATCGTATCCCGTCCGTCCGCGCTGGCCCTGGGCGCGGCGCTGCTGCTGTCCGGCTGCGCCGGCACGCCGTCCAAACCGGTCGCGCCGATCGAGATCAACCTCGTCGCCCTGAACGACTTCCACGGCAACCTCGAACCCAGCAAGTACACGTACACGCCGCCGGGCGCCACGGCGCCGCGCACCATCCAGGCCGGCGGCATCGACGTGCTGAAGGGCGCGCTGGACACGTTCCGCAAGGACGACCCGGACCTGCTGTTCGTCGCGGCCGGAGACCTCGTCGGCGCGAGCCCCGCCGCGTCGTCGATGTTCGCGGACGAGCCGAGCATCGAGGCGCTGAACCGCATGGGCCTCGTCGCCAGCTCGCTCGGCAATCACGAATTCGACCAGGGACCGAAGGAACTGCTGCGCCAGCAGCACGGCGGCTGCGATTCGCCGCGGCCGACCAAAGCCTGCCGGCTGTCGCCCGACTTCAGGGGCGCAGGCTTCACTTACCTGGCCGCCAACGTCGTCGACGCGCAGACCGGCAAGAACCTCGTGCCGGGCTGGCGCATCGTCGACGTCAAGGGCGTCAAGGTGGGCCTGATCGGCGCCGTGCTGCACGACCTGGCGTCGGTGACGGTCGCCTCGTCGATCAAGGGATTGGCGGTCAACGACGAAGCGGCGTCCATCAACGCCGTGCTGCCCGCCATGCGCGCGCAGGGCGCGCAGGTGTTCGTCGTGCTGATCCATGAAGGCGGTTTCGCCGACCAGCCTTACGACAAGGCCGATTGCAATACCTTGCACGGCCCGATCGTCGCCATCACGAAGAAGCTCGACCCGGCCATCCGCCTCGTCATCAGCGGCCATTCGCACACGGGCTATCTGTGCAACGTGGACGGCCGTGTCGTCACACAGGCCGACGCCTACGGCCACCTGCTGTCGCGCATCAAGCTGACCCTGGACCCGGCCACGAAGGCCGTCGAGGACATCCAGGTGCGCAACGTGGTGATGGCGCCGGACGCGTTCACGCCCGATCCCGGCCTGTCCGCCTACCTGGCCGACGTGCGCGCGAAGACCCGCGCGGAGCTGGCGAAACCGGTGGCGCGCATCGCCGCCGCCGTCTCGCGGCACGAGGCACCGTCGGGCGAATCGGCGTTGGGCGACGTGATCGCCGACGCGGCCGTCGCCGCCACGCGCGACCAGGGCACGCAACTCGGCTTCATGAACCCCGGCGGTATCCGCAAGGACCTGGAAGCGGGAGACGGCGGCGTCGTGACGTTCGGCCAGGCGCAGGCCGTCCTTCCGTTCGGGAACACGCTCGTCGTGATGGACCTCACCGGCGCGCAGCTGCGCCGCGTGCTCGAACAGCAGTGGGACCGGCCGGCGTCGTCCGGCCCGTCGATCCTGGCTGTGTCGAGCAGCCTGACGTACGACTGGGACGGCACGCTGCCCGCCGGGCGCCGCGTGTCGAACGTGAAAGTGGATGCCGTGCCGGTCGCCGACGACAAGACGTACCGCGTGGTAGCCAACAACTTCCTGGCCGAGGGCGGCGACAACTTCCCGGTGTTCGCCAAGGGCACGCGCCGTGCCGACACGGGCGTGCGCGACCTCGACGCGCTGATCGCTTACCTGCAGAAGCATCCAGAAGTGGGCGGCATGGGCCTGGCCGCGCCGCAGCGCATCCACAAGCTGCGCTAACGATATAAACAGTATAGAGCGAGAGATCCTCATGAAGAACATCGCATGTATCGTGGCGCTGGCGGGCGCCTTCGTGTCGCTGGACGCGGCCGCGTGGGGCACGGACGGCCACCGCGCCGTGGGCGCCATCGCCGACAAACTGATCAAGGGCACGCACGCCGAAGCCGAGGTGAAAGCGCTGCTGCTGCCCGGCGAATCGCTGGCGGCGGTCTCCACCTGGCCCGACTGCGTGAAGGGCAACTGGTGCGGTCCGCAGACGCCGGAAATGATCGAGTACGTGAACGCGAACCCGAAGCACAATGAGTACCACTACACGGACGTGCCGTTCCAGCTCGACCACTATCACGACGGCGCCGCCGGCACGGCCGACGACGACATCGTGCAGACCCTGAAGGAAGCGATCGCCGTCCTGCAGGGCAAGGATACCCCAAGCACCAACCCGCACAAATTCACGAAGCGCCAGGCGCTGATCCTCATCACCCACCTGGCCGGCGACATCGTCCAGCCCCTGCACGTGGGCGCGGCCTTCGTCGACAAGGACGGGCATTTCGTCGTGCCCAGGACGAAGGCCGAGATCGACGAGACCGTCGTCTTCGATTCGCGCGGCGGCAACAACTTCCTGCTGGACGACGCGAAGATCGAGCAGATGTCTGCCAACCTGATCCCGCCGGGCGAACCGAAGCCGGAGAAGCCGGGCGTGCCGAAGGCGCTGACGAAGCCGTTCCATTCGTACTGGGACAGCACGACGGTCGACTACGCGTTCCGCCGCATCCGCACGAAGACGCCGGAGCAGTTCGCGCAGGCCGTCATCGACAGCAAGCCGGCCGTCGCGCGCAACACGGGCGATCCGGTGACGTGGCCGTACCAGTGGGCGGACGATACGCTGGCCGTCTCGAAGTTGGCGTTCGCCGGCGTCACGGCGGGGAAAATCGCGCCGCAGGTGAACAAGAAGGGCGAGACCTATTACACGTGGACCCTGGAAGTGCCGAACGATTACCCGGTGCCCAGCTCGGCCCTCGCGAAGACCCAGATGATCAAAGGCGGCTACAACCTGGCCGAACTGCTGAAGGCGATCTGGCCGTAACCACGGCACCACACCTTCGCAAACCGCCGTGCGCCCATGAGGCCGCGGCGGTTTTTTCATGGCCGTGCGCGCGCCGCGCGCGGGCGGGTCCCGCTAGAATCTGCGGCAATCGTATTCCGGACTGCCGCCATGCCTCGTCTCGCTTTACTGTTGCCGCTGTTGCTCGCATTGCCCGCTGGCGCCGCCGAACCCGATGCACGCAACCTGCCGTTGTGGGAAGCGGGCGTCGGCGCCGCCGCGTTCAGCACGCCCGCGTATCCGGGCGCATCCGATCGCAGCAACCGCTTTCTTGCGCTGCCGTTTCTCCTGTATCGCGGCAAGGTGTTGCGCGCCGACCAGGAAGGCGTCGGCGCGCGCCTGCTGGACACGGACAAGATCGAATTCGACGTCGGCTTCGCCGCCGCGCTGCCCGCGCATTCGAACGACGTGGCGGCACGGCGCGGCATGCCGGACCTCGGCACGCTCGTCGAATTCGGCCCGCGCGTGAAATACAAATTCGCCGACCTGGGCGGGGCGGGGCGGCTGCGTTTCGAACTGCCGGTGCGCGCCGTCATCGAAGGACGGGGCGGCTTGCGCCGCCAGGGCTGGACGACCGAGCCGCGCTTCGTGTGGGAGCGCCGCGGCGACGCCGGCCGCTGGACGATGGAGGCGCAGCTGGGGGCCGTGTTCGGCGACCGGCGCATCCACGGCTATTTCTACGACGTCGCGCCGCAGTATGCGACGGCGGACCGGCCGGCCTATCGGGCGGACGGTGGCTTGATGCTCGTGCGGATGGGCCTGTTCGGCACGTACCGGATCAACCCGGACGTGCGCGTGTTCGGGTTCGTGCGGCTGGACAGCTATGCGGGGAATGCGAACAAGGACAGTCCGCTGTTCAGGAAGGATTTCGGTCCGTCGGCCGGGGTGGGGTTGGCGTGGACGTTGGCGCGGTCATCGCGCCGCGCCAACGAATGAATCGAACGCTGGTTGAACGCGTGGACGGGTTTCCCGTCCACGCGTTCAACGAGATTTCACGAAGGGCTTGCCGATCGCCTTGGGCGCGACGGACTTGGCCATCAGGCCGGCCAGCACGACGACGGTGACGATGTACGGAATCGCCTGGATCAACGAGCCCGGCAAGCGGCCGACGACGGGAATGTCGACGCCTTCGAGCTGGATCTGGATCGCGCCGAACAGGCCGAACATCAGGCAGCCCAGCACCGTGTGCAGCGGCCGCCAGTTGCCGAAGACGAGCGCCGTCAGCGCCAGGTAGCCGGCGCCGGCCGACATGTCGCGCAGGAAGAAGCCGCTCTGGACCAGCGTCAGGTAGGCGCCCGAGAACGAGCACAGGACGCCGGCCACGAACATGGCGAGATAGCGCGTGCGCTCGACCGAGACGCCGGCCGCGTCGGCCGCATGCGGGTTCTCGCCGCACGCGCGCAGGCGCAGGCCGAAGCGGCTGTGGTACACGACCCAGTGCACGACGGGCAGCAGCAGGAACGCGACGTAGACCAGCACCGACTGGCCGCCGATCAGGTGGCCGTACAGCCAGCCGATGACGGGAATGTGGTCGAGGGCCGCGGTGCCGGGCAGGATGACGTCGACCAGGCGCGCGTTGCGCAGGTCCGGCGTGCGGCCGCCCTGCTGGAAAAAGAATTGCGCGAGCACGAACGTCAGGCCGCTCATGGCGATGTTGATGGCGATGCCGCACACGAGCTGGTTGCCCTTCTGCGTGATCGACACGAACGCCTGGATCATCGCGAGTGCGACCGACACGCCCATGCCGGCGAGGATGCCGTACCACGGATTCTGCGTGGCGTAGGCGACGGCGGCCGATGCGAACGCCGAGGCGAGGATCTTGCCTTCGAGGCCGATGTCGACGACGCCCGAGCGCTCGGCGAACAGGCCGGCCAGCGCGGCGAACATCAGCACGGGCGCGTTGCGGATCGTCGAGACGACGATGCTGGCGAGTTGAAAGTCTTCCATTCAAGCCTCCTTGCGGGTGAGGTTGATCAGTTTCAGGATGGCCGGGGCGTAGAAGTTTTCCATCGCGCCGCAGAACAGGATGATCAGGCCCTGGATGAAGATGAAGGTCTCCTGCGGGATGTTCGGTTTTTCCAGCGACAGGTCGAAGCCGCCCTGGATCAGCGCGCCGAACAGCACGGACGACAGGAAGATGCCGACCGGATGCTGGCGGCCCATCAGCGCGATGGCGATGCCGACGAAGCCCGCGCCGGCGGGGAAGTTCAGCGACAGGTAGTGCGTCGACCCCATCACCGAGTTGACGGCGCCGAGACCGGCCAGCGCGCCCGACACGAGCATCGTGACGATGATCGTGCGGCTGATCCTGACGCCCGCGTAGTGCGCGGCGTGCGCGTTCAGGCCCGTCGCGCGCAGCTCGTAGCCCCAGCTCGACCGCCACACCATCACGCCGTAGATCACCAGTGCGACGATCGCGAGGATGAAGCTGATGTTGAGCGGCGTGTCGCCCAGCACGGGGAAGATCTTGTTCAGCAGGGGCAGGGCGGCGCTGTCGGCGAACACGCGCGAGGCCGGGTTCTGCTGGCCTTCCGGGATCAGGTATTTCACGATCACGAAGTTCATCAGGCTCGCGGCGATGAAGTTGAACATGATGGTCGTGACGACGACGTGGCTGCCGCGCTTGGCCTGCAGATAGCCGGGAATGAAGGCCCAGAGCGCGCCGAAGACGGCCGCGCCGATCATCGCGATGGGGATCATCAGCCAGCCGGGCAGGTGCGCGTCGAGCGCCAGCACGGCCCAGGTCAGGCCCAGGCCGCCCACATACATCTGGCCTTCGGCGCCGATGTTGAAGAGGCCGGCCTGCATCGCGATCGACACGGCGAGGCCGGCGAAGATGAAGGTGCTCGCGTAGAACAGCGTGTACGCGAGGCCTTCCGGATCGAGGATGGCGCTGTCGACCAGGATGCGCAGCGATTCCGACGGGCTCTCGCCCAGCAGGTGGATCACGAGCGCCGCGACGAGCAGCGCCGACATCAGGTTCAGGATGGGCAGGACGAAACCCGTGGCCCAGCGTGGGAGTTCGGTTTTTTTCATGGCCTTAGGATTTGTGCATCCCGCCCATCAAGAGGCCGATGCGGGTGGTGTCGAATTCGTCGATGGGGAGGATGCCGGCGATGCGGCCGCCGCACATCACGATGATGCGGTCGGCGAGCGCACGCACTTCTTCCAGTTCCACCGACGACAGCAGGATCGCCACGCCTTCGTCGCGCAGGCGCAGGAGCTGCGTGTGGATGCTTTCGATGGTGCCGATGTCCACGCCGCGCGTGGGCTGGCCCACTAACATCAGCTTCGGCTTCGCGGCCACTTCGCGCGCGATCACGACCTTCTGCTGGTTGCCGCCGGATAGAAGACCGATGCGCAGGTCCGGATTGTTCGGACGCACGTCGAACGCCGTCATCAGGTGCGCGCAGCGCTCTCCGATCTTCTTGTAGTCGAACAGGCCCCAGCGGTTCTTGACCTTGTCCTGGTAGCCGAACACCGTGTTCTGCATGACGGAGAAATCCTTGATCACGCCGTCGCGCAGGCGGTCTTCCGGCACGTGGCCGATGCCGAGCGTGCGGAACTCCGCCGGCAGGCCGTCGGCGTTCGTGCGGCCCGCGTACGGCAGGTCGCGGCCGAGGAATTCCACCTTGCCCATTGTGGGCAGGCGCATGCCGGACAGGATTTCGAGCAGCTCGCTCTGGCCGTTGCCCGACACGCCCGCGATGGCGACCACTTCGCCCGCGCGCAAGGTGAACTCGATATCCGACAGCAGGGCGACGCCGTTCGCATCCTTCAGCTGCAGGTTCGAGACCTTCAGCACTTCCGCGCCCGGGTTGTACGGCGCGCGCGGCAGCTCGCTCTGGATCGGGCGGCCGACCATCATATTGGCCAGCTGCTCCTTCGACGTCTCCGCCGTCTTCACCGCGCCGACGACGCGGCCGGCGCGCATCACCGTCACCTCGTCCGTGATCTCCATGATCTCCTGCAGCTTGTGCGTGATCAGGATGATGGTCTTGCCCTGTTCCTTGAACAGCCGCAGGATCTCGAACAGCGACGCCGTCTCCTGCGCGGTCAGCACGGCCGTCGGTTCGTCGAGGATCAGGATGTTGGCGCTGCGGTAGATCTGCTTGAGGATCTCCACGCGCTGCTGCGCGCCGACCGACAGGTCGTGGACCGTCGCGAGCGGATTGACGTCGAGGCGGTAGCGGTCGCAGATCTCGCGCAGCTTCGCTTCCACGGCGCCGCGCTTCGCGGCCAGCTTGAAGCCGCCTTCGTTGCCCAGCATGATGTTGTCGAGGACGGTCATGTTCTCGACCAGCATGAAGTGCTGGTGCACCATGCCGATGCCCAGCGCGATCGCATCAATGCTGGTGCGGATATCCCGGGGCTGGCCGTCGATCAGGACCTGGCCGCTGTCGGCATTGTAGTAGCCGTACAGGATGCTCATCAGGGTCGACTTGCCGGCGCCGTTTTCCCCGATCACGCCATGGATCGAGCCCTTGGCGATCGAGAAGCTGACGTCGGCATTCGCCTGCACCGCCCCGAAGGCTTTGCTAATGTTGCGAAATTCTACGGCTGACTGCATAGCGGTCCGTTTTCGGTAGACAGAGTAAAAGGGGATGCATTCATTTAAAAGCGCGCCGGGCCGGCATGGAAACCGGCGCGGCGCGCTTCGTTCTTCAACTGGTCGATACGGTTACTGCGGACACGAGTTGGCCGCGCGATAGTCGACCACCTTGATCTTGCCGGCGATGATGTCGGACCTGGCCGCCATCACGCGCTTTTCGATCTCGGGCGTGACGACCATGCGGTTGTCCTTGTCGAGCACCCAGTCCACGCCGCCTTCCTTCAGGCCCAGGTACGTGATGCCCGACGTGAACTGGCCGTTCTTCGCTTTCATGAAGGCGTCGTACGCGGCGTTGTCGACGCGCTTGACCATCGACGTCAGCATGGTGCCCGGGTACAGGTAGTTCTGGTTCGAATCGACGCCGATCGCCAGCTTGCCCTTTTCCTTGGCCATCTGCAGCGTGCCCATGCCGGAGCCACCCGCGACGGCAAACACGACGTCGGCGCCGCGGTCGAATTGCGCGCGCGCGAGCTCGCCGCCCTTGGCCGGGTCGTTCCAGGCCGCGCCCGTCGTGCCGACCATGTTCTGCAGGACCTGGATCTTGGGATTGACCGATTTCGCGCCTTGCACATAGCCGCAGGCAAACGCGCGGATCAGCGGGATGTCCATGCCGCCGACGAAGCTGATCGTCTTGGTCTTGGAGGCCATTGCGGCGGCGACGCCGACGAGGTACGAGCCTTCCTCTTCCTTGAACAGCACGGAGTTGACGTTCTTGCCCTGGGCATTGCCGTCGATGATGACGAAGTGGACGTTCGGGTATTCGGCCGCGATCTTTTGCACGGGCTGCGTCTGCGAAAAGCCGATCGAGACGATCAGCTGGAGCTTCTTGCGGGCAAGGGCGCGCAGCACCTGCTCGGCCTGGGTATCGTAGTTGGCCTGGGCTTCAAACACCTTGACGCCGGTTTCCTTCGTGAACCGCGCCACGCCTTCGGCGGCGGACTGGTTGAAGGACTTGTCGAACTTGCCGCCGGCATCGTAGACGATCGCGAGCTTCGCGCCGGCCATGTCGGCGCTGGCGCCGGCGCTGATGCACAGCGCCGCGATCGTCATACAAATATGCTTGAATTTCATCGAATGGCTCCTGAATCCCGTATTGTACCGGCGCAACGGTTGTGCTGGGAGGGGGGATTTTAGGAACTATGCATCAGCCCGATTATTCGTGGCAAATACGATTTTACTTAGCAATTTATATGGTTGAAATATAAATGGCTGCTCGTCCAGTCGGTTTCCTGTAGAAACCGCGGCGCCTCACTCGGCGAGCGGGAGCACAGGCGGGACGACGATGGCGGCGACTGCCGGCGTCGGCGCGGCGGGTACGGCGATGTCGGGAGCGGGGGCCGGGATGGGGGCGGAAGACGGGATCTCGATCGGCTTGGTGAACTGCGACGTGAGGAAGCCGGCGATGCGTGCCTGGGTGTCTTCCAGGTATGGAATGTTCAGGTGGTCCGAGCCGGGCACCGTCTCGTCCGCGATCAGTTGGGCCAGCTTGGAGACGAGCTGGTCGGTGTGGGAGTGGGGCACGATGTCGTCGCTGGCCGCGCGCAGTACGAAGGTCGGCGCCTTGAGCGTGGGCGCGTACTTGATCGACTCGAAGCGGTGGCGCAGCATGTACTCGATCGGCATCACGCGGAACTTGCGCTTGGCGAGCGCCAGGATCGAGTCGTACGGCGTGATCAGCACGACGGAGTGCACGGGACGTTGCTTCGCGACCTGCACGGCCACGCCGGATCCGAGGCTGCGGCCGACGACGGCGATGCGGCGCGGATCGACATGGTGGTGCGCGGCCATCCAGTCGAACAGCATGCATGCGTCGTCGACCATGTGCGCTTCGGCCGGGTCGCCTTGCGAATCGCCGTAGCCGCGGTAATTCACGGCCAGCACGGCCATGCCGGGAAAAAGTTTGCCGGCATCGCGCACGACCCACGACACTTCCTCAGACCGTCCGCCGAAATAAATGACGGCGGGACGCGAGCCGGGCATCCGCGGCGTCATCAGCCAGCCGGACAGCCGGGTGCCGTCCTTGGCGCGCAGTACGACGGGACGCGTGCGGTGGCCGCTGCTGCGCGGATGCGCGACTTCCCGCTCGACGGTGGGATTGAACACGAGACGGCGCTGGTTCGCCGCGACCGCGGCCGTGAGGCCCAGCCACACCATGCTGGCAAACCCAGCCATACCTGCCGCCAGTTTTTTGTGAGTGCTCATGTATACAGTCTACCTCTGCATTCCAGATTATTCTGTGCGCTGCCCATCAAATACGGCTTCATTATGGGATCGATTCCTGCAGAGTAGCTTTGCTGCAACATCCTGTTACAGCGCCGGCGTTGTCGCGACAGAGGAGGCTTGCTAGGCTGTCCACGAACAGAGAATGCGGAGGCGAAGTGAAGTGGACAACGGTCGTGCCGGCAGGTGCCGCGCTGGGCTTGCTCGTGGTGTTGGTGCTGCCGGCGTGGCGGCCCGCGGCGCCGGGCAGTCCCGCGCCGGCCGCCGCGTCCGCTCCGGCAACGCCGGCTGCCGGCACGGTGGAGGCGACGAGGCCGGCCTGGCTGTCCGGCCTGGGCGAGCCGCCGCCGCCGCTGCCTGATGCGGCCCCGGCCGAACCGCTCGCGCGGCGCGTCGAGCGCCTGGCCGCGAGCGCCGATCCGCGCGATGCGTTTCAAGCCTGGTGGCTGCTGCACGCCTGCGTCGTGTTCGAGCGCACGGGCCGCTTGCCGGAGCACGCCGGCACGGACCGGGAGGCACTGGCCGACCCCGCACATGCCTGCGCAACCCTGAACGAAAGAAGCAAGATGGCGCGCATCGACCACCTCGAGCGCGCCGCCCGCGCGGGCGTGGACGGCGCGCTGGCCGAACTGGTCGAAGAGGGCCCGTTCGGCGACCCGACCGCCCTCACGACGCGCCCCGACGACCCGCTCGTCAAGGAGTGGAAGGCGCGCGTCAACGGGATGCTGAACGACCAGGCCGAACAGGGTTACTGGTCCAGCCTGTACCAGCTGTTCACGGGATTCTGGTTCGGCCACCCCGCCATCGCCGCGGACCGCCAGAGCGCGCTGGCCTACGGCATGGCGCTGCGCGACATCATGGTCAAGCTGGACGGCGTGCCCGAGCAGCAGGCGATCCCGTTCAACGGCCCGTTCCTGGACGAGATCGGCGCCGGCCTCACGCCCACCGAAAAGGCCCGGGCCCAGGCGCGCGCCGACGCGATCGTCGCCCGCGCCGCGGACCAGCGCGGGCGGAGCGGTTCAGGCATTGCAAATCCGGTATCGATCGAGAGAAAAAAGTAATTGGTTCAGGGCATGTAATCGACTCTACGATGGAGGCCCTTGAAGAGATCGATAACATGAACATCCTGAAATTGTCCGTCAAGCTGGCGATCACGCTGGCGTTGGTATTGAGTGGACTGCCGGCCCGGGCCTCCGCCCAGGCGGCCCGGCCGGAAGGTCCCTGCGACATCTATGCGAAGGCGGGCGCACCCTGCGTCGCCGCGCACAGCAGCACGCGCGCGCTCTACGCCGCGTACAACGGGCCGCTCTACCAGGTCATGCGCCAGTCGGACGGGAAAACGCTCGACGTCGGTGTCGTGCAACCGGCGCGCCTGCCGCTTCCCGACGCCGGCGGCTATGCGAACGCCAAGGCGCAGGACGCGTTCTGCGCCAACACCTATTGCTGGATCACGGTGCTGTACGACCAATCGGGCAAGCGCAATCACCTCGTGCAAGCGCCGCGCGGCACCTGGACCGGGCCGGCGCTGGGCGGCATGGACAATCTTCCGCTGGCCGACCTGGCGCCGGTCACCGTCATGGGCCACAAGGTCTACGGTGTCTACATCGCGCCGGGCATGGGCTTGCGCCTGAACGATACGCACGGCGTGCCCGTCGACGACCAGGCGGGCGGCCAATACGCCGTCATCAACGGCTATCACTACAACCAGGAATGCTGCTTCGATTACGGTAACGGCGAGATCGACAGCATCGACGACGACAACGGCACCATGGAGGCGATCTATTTCGGTAATGCGACCGGATGGTATCGCGGCAGCGGGCCCGGACCCTGGGTGATGGCGGACCACGAAAACAATCTCGTCGGATGCGTCAACGACGACAAATCGAAGCTGTGCACCGGCGTGCCCACCCTGAACACGCGCTTCGTCACGGCCGTCACGAAAGGCAAGCCCGGACATTGGGCGACGCTGGGCGGCGACGCCCAGCGGGGGCAGCTCGCCGTCATGTATGAAGGCCGCCGGATCGACGCGTCATACGATCCCATGCGCAAGCAGGGCGCTGTGATTCTCGGCAATGGCGGCGACAACAGCGCCACGTCGCAAGGCACGTTCTACGAGGGCGCGATGACGGCGCCGCGGACCTATCCTTCGAACGAGACGGACCAGCTGGTCGCGCGGAACGTCGCGGCCGCCCGCTACGATGTGCCGGCCGTCAGTGTCGGGACCGCGCCGGTTCCCGACACCCCATCCGGCCTGTACACCTTCGCGCCGCTGCAATCCAGGGACATGACGGTCACGTTCACGAATACGACGGGCCAACCCGTCCAGGGCGTCACGCTGTCCCTGGCGGTGCCCAAGGGCTGGCGCACGGGGGAGGCAGCGAAGACCTTCGGCGACGCGATCGCGCCCGGCCAAAGCCTGCATGCCACTTTCACGGTCAAATCCGGCACCGCCCCGTTCAATGGCGACCTGAAAGGCGTGGCAACGTGGCCGGATCCGGCGACCCATGCGCGACGCGCCGAATCGGCCGCGGCGAAAGTCCGCAACGTGGCGCCCGTGAAGATCAACGAATTCCGCCTGAGCGACGGTGCAGGCGGCAACGCGACCAATACCTTCATCGAGTTGTACAACGCCGGTGCGGCGGCGGTCGATGTGTCGAACTGGACCTTTGCCCAGCACGCGACGCGCGAGCCCGTTTTCTCCACGGTGAAGATACCCGCCCACACCACGCTGGCGCCGCATGGCTTCTATGTCCTGGGCTTGTCCAATTCGGGCCTGGTGCTGCCTGTGAAACCTGGCGACGCGACCATCCACGTGCGCAATATCGACGGCATCAAGCCGGGCGACACCATCGTGGTCGGCAGCGGTCCGGACGGGGAAACGCGCAAGGTGGTCCGGGTCGGCACGGCGGCCGGCCAGGCAACGCCCCTGTGGCAGCCGCTCCCCGATGGCCCCATCATCACCATCCCGGCCGGTTCGACGAGCGTCCCGGTGACCACCACCGAGGGTTTCGCCGTCGGCGATACCCTCGCCCTCGGCTACGGCACCACGTATCCCGTCGTCGGGCGCAGCACCGAACACTATGAGAAAGTGACCATCGCCGGCGTCGGCACGGCGGGCAGCCAGGCGTGGCTCGGTCTCGACGCGGCGGCGGGTTCGACGCGAATCCAGGTGACGTCGACCGATGGCATTGCCGCCGGCGACACCATCCGGCTCGATATCGACAGCGTCGATCACGGCATCGATATCGGTACCGTCAAGAACGTGGGAACGGCGGCCCGGCGCACCAGCCTGGCCCGCGATGCCGCAGCCGGCGCGACGACGATCGTCGTGCGTGGCGCGATCGGCTTCCCCACGCCGAAGCACGTCGATTACACGCCCGGGACAGCCGTGATCGGCGCGCCCGGCAATCTCGAAACCGTGGAGATCGTCAAGGTCGAGGGCCAGCCGGGCACCGACCTCACGCTGACGATTGCGCCGGCGCTCGGCAGGCGCCACGTGGCCAACGAACCGTTCGTGGAGCCGGGCACGGGCCTCGAACTGGCGGCGCCATTGAAGTACGACCATGCCGCCAACCTGCCGTTCAGCGTGCGCGGCACGGGCATCCGCTTCAGTCCCGCCACCCGCCATGCGCACTCGAGCAACGAACCGGTGCGCCCGGCGGGCAGCGGGATCGTGCTGGACCGCGCCCTCACGCGTGCGCATGACACGGATGCCGCGGTGCGGGTCGGCACCGTGACCACGGCGGGATTCCAGGGCAAACCGGACCAATGGTTCGGCGGTCCGGCGATCTCCCGGGAGGCGGGCAGCATGGTGCTGCGCGATGCGGCGGGCCATGTGGTCGACAGCCTGAACTACGGCGGTCTCGTCGATCCGTGGGCGTCCGGCGGATTCCGCGGCGCCGCCGGCAAGGCCGCCATCTGCCACGCGGACGCGCCGGGCATCCCCAGCCTCCATACGGGGCAACGCGGACTCCCGGGCATCCCGTTCAGCGGTGTCGTCGCGCAAGTCGATGCGACGCAGGGCAGCACGGGACGCTATCCGGACGGCCAGGACAGCGACAACGATTGCACGGATTTCGTGACATCGGCGTCAAGCAGGACCGGCGCGGCCGGTGCGGGAGCGACGAGCATCAAGGCCGTCACCGTCGGGCATGTGTCGTCCGGCCAGACCGTCGTCCTCGATGCGGGCGACAATGCGGAGACCTTGACGGTCGCAACGGTCGGTTCGCCCGGGATCAGCCGCGCGTCGGCGTCGGCAAGCAAGGGCGCCACGGTCGTCCGCGTCGACGACCCGCGCCAGTTCGCCGTCGGCCAGGCGGTGGTCATCGGCAGCGGCGCCCATGAGGAGACGGGTGTCGTCGCAGCGGTGGACACCACGTGGCGGGCAGGCAAGCTGACGCTCCAGGCGCCGTTGGCGCACGCCCATGACGCGGGCAGCAGCGTGTCGGGCACCGGCATCGCTTTCACCAGCCCGATCGCCAAAGCCCATCCGGCAGGGACGTTGCTGACGGCGACGGGCGACCTGGCGACGCCGGGCGCGCCCAACCACTATGTCCGCCCTGCACCTGGCCAATGAGCGGCCAGTAAGCCGGTGCATCAGTGCAGCATGGGCCCGGCGGAAGGGGCGTAACGCTCCGCGTCGTGCAGGGCCTGCACGACTCTTTCGTCGCCCGGCAAGCGGGCCTCGGGCGCATCCTCGACGGGACTGACGCCTTTCACGCGCATGCCTTGCTCGTAGACCATGCGGCCGCCGAACCAGCCGGACACGATCACCCCGACGGCGGCGATGGCCGACAGCGCCAGCGAACCGCCCGTATGCTTGTACCCGTTGCGCCGCAACGCGAGATTGGCGGCCGTCACCGCGAGCGCGCCGCCGTTCAGCATCGCGTGCACATTGGCCGTCTGCTTGACTTCGGTCTCGCTCTCGATCTCCAGATAATCCATGGCGCCGGCGACGCCGGCCGCGAGACCGCCGATGAGGCCGCCGGTCAGGCTGTAGAAGGCGGCGTTCGCATAATTGTCGTTGTCCGTCGCGCGGTGCATGGCGTCGAGGATGAAACCGAACGGGATCAGGGCGGCCGGCGCGACGATCAGCATCGGGTGCAGCGGATGGCCGGCAAGTGTCGATTTGGGCATGGCTCCTCCAGGAAGGTCGGCGTTGACGTCAAGTGTGGCACAAGGCCGCTACCGGCTCCGCACGGTACCGCCGGGCACCCTCGGGTACACTGTCTGCGTTCACCGACCATCGCAACGACCACGAGGAGAACCCATGCACTTCCTGCTGATCTACGACCTGGCGCCCGACTACCTGGAGCGCCGCGGTGAATTCCGCAACGAACACCTCAAGCTGGCCTGGGCCGCCCAGGAGCGGGGCGAGATCGTCATCGCCGGCGCGCTGGCCGATCCGGCCGACCGGGCCGTGCTGCTGTTCAGCGGCGAATCGTCGGACGCCGCCGAACGCTTCGCCCGTGCCGATCCGTACGTCGTCCACGGTCTCGTCACGCAGTGGCACGTGCGGCCGTGGATCACGGTCGTCGGCAACGATGCCAGCAACCCCGTCCGCCCGTGACACGTCGAAAAACCCGCTGCGCGTTGCATTGCCGGCCGGGCCGCGCAGGCTGCGATGCTCCGCTACGGCGGCTGTACCACTCGTACAGCTGCGCTTCTCGAACGGCACTGTTGCCGCTCGCGACGTTTTTTCGAGGTGTCTTAACTATTTCGCCGGCAACAGTTTCACGACGAGGTTGTGCGTCGTGAGCGCGATCGAGCGGTCGGGGGCCAGCGCGACGCCGACCGGCCGGTCCAGGCCGCCGGGCAGGGGGCCGAGGACGATGCCGGCGTGGCCGGCCACGCCGGCCACGGTGCTCGTCACATTGTCCAGGTTGATGCGGCGGATGGTCGAGTTGCCGGTGTCGGCGATATAGAGATCGTTGCCGTCGACCGTGATGCCCTCGGGCGCGCACAGGCGCGAGACGCCCGGGCTGCCGTCGACGGCGTCGCACTGCCCCGCCTGGCCCGCCAAAGTCGACACGTTGCCCTTGTCGTTCACCATGCGGATCGTCGAGTTGCCCGTGTCGACGACGTACACGTTGCTCCAGTTGTCGACGCCCACGTCCTGCGGGTCGCAGAACTGCGCCTGCCCGCCGCTGCCGTCGCGGCTGCCGCACACGCCCGGCGTACCGGCCACCGTCGTGACGTTGCCGGCAGTATCGATGCGGCGCAGCATGTGGTTGCCGGTGTCGGCCACCCACAGATTGCCCTGGCGGTCCAGCGCGATGCCGCGCGGCTTGCAGAAGCGCGCCGCCGCG
This sequence comes from Massilia putida, assembly GCF_001941825.1. Taxonomy (NCBI): domain Bacteria; kingdom Pseudomonadati; phylum Pseudomonadota; class Betaproteobacteria; order Burkholderiales; family Oxalobacteraceae; genus Massilia; species Massilia putida. The sequence goes on from NZ_CP019038.1 coordinate 5,197,588, forward strand.
CCCTGGCCGTCCGCGCTGCCGCACGTGCCATTGCCGGCGATGGTGGTCGTCACGCCGTCCGGCGCGACGCGGCGGATGACGGAGTTGCCGCTGTCCGTCACGTACAGGTTGCCGTCGGCATCCGCGACCAGACGGCTCGGGTCGTTGAAGCGGGCCGCCGCGCCGGCGCCGTCCGCATAGCCGACGGCGCCGCGCGTGCCCGCGAGCGTCGTGACGACGCCCTGGGGGGAGATCTTGCGCACGGTGGCGCTGGCGCTTTCCGCCACGTACAGGTTGCCGGCCGCGTCCGCCGCGATGCCCTGCGGCCCGTTGAAGCGCGCGTTCGATCCGGTGCCGTCCTGCGAGCCGGTACATTGTCCGCAGATGTCGCCCGCGATCGGGAACAGGCCCGTCGCGCCCTGCGGCCGGTCGGGCCAGCTGGGCCAGTCGGGGTGGTCGGGCCACGGGTGGTCGGATTCGTGGAACCAGCCGACCCCGATGCCGATGCCGACATCGCCGCCGCAGCCGGTCACGCCCAGCAGCAGGCCGACGGTCAGCAGGAGCAAGCGTACTGTGCGTTCGAATGCAGTCATGACGGCACCCCGGAAGGAAACGGCATCGAGCTTACCGCGCACCGCCCCGCATGTCATGCGTGCGCACAGAACGCGCGGGCCGCCTGTGTGCAGGTCGGCTTCCCGTCGCGTTGACGCGACGGCGTGTCCGCATGGGCCGCGCGCGAGCGGCGCAATCCTATCCGTAAGGTAAGATTCCGTACGCAACCACAACCGTTGGAGGACTATGCACACCGCCGTCAACCTGTGGCCGCTGCTCGGCATCGCCGCCGTCGCGGCCGGATTCCTGTTGCGCGCCAATCCGGTGCTCGTCGTGATCGTGGCCTGCGGCGTGACCGGCTGGGCCGCGCACCTGCCCGTGCCGCACCTGCTGGAATCGCTGGGCACCGCGTTCATCAAGACGCGCAACCTGCCGCTGATCCTGCTGCTGCCGCTGGCCGCGATCGGCCTGCTGGAACGGTTCGGCCTCAAGGAGCACGCGCAGGCCACCGTCGCGCGCATCCGTTCGGCCACGACGGGACGCTTGCTGACGGTGTACCTGCTGGCGCGCGAGATCGCCGCCGCGTTCGGCCTGACGAGCCTCGGCGGCCATCCGAACATGGTGCGCCCGCTCGTCGCGCCGATGGCCGAGGCGGCGGCCGAGGCGCGGCACGGACACCTGCCCGAGCCGCTGCGCCAGCGCATCCGGGCGATGAGCGCGGCCACGGACAATGTCGGGCTGTTCTTCGGCGAGGACGTGTTCGTCGCGTTCGGCGCCATCGTGCTGATGCAGACGATCCTGAAAGCCGAGGGCCTCGACGTCGATCCCATCCGGATGGCCTTGTGGGGCATCCCGACGGCGGTGACCGCGTTCGTCATCCACGCCTGGAACCTGCGCCGGCTCGACGCGCGCATCCGCCGCGAGACCGCGCCATGATCGTCTCGCTCGACTTTTTCTATGTGCTCGTCGGCCTGCTGTTCGCGGCGACGGCCGTCATGACCGTGCGCGACCGGACCAACCCGCGCCGCTTCACGACGGCGCTGTTCTGGGGCTTGTACGCGCTCGTCTACCTGCTGGGCGAGCGCCTGCCGCCGGCCGCGGCGGGCGTCCTGATGATCGCGATGGCCCTTATCGGCGGCTGCGGCCTGGTGCGCCCGGGGCAGGCGAGCATCCTGCCGGAAGAGGCCAGGAAATCCAGCGCGGCGCGCCTTGGCAACCGGCTCCTCGTGCCGGCGCTGGCGATTCCCGTCGTGACGATGCTCGGCTCCGTCGCGCTCAAGGACGTCCACGTCGGCACGAGCGTCCTGCTGGATCCGAAGAACCTGACGCTCGTGAGCATGGGCTGCGGCAGCCTCGCCGCGCTGGCGCTCGCGTGCCGGTTCACGCGCGCGACGCCGCTGCAGGGCGTGCGCGAGGCGCGGCGCCTGATCGACGCGATGAGCTGGGCCGTCGTGCTGCCGCACATGCTGGCCGTGCTCGGCCTGCTGTTTTCCGAGGCGGGCGTCGGCAAGGCCGTGGCGCACGTCGCGACCAGCTACATCCCGCTCGATTCGCGGCTGCTGGCCTGCGCCGCGTTCTGCGTGGGCATGGCATTATTTACCGTCGTGATGGGCAATGGCTTCGCCGCGTTTCCCGTCATCGCGGGCGGCATCGGGATTCCCGTCCTGGTCGGGGTGTACCATGCCAATCCGGCCGTGATGGCGGCGATCGGCATGTTCAGCGCCTATTGCGGTACGCTGATGACGCCGATGGCGGCGAATTTCAATATCGTGCCGGCGGCGCTGCTCGAACTGCCCGACAAGAACGCCGTGATCAAGGCCCAGCTGCCGACCGCGTTGCCGCTGCTGGGCGCGAATATCGTTTTGCTGTACTTCCTGATGTATCGATGAGGCGACCATGACCGCACCCACTTCCCAAGCTCCCGTCAAGACCATCCTCCTGACCGGGTTCGAACCTTTCAACGGCGCCACCATCAACCCGTCGTGGGAAGCCGTGCGGCTACTTGACGGCTGGTCCGGGCCGGGCTTCGCGGTCGTCGCGCGCCAGCTGCCGTGCGTGTTCGGCAGCGCGCGCGACGTCCTGCGCGACGCCATCGCGGGCGTCAAGCCCGACATCGTGATCGCCGTCGGCCAGGCCGGCGGCCGCTCCGAGATTTCGCTGGAGCGCGTGGCCATCAACGTCGACGACGCGTCCATCCGCGACAACGCAGGGGCACAACCCGTCGACACGCCCATCGTGGCGGACGGCCCGGCCGCGTATTTCAGCACGCTGCCCGTCAAGGCCATCGTGAAAGCGCTGCGGCTGCGCGGCTTTCCGGCCGGGGTGTCCCAGACCGCCGGCACGTTCGTGTGCAACCACGTGTTCTATGGGTTGATGCACCAGTCGGTGGGTCAGCCGCTGAAGGCCGGCTTCATCCACGTGCCGTTCCTGCCCGAGCAGGCCGCGGACCGGCCGGAGCGGCCGCCGTCGATGGCGCTGCGCGATATCGTCGATGCGCTGCGCATCGCGGTCGAGGTGGCGGTGGTGACGGACAGCGACGCAGTGGAAGCTGGCGGAGCCACCCATTAAATCGTGCGTAGGGTGCAGTGATTGATGCCGCGGGCATCAATCATGTGCCCACGCGTGGCGTTTGCACGTCGCCGGCGTTACGCGTGGGCATGTTTCATTTGAGGCCCCGGCCTCGAATGCCCACCCTACGCTCATTCGCCCGCCGGATTCAAGATCTTCAAAAACGCCCGCACGACCGGCGCATCGTCCTGCGTCGGATACGTGATGTACAGATTGGCCGACGGCGGATTCGTGCGCACCGGCAGGAAGCGCACGCCCGGCCAGCCGATGCGGCTCGTCGTCGACGGCATCAGCGCGACGCCCAGCCCCGCGCCGACCATCGCGAGCAGGGTTTGCGGCTCGGCCGCCTCCTGGAAGATCGCCGGCTGGAAGCCCGCGTTGACGCAGCACTGGATCAGGTAGCGCGGTTCGGCCGACTGGTCCAGGTGCAGGGTCAGCATCGGTTCGTGGGCGATGTCGATCAGTTCGATGGCGTCCTGCTGCGCCAGCGGATGCTGGGCATTGATGGCCACGCACACGTCCTCGCGGAAGCACAGTTCCTGGCGCAGGCCCGCGTTCCTCAGCATGTCGTCGTCGATCCTCGGCTCGCGCCAGAAACCGACGTCGATCTGGCGTCCGCGCAGCGCGTCCCACTGGTCGTTCGGACCCAGTTCGTGGATCGTCCAGGTCACGCGCGGGAACTGGCTCTGGAACTGTTCCAGCAGGCCGGGAATCGGGCCCCACATCGCCGAGCCGACGATGCCCACGCGCAGGCGCCCGACCTCGCCGCGGTCGATCTGGCGGATCGTGTCGATGGTCATGCGCATGCGGCCCAGCAGGTCGGCCGCTTCGTGCATCAGCGCACGGCCGGCGACGGTCAGTTCGAAGCTGCGCGTCGTGCGCGCGAACAGGCGTACCCCGAGTTCGCTCTCCAGCTTCATGATCTGCTGCGACAACGGCGGCTGCGAGATGTGCAGGCGCTCGGCGGCGCGGCTGAAGCTTTTTTCTTCGGCCACCGCCAGGAAGTATTTCAGCTGCTTCAGGTCGATCGACATGATGGTCTCAAACGTGGACTGCCGCGTGCAGCGCCACCGCGAGGCGGGCGCCGACGAGGGCATTGTGTTTCACGAGCGCGATGTTGGTGGCGAGGCTGCGGCCGCCCGTCAGGTCCTTGATGCGGGCCAGCAGGAACGGCGTCACGGCCTTGCCCTTCACGCCTTGTTCGTCGGCCTCGCGCAGCGCCTGGGCGATGATGCCGTCGATTTCGTCGTTCTCCAGCGCGGCTGCCGCCGGCACCGGATTGCTGACGACGACGCCGCCCGACAACCCCAATTGCCACTTGGTGCGGATGAAGCGGGCCTGCTGCTCCGGCGTGTCGAGCTGGAAGTCGGCGGGAAAGCCGGATTCGCGCGTGAAGAACGCGGGGAAGCCGGGCTGGCCGACGCTGACCACCGGCACGCCATGCGTCTCCAGGTATTCCAGCGTGAGGCCGATGTCGAGGATGGATTTCACGCCCGCGCACACGACGGCGACGTTCGTTCGCGCCAGTTCCTGCAGGTCGGCCGAGATGTCGAAGCTCGTCTCGGCGCCCCGGTGCACGCCGCCGATGCCGCCCGTGACGAACACCTCGATGCCGGCCAGCGCCGCGCAGATCATCGTGGCCGCGACCGTCGTCGCGCCCAGCTTTTTCTCGGCCAGCACGTACGCGAGGTCGCGCCGGCTCACCTTCAAGGCGCCTTGCGCATTGCCCAGTTGTTCGAGCTGGTCGTCGGCCAGGCCCACGCAGATCTTGCCGTCGATGAGGGCGATGGTGGCCGGCACGGCGCCGGCGTCGCGGATGACCTGCTCGACCTCGCGCGCCGTCTGCACGTTCTGCGGATACGGCATGCCGTGCGAGATGATCGTCGATTCGAGCGCGACGACGGGCTTGCCGGCCGCGCGCGCGGCCGCGACTTCGGGAGAAAACTGGAGGAAGGTTTGCATGTTCGGTCCTGTCATTGCAAAGGATGTTCGGTGGCGAGGCTGTCCGGTCCCAGGCCGGGATGCACCGTTTCGGGCACGCCCAAGGTGAGGGCCGACAGATGCAGGCCGCGCCGGCAGGCCAGCACCAGGTCCTCGGCGCCGCCGTTGTTACTGTTGTCCTGCACGAGCGACCAGCAGACGGCCGCCGCGAACGCGTCGCCGGCGCCCGTCACGTCGACGACGTCGGCAGGCGGCGCGGGCAGGTCGACGATATCGTTGCCGGCCGTGACGAGGACGCCGCGCGCACCGCGCGTGACGACGAGGTCGCGCGCGCCCTGGGCCCGGACTTCGCGCATGGCCGCTTTGAGCGCATCGTCGTCCGGCAGCGGCCGGCCGGCTCTCGCCGCCAGCTCGCCGGCGTTGAGGATCAGCAGGCGCACGCCGGACAGGTCGTCGGGCAGGCGCGCCATCTTCGGTTCGGACACGGCCACCAGCACGAGCGGCGTGCCGTTGCGGCGTGCCTGGTGGGCGAGGGCGGCGACGGTGTCCCGCGGGAGGTTCAGGTCCGCGACGACGAGGGCGGCGCCCGCGAGCTGCGCCTGGCGCGCGTCGACGAAGGCCGGGTCCATGCGGTCATATAAGGCCATATCGGCCAGCGCGACGACCATCTCGCCGTCGCGATCGAGCACCGCCGTGTACGTGCCGCTGCAGCAGCCGTCCAGGCGCAGGGCGCCGCGCACGTCGATGCCGAGGCTTTCCGCGTGGGCGAGCAGGGCGGCGCCCGAGGTGTCCGCGCCGATGGCCGTCAGCAGCGCGACCGTCGTGCCCAGCCGCGCCAGGTTCTCGGCGATGTTGCGCGCCACGCCGCCGAACGATTCGCTCTGGCTGGCCGGGTTCGACGTGCGCAGCGCGAGCGCGTCGGTCGAGCGCAGCTTGCGGTCGAGGTTCGCCGCGCCCACGCAGACGACGGGGCGGTGGTCCGGGAGCACGTAGGCGCGCCCGAGCAGCCTGCGCTCGCGGATCAGGCCCGCGATATATCCGGCCACGGCCGACCGCGACAAGCCCAGCTGGTTGGCGAGGTCTTGCTGCGAGATGAACGGGTTCGCGCGGATGGCCTCGTACAGCTGTTGTTTTTTTGATGATTCGGTCACGATAGCGGATGGGTTAAACTTTTGTTTTTCATCTTAAACATATGTTTAGCCAGGGTCAACGACCATGCTCGAAGTCTAGCGCGAATTTATACCGCGAAGATATAAATCGACCAGAAAAATGGTATTTGCCATACCAATTCACAATCATGCATAGTTGCCACATTTCGGTGCACACACCGGCCCAATCTTCGATCAGACCGCGACAATGACTACTCACTCCTTCAGCAACACTCCCTTCGAAGCCGCCGACGTCATCCGCGCCCGCAAGCCGGGTTTCACGCCGCGCGTGGCCCTGATCCTCGGGTCCGGCCTCGGCGTGCTGGCCGAGCAGATGACGGACATGGTGGCGATCAGCTATGCCGACCTGCCGGGCTTCCCGATCAGCACCGTGCATGGCCACGCCGGCGAACTGGTATTGGGCATGCTGGCCGGCGTGCCGGTCGTGTGCATGAAGGGCCGCGGCCACTTCTACGAAGGCTATGGTCCGGCCGTGATGACATCGGCCGTGCGCACCTTTAAATTGATCGGCTGCGAACTGCTGTTCGTGACGAACGCCGCCGGTTCGCTGCGTGCCGAAGTGGATGCGGGCAGCGTCGTGGTGCTGACCGACCACATCAACCTGCTGCCGGGCAGCCCGATGGCCGGCCCGAACGACGACCGCTTCGGCCCACGCTTCTTCAGCATGGCCAACGCGTACGATGCCGGGATCCGCGACCTGATCAAGGCCACGGCGGCGGAGAAGAACATCAACGTGAACGAAGGCGTATACCTGGCGTGCCCGGGCCCGAACTTCGAGACGGCCGCCGAAATCCGCGCGTTCAAGGCGCTGGGCGCGGACGTCGTCGGCATGTCCGTCGTGCCGGAAGTGATCTCGGCGCGTCACTGCGGGTTGAAGGTCGCGGGTGTCTCCGCCATCACGAACCTGGCCGAGGGCCTGACCCCGTTCCCGCTGTCGCACGAGCAGACGCTGAAGTATGCTGCGATTGCGGCCAAGGATATGGTCACGCTGATCCACGGGTTTATTGAACGACTGGGTAAAACGACTAACGCGGCCTAAACACACCGTCGTTCCCGCGAAAGCGGGAACCCAAGCTGAGGCTCCCGTCACCGTTACCGGGCATGCTTACGATAACGAGTTCCGGGACTCAGCATGGATCCCCGCCTGCGCGGGGAGTCGGTCCCGGCAATGCCGGGAACGGCGGATTATTCTGAATTGGACGGATAAAAACATGTCACGCGCATTCATCCTCCTGCTGGACTCCTTCGGCCTGGGCGCCTTGCCCGACGCCGGCAAATACGGCGACGCGGGCGCCAACACCCTCGGCCACATCGCGAAGTGGGCGCTCGATGCGGGCAAGCCGCTGTCGCTGCCCAACCTCGAAAGCATCGGCCTGGGCGCCGCCGCGCACAAGGCCAGCGGCGAATGGCCCGCGGGTTTTAGCAAGCGCGATGGTTTTACCGGCGCATGGAGCGTCGCGCGCGAACGGTCGACCGGCAAGGACACCCAGAGCGGCCACTGGGAAATCGCCGGCGTGCCCGTGCTGTTCGACTGGGGTTACTTCCCGAAGACCGTCCCCACCTTCCCGCAAGAGTTGACCGATCAACTGGCCGAGATCACGAACGTGCCGGGCTGGCTGGGCAACTGCCACGCGTCCGGCACGACCATCATCACGGAACTGGGCGATGAACACGTCGCCACCGGCAAGCCGATCATCTACACGTCGGCCGACTCCGTGATGCAGATCGCCGCGCACGAAGAACACTTCGGCCTCGAACGCCTGTACCAGGTATGCGAAGCCGCGTACGAACTGGTCAAACCGTACAACATCGGCCGCGTGATCGCGCGTCCGTTCACGGGCGCGAACGGCAACTACAAGCGCACGAGCAACCGCCACGACTACGCCGTGCCGCCCGTCGCGCCCACCTTGCTGGACCACGTGAAGGATGCCGGCGGCGAGGTGATCGCGCTCGGCAAGATCAGCGATATTTTTGCCGGCCAGGGCGTGACGCAACTCATCAAGGGCGCCGACAACATGGCGCTGTTCGACCGCCTGCTGGAAGTGGCGGACACCGCACCCGACAAATCGCTCACGTTCGTGAATTTCGTCGACTTCGACATGCACTTCGGCCACCGCCGCGACGTCGCGGGCTATGCGAACGCGCTGCACGAACTGGATGCGCGCCTGCCGGACTTCATCGCCAAGCTGAAACAGGGCGACCTCGTCGTCATCACGGCGGACCACGGCTGCGACCCGACGTGGGCCGGTTCCGACCACACGCGCGAACACATTCCGATGCTGTTCTTCGGCCCGGCCGCGCCCGCGCGCGAGCTGCCCGTGTCCGACACGTTCTCCGACATCGGCGCCACCCTGGCGCACCACCTCGGCGTCAAACCCCTTGCCAACGGAACTGCTTTGCTATGAGCCCGAATTTGGACTTTAAACGTAACACGGCCATCGACCTCGACCTGGGCTGGATCAACCACCTGAAGGTCAACCGCAACGCCGCCGACCGCCGCGCCGCCAGCCTGGCGAACCGCCGCACGGTCAAGAAGGAGTACCAGGCCGCGTGGCTGATCCGCGCCATCGAGTGCATCGACCTGACCACGCTGTCCGGCGACGATACCCCCGGCCGCGTCGAGCGCCTGTGCCGCAAGGCGATGCGTCCGCTGCGCGCGGACCTGATGCAGGCCCTCGGCCTGGATTCGCTGACGACGGGCGCCGTGTGCGTCTACCACGAGATGATCGAGCCGGCCGCGCAGGTGCTGCAGGGCCGCCTGCCCATCGCGGCCGTCTCCACCGCGTTCCCGGCCGGCCTGTCCAGCCTTGAAACGAAGATCCGCGAGATCGAGCTGTCCGTCGCCGCCGGCGCCACCGAGATCGACATCGTGATCACGCGGCAGCACGTCCTGACCGGAAACTGGCAGGCGCTGTACGACGAGATGGTCGCCTACCGCCAGGCGTGCGGCGAGGCGCATGTGAAGGCGATCCTCGCGACGGGCGATCTCGTCACGTTGGAGAACGTAGCAAAAGCGTCGTGGGTCTGCATGATGGCAGGCGCCGATTTCATCAAGACATCGACCGGCAAGGAAGGTGTGAACGCGACCATTCCCGTGTCGCTGGTGATGGTACGAGCGATCCGCGAGTACTATGAACGCACCGGCTACAAGGTCGGCTACAAGCCGGCCGGGGGTGTGTCCTCCGCCAAGGCCGCACTGCAATACCTGACCGTGATGAAGGAAGAGCTGGGCAACGAATGGCTGCAGCCGCACCTGTTCCGCATCGGTGCGTCGAGCCTCCTGACCGACATCGAGCGCCAGCTCGAACACTACGTCACCGGCAGCTATTCGGCCGCATTCCGCCACGCGCAACCTTGATCGACAACGGACCTGTCATGCCCACAATTAAAGAGATTCTGCAAACTATGGATTACGGCCCCGCACCCGAGAGCACCAAGGAAGCGCAAGCGTGGCTGGAGTCGCATGGCCGCCGTTTCGGCCTGTTCGTCGACGGCGCCTGGCTTGACGCGCTTGACACCTTCGGCTCGTTCAACCCGGCCGACGGCAGCGAGCTGGCGCAGGTGACGCAAGCGTCCCAGGCCGACGTCGACCGCGCCGTGGAAGCCGCGCGCCGCGCGCAGCCGGGCTGGGTAGCCCTGGGTGGCCACGGCCGCGCGAAAGTGCTGTACGCGCTGGCGCGCCTGCTGCAAAAGCATTCGCGCCTGTTCGCCGTGCTCGAGACGCTGGACAACGGCAAGACCATCCGCGAGACGCGCGATGCCGACCTGCCGCTGGCCGCCCGTCACTTCTATCACCACGCCGGCTGGGCCCAGCTGCAGTCGGAAGAATTCGCGGACTATCGCGCCGTCGGCGTCGTCGGCCAGATCGTGCCGTGGAACTTCCCGCTCTTGATGCTGGCCTGGAAGATCGCACCCGCGCTCGCCGCCGGCAACACCGTCGTCTTCAAGCCGGCCGAATTCACGTCGTTGACCGCACTGCTGTTCGCCGAGATCTGCCAGCAGGCGGGCGTACCCGCGGGCGTCGTCAACATCGTCACGGGCGACGGCCGCGTGGGCGAGGCGATCGTCAACCATCCGGGCATCGACAAGCTGGCGTTCACCGGTTCGACGGAAGTGGGCCGCATCATCCGCAAGGCCACGGCCGGTACCGGTAAAAAACTGTCGCTGGAACTGGGCGGCAAGTCGCCGTTCATCGTGTTCGACGACGCCGACCTGGACGCGGCCGTCGAAGGTCTCGTCGATTCGATCTGGTTCAACCAGGGCCAGGTCTGCTGCGCCGGTTCGCGCCTGCTCGTGCAGGAATCCGTCTACCCGCGCTTCATCGAGAAGGTCAAGGCGCGCATGCGCAATCTGCGCGTCGGCTCGCCGCTGGATAAGTCGAACGACATCGGCGCGCTGGTCGACCCGGTGCAGCAGCAGCGCATCCACGGCCTCGTGGAATCGGCGCGCGCCGAAGGCTGCGAGATCTGGCAACCGGAAGCGGAGACGCCGCAAGCCGGTGCCTGGTATCTGCCGACCCTGATCACGGGCGCGTCGACGTCGGCGACCGTAGCGCAGACGGAAATCTTCGGCCCCGTGCTCGTCGCGTCGAGCTTCCGCACGCCGGGCGAAGCGGTGCAGCTCGCGAACAATACCGTGTACGGCCTCGCCGCGTGCGTGTGGAGCGAATCGATCAGCCTCGCGCTGGACGTCGCCCCGCAGATCAAGGCCGGCGTCGTGTGGATCAACACGGCCAACCAGTTCGACGCCGCGTGCGGCTTCGGCGGCTACAAGGAATCGGGTTTCGGCCGCGAGGGCGGCAAAGAGGGCATGGTTGAATACCTGATGCCGCTGGCGGAAGATGCGCGTCCCGCCGCGCCGGTCGTCGCGGAAAAGGGTAAGGTGAAGCTGGCGAGCGGCGACAACCCGTTCGCGGTCGACCGCACGGCCAAGCTGTACATCGGCGGCAAGCAGGCGCGCCCGGACGGCGCGTACAGCCGCGCGATCGTGGGCGCGAACGGCGAGTTCCTGGCCGACGTGGGCGAGGGCAACCGCAAGGACATCCGCAATGCCGTCGAGGCGGCGCACAAGGCGTCCGGCTGGGCGAAAGCGACCGCGCACAACCGCGCGCAGGTGCTGTACTACATCGCTGAAAACCTGGCCGTGCGCGCCGACGAATTCGCCGCGCGCATCGCCGCGCAGACGGGCGCCAGGGATGCGGCACGCGAAGTGCAGGCATCGATCGAGCGCCTGTTCTACTGGGCCGCCTGGGCCGACAAATACGACGGCCTGGCGCACCAGCCGCCGATGCACGGCATCACCGTCGCGCTGAACGAACCGGTGGGCGTGATCGGCATCGTGTGCCCGAACGAGAACCCGCTGCTGGGCTTCATCTCGCTCGTGGCGCCCGCGCTGGCGCTGGGCAACCGCGTGATCGCGGTGCCGTCGGAAGTGCATCCGCTCTCGAGCGTGGACCTGTACCAGGTGCTCGATACGTCCGACCTGCCGGGCGGCGCGCTGAACATCGTCACCGGCAGCCACGACGAACTGGCGCGCACCCTGGCGTCGCACTTCGACGTGGATGCCGTGTGGCGCCACGACGGTTCGGCGGAAGGGTGCGCGGAAGTGGAGCGCCTGGCGGCCGAGTCGCTGAAGCGCACGTGGACGGGCGGCGCGAAAGGGCGCGACTGGTTCGATGCGAAGCAGGCGGGTGGGCGCACGGTGCTGCAACATGCGAGCCAGGTGAAAAACGTGTGGATTCCGTACGGCGTTTAAGGCCCGGAACCCCGAAACCGTCATTCCCGCGCAGGCGGGAATCCATACGGAAGCGCCGAAGTCGGTCGACTGCGTATCGTCGCGCCTGAGCGGACTTCGACAGCTCAGCATGGGTTCCCGCTTCCGCGGGAACGACGTGTAGAGATCACTCTTATACGGGAAATATCATGTTCCTCCCCCAAGAAATCGTCCGCAAAAAGCGCGACGGTGGCACGCTCACCGCGGAAGAGATCCGCTTCTTCGTACGCGGCATCCCCGACGGCAGCGTCACCGAAGGCCAGATCGCCGCGCTCGCGATGGCCGTCTACTTCAACGACATGACGATGGACGAGCGCGTCGCCTTCACGCTGGCGATGCGCGATTCCGGCCAAGTCATGGAATGGAAATCGCTGAACCTGCCCGGTCCCGTGGTCGACAAGCACTCGACGGGCGGCGTGGGCGACGTCGTCTCGCTGATGCTCGGCCCGATGATCGCGGCATGCGGCGGTTTCGTGCCGATGATTTCCGGCCGCGGCCTCGGCCACACGGGCGGCACGCTCGACAAATTCGATTCGATTCCCGGCTATTGCACCGTGCCGGACCCGGAACTGTTCCGCAAGGTGGTGAAGGAGATCGGCGTCGCCATCATCGGCCAGACCGCGCAGCTGGCGCCGGCCGACAAGCGTTTCTACAGCATCCGCGACACGACGGCCACCGTGGAATCCGTCGCCATGATCACCGGCTCGATCCTGTCGAAGAAGCTGGCGGCCGGCCTGGACGCGCTCGTCATGGACGTCAAGGCCGGCAGCGGCGCGTTCATGCCGACGTATGAAAAATCCGTCGAGCTGGCCGAATCCATCGTCCACGTCGGCAACGGCGCCGGCACCCGCACGTCCGCGATCCTGACCGGCATGAACGAGTCGCTGTGCCCGGCGGCCGGCAATGCCGTCGAGGTGCGCGTGGCGATCGATTACCTGACCGGCGCAGCGCGTCCGGCGCGCCTGCACGAGGTGACGATGGCCCTGTGCGCCGAGATGCTCGTGCTGTCCGGCCTCGCGGCCACCGAGGAGGCGGCGCGCGCGAAACTGCAGCATGCGCTCGATTCGGGCGAAGCGGCCGAGCGTTTCGCGCGCATGGTGACCGCATTGGGCGGCCCGGCCGACCTGATGGACAATCCGGATGCGCACCTCGCCAAGGCCCCGATCGTCGTGCCCGTGCCCGCGCTGGAAAGCGGCTATGCGTACGCGACGGATTGCCGCGGCCTGGGCCTGGCCGTCGTCGGCCTGGGCGGCGGGCGTATCCGTCCGCAAGACCCGATCGACTTCGCCGTCGGCCTCACGGGCCTCGTCGAGCTGGGCACGAAGATCGAAGCCGGCCAGCCGCTGGCGCTCGTGCACGCGCGCACGCAGGATGCCGCCGAACGGGCCGTGCGCGAAGTGCAGGCGGCGTATCGCATCGCGCAAGAACAACCGGCTGCGCAGCCGATGATCTACAAAACGATTCGTCCGTAATCGACAGCATGGTCACCGTCGCTCCCACGCAGGCGGGAACAGCCCAGCGGGCTGTTCCCGCCAAGTCTGCCGGCGTCTCGACAGCGCGAGCAAATTGGGGCGAGCGCCGGTGGCGCTACCCGCCTCCGCGGGGACCACGTTTCCAGGAGCTCCCATGAAATACGAAAAACTGATCGCCGAAGCCCGCGCCGCGCGCGATGTGGCCTACACGCCGTACTCGCGCTTCAAGGTGGGCGCCGCCCTCGAAACGAAGGACGGCCGCGTGTTCCGCGGCTGTAACGTCGAGAATGCGTCCTACGGCCTGTGCAACTGCGCCGAGCGCACGGCGTTCTTTTCCGCCATCGCCCTCGGCTACGTGCCGGGCGACTTCGCGGCGCTGGCCGTGATCGGCGACACGGACGGGCCGATCGCGCCGTGCGGCGCCTGCCGCCAGGTGATCCTGGAACTGGGCGGCAACGACCTGCCGGTCGTGCTGACGAACCTGAAAGGCGACGTGATGGAAACGACGGCCGCCGCGCAACTGCCGAACGCCTTCGGCGGCCGGGACCTTCAAAAATAATCCCGCGGGGCGCACGGTTCAGCGCCGTTTAAGGCAATCTTGCCCGGATGCTGTCAAACTTGAATTCACGGACATGCCCACAACATGTGGGCTATCCGTCAATTCAAAGGAGCAGATGTCATGAGCCCGCAAGATTCGCAGATGTTGCACGATTTCCTGAGCCAGCTGATCCAGGCCCGCGGGATCCAGAAGGACCCGGAAGCGGATGCCCTGATCCAGCGTGCCGTGGCCCAGCAGCCGGATGCCGCCTACCTGCTGGTGCAAAGGGCATTGCTGCTCGAACAAGCCCTGAACAACGCCAAGGACCGCATCGCCGGCCTGGAAAGCCAGTTGCAGCAGGCACGTTCCGGTCAGCAAGGCGGCGACGGTAAATTCCTCGACGCAAATTCCTGGGGCAATAGCGGCAGGACGCAGCCGTCCCAGTCCTACCAGCGCGATACCCAGCAACCGTATCAAACCCAGCCGCCGTATCAGCCTCAATACCAGCCGCAATACCAGAGCGCGCCGTCGTCCGGCTTTTTGCGCGGCGGCTTGGGCGGCACGCTCGGTTCGATCGCGGCGACGGCAGCCGGTGTCGCGGCCGGCGGCTTCCTGTTCCAGGGGCTGGAAAACATGTTCAGCCACCACGACCACGGCGGCGGCAACCGCCTGCTGAACAGCGACGATCCGTCCAACAACCTGTTCAGCGACCAGTCCGGCAGTTCGCTGGCCGACCAGGCGGGGCTGGGCGATGTCGACCGGGTGCTGGACGATGGCCCGTCGGAAGGGTTGTTCGACAGCAGTGTCGACAATGGCAGCCTGGATGGCGGCCAGGGGTTCTTCGATGGGGATGGGTCGGACGAAGGGCTGTTCAGCTGAACCAAGCCCGTCGTTCCCGCACAGGCGGGAACGACGCTAGGCGTTCGTGGCGAACAAATCCTCCGGCTTCCACGGATCATACGTCCCGACATTCCACACATGCCCCTCGGGATCGCGGCACATGAAGCCGCGGCTGCCGAATTCCGTGTCGGCCGGTTCCTGCAGGATGACGGCCCCCGCATTGCGCGCCCGCTCGCAGACGCGGTCGGCGTCGTTCACCTGCAGGTAGACGGTCTGGGTCTGGCGGCCCTTGATCTCGTCCGGCTGCACGAGCACCTTGCCATATTCCCCTTCGTCGCTGACCGAACCCAGCATGATCATGCCGTCGCCGAGCGTCAGTTGCGCGTGGGCGATGGCGCCGTCGATGCCGGGCACGGCGACCTGGCAGGCGAAGCCGAAGACTTCGCACAGCCAGTCGATGGCGGCGGGGGTGTCGCGATAGCGCAGGCAGGGGATGGCGATCGAGGGCATGGCAGGCTCCTGTCGGGTGGAGCCCTCATCGTAACAGCCGCACGATGGATTCACATCTGCTGGAACAGATAGCTGTGGTTGCGGCTGACTTCCAGCTCGCCCGGATAGCCGCGCACCTTGAGCATCTGGCGCCCGCGCAGGTCGCGCTTGACCTCGGCGATGGCGTCCACGCGCACGAGCGTGGAGCGGTGGATGCGCCAGAACTCGTCCGGGTCGAGCTCGTCCAGCAATTCCTTCAACGTCTTGCGGATCAGAAACTCCGCGCCGACCGTCTGCACGCGCGTGTATTTTTCGTCGGACTGGAAGAACAGGATCTCGCGCGTGCTCACCATGCGCAGGCTGGAACCGACCTGGGCCTGGATCCAGCGCAGATAAGCCGGCGTCGTAGGCTTGCCCTTGTTTTCCAGCAGGGCCGTCAGCTTCGCCAGCTCGCGGCCGATGTCCTGCGGCGCCGCCTCCGCCTTTTCACGTGCGCGTATCCGCGCCTGCAGCCGCGCGCACGTGGTCGCGAGCCGTTCCGCCGACACGGGTTTCAACAGGTAGTCGAGCGCGCCCTGGGCGAACGCGTCCAGCGCGTACTGGTCGTAGGCCGTGGCGAACACGATGTGCGAGCGTTCGTACAGCCTGCGCGCCGCCTCGATGCCGGACAGGCCCGGCATGCGGATGTCGAGGAAGGCGATGTCGGGTTGGAAGCGTTCGCCCAGTTCGACGGCTTCCACGCCGTTCGCCGCCTCGGCCACGATCTGCAGGTCCGGCCACACGCTTGCCAGGCGCGACCGCAGCAGGTCGCGCATGGGCGCTTCGTCGTCGGCGATCAGGGCGGTCACCGGGCGAACTTCGGGGCTCATGCGTCCTCCATCATCTTGTAGGGCAGCCGGATCGTGGCGCAGGCGCCGCCGCCCGGCGGGGTGGTGATGTCCAGCGCGGCATCGGCGCCGTACAGCAGCTGCAGGCGCTCGCGGATGTTGGCGAGGCCGACGCCGTCGTCCGCGTGCGGGTCGATGCCGACGCCATCGTCGCACACTTCCACGTGCAGGTCCGCCCCCACCACGTGCGCGCGCACGGCGACGGTGCCGCCTTCGATCTTCGGCTCCAGGCCGTGCTTGATGGCGTTCTCGATCAGGGTCTGCAGCATCATCGGCGGGAACGGCGCGCTGCCGAGGAAGTCGGGCACGTCGAAGCGCACGTGCAGCCGTTCCTTCATCCGCGCCTGCATGATGGCGAGGTAGGCCCGCGACAGTTCCACTTGCTTGCCGAGCGTGGCGCCGCCGCGCTGGCGCATCTGCGGCAGGGTGGAACGCAGGTAGTCGATCAGGTGGGCGTGCACGCGCGCCGCTTCCTTCGGGTCGGTCTCGATCAGCTGGCCGATCAGCGCCAGCGTGTTGAACAGGAAGTGCGGTTCGACCTGGGCCTGCAGCGCGGCCATCCGGGCTTCCATCAGGCGGCGCTCCAGCGTCGCCACGTTGGCCTGCGCCGTCGCCTCGCGCGCCGTCAGCTCGGCCTTGCGCTTGCCGCCCGCGAGCACTTTGACGGCGAACGAGATGAAGATGTACCAGACTCCCGGCTCAGGCGTGTTCAGCATCCCGAAGAAGATCAGGACGAAGAACCACGTGAGGAACAGCTGGCGCCACTCGACGACGGCGAGCCAGTCGAAGAAGCGCCACCACAGCTTGCTGGCTTCGTTGAAGGCGTCGCGTACGAAGTCGAGTACGCGGTTGATGTCGCTGGCGCGCATGGCGTTCCTTGCTTATTGCTTGCCGTAGTGCTCGCCGAATTGTTCCCGATTCGTACGGCGGTGATCGACGACGAAGGCGCCGACGATCACCTTGAGGCCCATGAACAGGACGAACAGGAACAGCGCCAGCGGTAGGATGCTGATCACGAAGGCGAGGGCGATGCAGCAGGCCAGCATCGCCGGCCACGGCATGGCGGCGATGGTGCGCACGGCGCGGCGGCACGCGTCGACGATGTCGCGGGCGAGGTCTTCCATCGTGGCGGCGAAACTGCGGAAATTAGACTTGGTCATGATGACTCCTGGGGCGGTAACGTGTTGTGATGGAGTCACTCTACATCCCAGGCTGCATGGTGGCCACAGGGTGCCGACGAACTGCCGAAAACGCGGGATGAGGGGTCGTGCGGCCGGATGGGCGGTCGGTCTGGACCCGGCGGGCCCGGCGTAATATGATGTCGTTCATGAAACTGCTTAGCCCGCGCCCGGATCGCCGCACACCATGAGCCGCACCGGACGCCTGTTCCAATTGATGGATGCCCTGCGCGGCCACCGCCGCCCGGTGACGGCCTGCGCGCTGGCCGAGCGTCTCGGCGTGTCCGAACGCACCATCTACCGCGACATCCAGACGCTTGTCCAGCTGGGCGCGCCCGTCGACGGCTCGGCGGGCGTCGGCTACGTGCTGCGCACCGGGTTCTTCCTGCCGCCGCTGATGTTCGACGCCGACGAACTGGAAGCCCTCGTGCTGGGCGCGCGCTGGGTGCGCCAGCAGGGCGACCCGGCGCTGTCCGCCGCAGCCGACCGCACGCTGGCCAAGATCGCGACCGCCACGCCGCGCGACCTGCGCGACCACATGGCCGAGACGAGCCTGTGGGTGCCGGCCTTTCCGGCCGCGGCGCCGGTCGAGGCATTCATCCAGCCCACGCGCGAGGCGATCCGGCGCCAGTGCAAGCTGCGCATCGCCTACCGCGACGAACGCGACACGGCGACGGAACGCATCGTATGGCCGTTCGCGCTCGCCTTTTTCGAGGGCAAGCGGGTGATGGCGGCGTGGTGCGAACTGCGCGCGGCGATCCGCCACTTCCGCGTCGACCGGATCGTGCGCGCCGAAACCAGTACGGAACGCTATCCGTCGCCGCGCCATCAACTGCTGCGGCGCTGGCGGAAGGAGTACGACATCCCGGAATACTCCTGACAGAATCTGTCAGGGCAGGGCCTTACTATTGTTGCATCAACCAACCCACCAGGAGACGGCAATGCAGCTCTACTACAACCACTACTCGTCCAACACCCGCCGCGTGCTGCTGGCGGCCGCCCACCTCGACATCGCGTTCGATCTCGTCGAGATCAACCTGGCCAGCCAGGACGACCGGCGCCGCCTCGAGGAAGTCAACCCCAACAGCAAGCTCCCCGTGCTGATCGACGGCGACTTCGCCCTGTGGGAATCGTGCGCGATCATGCAATACCTGGCCGACGGCACGCCGGGCCAGACCGTGTGGCCGCAGGAGCGCCGGGCGCGGGCGGACGTGAGCCGCTGGATGTTCTGGGCCTGCCAGCATTTTGCCCCGGCCATCGGCGTGCTCACGTGGGAACATATCTGGAAGAAATTCGTCACCGGCCAGGATGCGGATCCGAAGGAAGTGGCGCGCGGCGAATCCGACCTGGCGGAGGCGGCCCGCGTGCTGGACCGGCACCTGGCCACGCGCCGCTGGCTCGTCGGCGACGACGTGACCCTGGCCGACTACGCCGTCGTGGCGCCGCTCATGTACAAGGAGAAGTCGCGGCTGCCGCTGGACGCCTATCCGCACCTGCTGGCGTGGTTCGAGCGCATCCAGGCGCTGCCGGCGTGGCAGCGCACGGCGCACGAGTGGTGATGGTCGTTCAGCCGTTCCAGTGCCGGCGCAGCAGGCCGTAGTAGACGGTGTCCGCCGGCTCGCCCTGCACGATCCACCGCTCCGGCATGTAGCCTTCCTTTTGAAACCCGAGCTTTTCCAGCACCCGCGCCGACGCCTCGTTGCGCGGGTCCACGTCGGCCTCGACGCGGTTCAGGTCCAGCGTGGAAAAGCCATAGCCCAGCAATGCCCGCAGCGCTTCGCTGACGTAGCCGGCGCCCCAGTGCGCCCGCGCCAGCGCGTAGCCCAGTTCGCAGCGCCGGCTCGCGTCGACGAAGCGGTGCAGGCTGACGTTGCCGATCAATTCTCCCGTCCCGATCACCTCGACGCCGAGGCGCAGACCGCTGCCGTCGGCATACGCGGCTTGCGTGGCCGCGATGTTGTCGCGCGACTGGTCCAGCGACGTCCACGGGCCGCTGCTCCAGTAGCGGGCCACTTCCGGGTCGGAAAACACGGCGTAGTGGGCCTCGATGTCGCGTTCATCCATCCAGCGCAGTTTCAGGCGCGGCGTGAACAGTTCGACGGGGCTCAAGGCGGGCATGGCTTCTCCTGAAGGCCGACGGCGGCGAGCACCATGCCGGTGATCAGGCGCTCGGCGTCGTCGAAGTCGGAAGGCTGCAGCTGGTCGCGGTCGAGCACGAGCGTCATCTGCGCGGCGAAGTCGGCGTACGACTGCGTCATGGCCCAGACGGCGAACAGCAGGTGGGTGGCGTTGACGGGGGCGATTTTTCCTTCCGCGATCCAGCGCTCGAACACGGCGATGTCGGCGCGCAGCAGCGGGATCACGCGGCGGCGGATCTGGTCGGCGTACAGCTTGGCGCCGCCGATCACTTCCATCGCATACACGCGCGAGGCCAGCGGCTGCTCGCGCGAGAAGTTCAGCTTCGCGCGCACGTAGGCGCGCAGGACGTCGCCCGGGTCCTTGCCAGGATCGGCCAGGCAGGCCATGCGCGCGAGCCAGTCGTCCAGCACGTTGTCGAGCACGCGCTGGTACAAGACCTGCTTGGTCGGGAAGTAGTACATCAGGTTCTGCTTCGACAGTCCCGCGCGCTCGGCGACGGTGGCGATCGACGTGCCTTCGTAGCCGCATTCGGCGAACTGGCGTACGGCTTCGGCCAGGATCGCCGTTTCGACCTTGTCTCTGTGACTGATGCGGTGGCCGACGCGGTATTTGACGGGCGCGATGGTCATGGGTGTTCTCCTCGGATCGAACGCAGGAAGTCGAGCAGCGCAGGCTCGAAGGCATAGGCGACGTTGAAGCGGAACCAGGCCGTGTCGGGCGGATGCAGCGAAAAGAATTCGCCCGGCGCCAGCAGGATGCCGGCGCGCAGCGCCCGTTCGGCGATGGCGCGGCCGTTGTGTTTCGTATCCGTCCAGCCGGCGCTGACGAACATCCCGCCGCGCGGTTTCGCCAGCGGCACGAGGCCCGCGTCGCCGAGGCGTTCCAGGGCCCGTTCGCGCGCGCCGTCGAGTTGCAGGATCAGGCGCTCGACCTGCTTGCGGTAGGCGCGGCTGCTGACGGCGTCGTACACGGCGCGCTCGTTCACTTCCGACGTCGTCAGGCCCGTGAGCATCTTGACGCGCACCAGTTCCGGGATCAGCGAGCCGGACGCGCAGATCGAGCCCACGCGCAGCACCGGCGACAGGGTCTTGGAAAAGCTGCCGATGCGGATCACGCGGCGCAATCCATCCATCGCAGCCAGCGACGAGTCGCCGCGCGCGGCCAGTTCGCGGTAGATGTCGTCTTCGACGAGCCAGAAATCGAATTGCTCGGACAGCGCCAGCAGCCGATGCGCCTGCGTCTGCGACAGCGACGTGCCGAGGGGATTCTGCAGCACCGTGTTGACGAACATGAGCTTGGGCTGGCGCGCCTGGGCCTCGCGCGCGAGCACGTCCATATCCAGGCCGTGCGCGCCGCGCGGGATGCCGACGGGGATGCACCCGTGATGGCGCACGAGCGCGAGCAGGTTGCTGTAGCCGGGATCTTCGACGAACACGACGTCGCCCGGCCGGGTGAGCGTCCGCAGCACGAGGTCGAACGCGTGCGTCGCGCCGTGCGTGAGCAGGATCTGTTCCGGCTCCACCGCGCACAGGTCGGCCGACAGCGTGGCGGCGAGATGCTGGCGCAGGCTGGGAAAGCCGAGCGGGTGGCCGTAGCCGCGCAGCCGGCCAGCCGGGATCTTCATCGCGTGGCGCACGGCGTCCAGGATCGTCGATTCGCCATACCACTCGGGCGGCAGCCAGCCGGCGCCGACGGGCAGCGCATCCGACTGGCCGGAATACAGATCGGGCGTGAGCGTGTCGACGACGCTCGCGGAGACGGGCAGGGAAGCCTGCTGCGCCGGCGCCTCCATGCCGCGCGCGACGAAGAAGCCGGAGCCGCGCCGCGACGACAGCAGGCCCAGGTGCAGCAGGCGGTCGTACGATTCGACGACCGTGAAGGTGCTGACGCCGTTTACTTTTGCGAATTGTCGAACGGACGGCATCTTCGTCCCGGCGGGCAGCGTGCGCCGATTTACCATCTCGGCGATGGCCGCGACGATCTGGTCGACCAGGCTGCCGCGGCGCTGGCGGTCGATCGCCAGCACGGGCCAGTCGCCACTGCCGTTTTTTTCCATTGCTTCCATCGCCACTCCATCACTGCTGCGCGCGCGTACGACGCCGAAAACTGTACAGGCTATGCTACCAGTACGGTTGGCCACATTTGCTGATTGTGTATATGTGCCACTGTTGTTCTGCTGTCTATTATTGCATCATTGTTTTTGCCAGTTGGTAAATTTGTAGGGCGGACGGCATAGCCGTCCACCCTACGGGCCACCAAATAAAGGAAGTCGCATGAACGAATCCAGACCCGAATCGATGTCATCCTTCTGGATGCCATTCACCAACAACCGCGACTTCAAGGCGCATCCGCGCCTCCTCGTCTCGGCACAAGGGATGTATTACAAGGACGTCGACGGCAACGCCGTGCTCGACGGCACCGCCGGCCTGTGGTGCGTACCGTGCGGCCACGCGCAGCCGAAGATCGTCGCCGCCGTCAGCGAGATGGTCGGCCAGCTCGACTTCGCCCCGACCTTCCAGATGGGCCACCCGGCCGCCTTCGACCTGGCGGAACGGCTGATGGACTACACGAACCACAAGTTCGGCCACGTGTTCTACACCAACTCCGGATCGGAAGCGGTGGATACCGCCCTCAAGATCGCACTTGCCTACCACAAGGCGCGCGGCGAGGGCGGGCGTACCCGCCTGATCGGGCGCGAACGGGGCTATCACGGCGTCGGTTTCGGCGGCCTGTCCGTCGGCGGCATCGGGCCGAACCGCAAAGCCTTCGGGCCGCTGCTGCCGGGTGTCGACCACCTGCCGCACACGCACAACCTTCAAAAGAACGCGTTCTCGCGCGGCGAGCCGGACTTCGGCGTCGAACTGGCGGATGAACTGGAACGCATCGTCGCGCTGCACGACCCGTCCACCATCGCCGCCGTGATCGTCGAACCGGTGTCCGGATCGACGGGCGTGCTGGTGCCGCCCAAGGGTTATCTGAAACGCCTGCGCGAGATCTGCAGCAAGCACGGCATCCTCTTGATCTTCGACGAAGTGATCACGGGCTTCGGCCGCCTGACGACGCCGTTCGCCGCCGATTACTTCGACGTCGAGCCGGACATGATGACGACGGCGAAAGGCCTCACGAACGGCGTCGTGCCGATGGGTGCCGTGTTCTCGAAAAAATTCATCCACGACGCGTTCATGGACGCGCCGGCCGGCATCGAACTGGCCCACGGCTACACGTATTCCGGCCACCCGCTCGCGTGCGCCGCGTCGCTCGCCACGCTGGAGGTGTTCAAGGAGCAGGGCATCCTCGACAACGCGAAGTCGCTGCAACCGTACTGGGAAGACGCCGTGCACAGCCTGCGCGGCCTGCCGCACGTGATCGACATCCGCACCATCGGCCTCGTCGCCGGCATCGAACTGGAAAGCATCCCCGGCAAGGTCGGGGCGCGCGCCTTCGCCGCGTTCAAGCAGGCCTTCGCGGACGGCATCCTGATCCGCGTGACGGGCGACATCATCGCGCTGTCGCCGCCGCTCGTGCTGGAGAAGAAGCATATCGACGAATTGTTCGGCAAGCTGGCTGCCGTCCTGAAGAACCTCGACTGAAAGAGACCATGGAGACCATCAATCACTACGTCAACGGCAGCGCGTTCGGCGGTACCAGCGGACGCTTCGCCGACGTCTACAACCCGGCACTGGGCGAGCCCTGCGCGCGCGTGGCGCTGGCCAGTGGCGACGACGTGAACGCGGCCGTCGCCGCGGCGAGCGCCGCATTTCCGGCCTGGGCCGCGACGCCCCCGCTGTCCCGCGCCCGCGTGCTGTTCAACTACCTGCAGCTGTGCCAGCGCCACACGGACGATTTCGCGGCGATGGTCGTGCGCGAACACGGCAAGACGTTCGCCGATGCACGCGGCGAAGTCGCACGCGGCATCGAGGTGGTCGAATTCGCGGTGGGCATTCCGCAACTGCTCAAGGGCGAGTTCACGGACCAGATCGCGCGCGGCATCGACGCGTGGTCGATGCGCCAGCCGCTGGGCGTCGTCGCGGGCATCACGCCGTTCAACTTCCCCGTGATGGTGCCGATGTGGATGTTCCCCGTCGCCATCGCATGCGGCAACACGTTCATCCTGAAGCCGTCCGAGCGCGACCCGTCGGCGTCGCTGCTGCATGCGCAGCTGCTCAAGGAAGCGGGGCTGCCGGACGGCGTGTTCAACGTCGTGCAGGGCGACAAGGGCGCGGTCGACGCGCTGCTCGATCATCCGGACATCCAGGCCGTCAGCTTCGTCGGCTCGACGCCGATCGCGGAATACATCTATGCGCGCGGTTCGGCATCCGGCAAGCGCGTGCAGGCGCTGGGCGGCGCCAAAAACCACATGGTCGTGATGCCGGACGCCGACATGGACATGGCCGTCGACGCCCTCATCGGCGCCGCGTACGGCTCGGCCGGCGAGCGCTGCATGGCGATCTCGGTGGCGGTGGCCATCGGCGACGCGGGCGATGCGCTGGTCGCCCGGCTGGCCGAGCGCACGCGCGCCTTGAAAATCGCGGACGGCATGGCGGACGGCGCCGAGATGGGACCGGTCGTCACGCTCGCGGCCAAGCAGCGCATCGAAAAGCTGATCGGCGAAGGCGTGGAGCAGGGCGCGACCCTCGTCGTCGACGGCCGCGGCTTCAAGGTGCCGGGACGCGACAACGGCTTCTTCGTGGGCGGCACGCTGTTCGACCACGTGCAGCCATCCATGTCGATCTATCGGGAAGAAATCTTCGGGCCCGTGCTGTGCGTCGTGCGCCTGCCGGACGTGGGCAGCGCGTTGGAACTCATCAACCGCAACGAGTACGGCAACGGCGTGGCCGTGTTCACCCGCGACGGCGGCGTGGCGCGCGAATTCGTCCGCCAGGTGCAAGTGGGCATGGTGGGCGTGAACGTGCCGCTGCCGGTGCCGATGGCATTCAACAGCTTCGGCGGGTGGAAGAAAAGCCTGTTCGGCGACCACCACGCGTACGGGCCGGAGGGCGTGCGGTTTTATACGCGGCACAAGGCGGTCATGCAGCGGTGGCCGAATACGGCGAGCAGCGGAGTGGAGTTCGCGTTTCCGCAGATGAAATAAATCGATACGTCGTCTCCGCGCAGGCGGGAATAGCCCACCGGGCTGTTCCCCCCATGCTGAGGTGCCGGCAATCGTATCGCAAGATGTCGGTGAGCCTCAGCGTGAGACTCAGTATGGATTCCCGCCTGCGCGGGAATGACGGTCTTAAAGCCGCGTAATTCGAAGTCGTGTTCGCACCATCACGATAAGAAGGGATGCCAAATGATCGAGTCACTCCAGCACCTGCCCCACGCCACCGGCACGCACGGCGCGTTGTCCGAGCGCTTCACCGACCTGGCCCCGGCGCTGACCGCCCGCCAGGCCGCCATCGAGAGCGCCCGTTGCCTGTACTGTTATGACGCGCCCTGTACCCGCGCCTGCCCGACGGGCATCGACGTCGCGAGCTTCATCCGCAACATCCACGAGGGCAACGTGGATGGTGCCGCCGTCAACATCCTCAAGCAGAACATCTTCGGCGGCAGCTGTTCGCGCGTGTGCCCGACGGAGATCCTGTGCGAGGACGCCTGCGTGCGCAACCATGACGCCGAGGGCCAGCCGGTGAAAATCGGCCTGCTGCAGCGCCACGCCATCGACAACGCCCACTTCGCCGGCCATCCGTTCCAGCGCGCCTCTGCGACCGGCAAGACCATCGCCGTCGTCGGTGCCGGTCCGGCCGGGCTGTCGTGCGCGCACCGGCTGGCGATGCTGGGCCATGACGTCGTCGTGTTCGAGGCGCGCGAGAAGGCCGGAGGGCTCAACGAATACGGCATCGCCAAGTACAAGCTGCCGGGCGATTTCGCGCAGCGGGAGGTCGACTTCCTGCTGTCGATCGGCGGGATCGAGATCCAGTACGGCCGCATCCTGGGCGCCAACCTGCACCTGCAGGACCTGCACACGCGCTACGACGCCGTGTTCCTCGGCCTGGGCCTGGGTGCGAGCCGCCGTCTCGGCCTGACGGGCGAGGACGCGCCCGGCCTCGCGGCCGCCGTCGACTACATCGCCACCTTGCGCCAGGCGGCCGACCTGGCGGCGCTGCCGGTGCCGAAGCGCGCCGTCGTGATCGGCGCCGGCAACACGGCCGTCGACATGGCCGTGCAGATCGGACGTCTCGGCGCGGAGGAAGTCACGCTCGTTTACCGCCGCGGCGTCGAGGCGATGAGCGCCACCGGCCACGAGATCGAGATCGCGAAGACGAACGGCGTGCGCATCCGCACGTGGGCCGCGCCGCATGACATCCTGCTGGACGATGCGGGACGCGTGCGCGGCATGCGCTTCGAAGAGACGCGCCTGATCGAGGGCCGCCTCGCCGGCACGGGCGCCTTCGTCGACATCGCCGCGGATGCCGTGTTCAAGGCCATCGGCCAGCACATGGACAACGATGCGCTGTCCGATCCGCTCGCCGGCGAACTGGAACGCAGCGGCGACAAAATCAATGTCGATGCCCATTTCCGGACCAAGCTGCCGGGCGTGTACGCGGGCGGCGACTGCGTGGCGCCGGGGCAGGACCTGACGGTGCATGCCGTCCAGCACGGCAAGCTGGCCGCGCTGGCGATTCATAACGACATCCTTTCCAAAGCGGGGGCATGATGGCCGACCTGAGCATCGATTTCTGCGGCATCAAGTCGCCGAACCCTTTCTGGCTGGCGTCCGCACCGCCGACCGACAAGGCCTGTAACGTCGTGCGCGCCTTCGAGGCGGGGTGGGGCGGCGTCGTGTGGAAGACGCTCGGCGAGGATCCGCCGGCCGTCAACGTGTCGTCGCGCTACTCGGCGCTGCACGGGAAGAACCGCGAAGTCATCGGCTTCAACAACATCGAGCTGATCACGGACCGCAGCCTGGAGATCAACCTGCGCGAGATCACGCAGGTCAAGAAGGATTGGCCGGACCGTGCGCTGGTCGTGTCGATGATGCTGCCGTGCGAGGAAGCGCCGTGGCGCGAGATCCTGCCGCTCGTCGAGGCGACGGGTGCGGACGGCATCGAACTGAACTTCGGCTGCCCGCACGGCATGCCCGAGCGCGGCATGGGCGCGGCCGTGGGCCAGCAGCCGGACCTGATCGAGCAGGTCACGCGCTGGTGCAAGATGTACACGCGGCTGCCGGTGATCGTCAAGCTGACGCCGAACATCACGGACGTGCGCGCCCCCGCACGCGCGGCGCTGGCGGGCGGGGCGGATGCCGTCTCGCTGATCAACACGATCAATTCGATCACGCACCTCGATCTGGACCGCATGGTCGCATTCCCCGCCGTCGGCAACGCCAGCACGCACGGCGGCTATTGCGGCACGGCCGTCAAACCCATCGCGCTGAACATGGTGGCCGAGATCGCGCGCGATCCGGTGACGAAAGGCCTGCCGATCTCCGGCATCGGCGGCATCGGCAACTGGCGCGACGCGGCCGAATTCATCGCGCTGGGCGCCGGATCGGTGCAGGTGTGCACCGCCGCGATGCTGCACGGCTTCCGGATCGTCGAGGAGATGAAGGACGGGCTGTCGCGCTGGATGGACAGCAAGGGCTACGACAACATCGCCGCGTTCTCGCGCAAGGCCGTGCCCAACACGACGGACTGGAAATACCTGGACATGAACTACCAGGTCATCGCGCGCATCGACCAGGACAAGTGCATCCAGTGCGGGCGCTGCCACGTGGCGTGCGAGGATACGTCGCACCAGGCCATCGCCCGGCTCGTCGACGGGAATGCGCGGCGTTACGAGGTGATCGACCAGGAATGCGTCGGGTGCAATCTGTGCGAGATCACCTGTCCGGTCGAAGGGTGCATCACGATGGTGCCGCAGCAGACGGGCAAACCGTACATGAACTGGACGCAGGATCCCCGCAATCCGCGGGCGGAGGTAGTATTGGACGGTGCATGACGCGATTCGGTTGGCATCGCTCTTGCTAATAACACTACCACCGCAACGATGGAGACCGCCCCGATGAGCCCCGACCCGGCAACCCACCAGGACCTCTGGAACGAAGACCTCGCGCCCACCGGCGCCGCGCAGCGCACGTGGCGCTGGTATCACTTCGCCGCCCTGTGGGTCGGCATGGTGATGTGCATCCCGGCCTATACGCTGTCGGCCAGCCTGATCGAGGCCGGCATGTCCGCGTACCAGGCCGTGTTCACCGTGTTCCTCGCGAACGCCATCGTGCTGCTGCCGATGCTGCTGATCGGTCACGCCGGCACCAAGTACGGCATCCCGTACGCCGTGCTGGCGCGCGCCGCGTTCGGCACGCGCGGGGCGCGGCTGCCGGCGCTGATGCGCGCGATCGTCGCGTGCGGCTGGTACGGCATCCAGACGTGGTTCGGCGGCAGCATGATCTACACCTTGCTGGGCGTGCTGGCCGGGCACGCCATCGGCGGCGCCAAACTCGCCGGCCTGGGCATCAACGGCGCGCAGCTGCTGTGCTTCCTCGCGTTCTGGGCCATCCAGTTCTGGTTCATCGTGCACGGCATGGATGCGATCCGCAAGCTGGAGACGTACACGGCGCCGCTCAAGATCGCGATCTGCTTCGTGCTGCTCGGCTGGGTCTACGAAAAAGCCGGCGGCTTCGGTCCGCTCTTGGCCGCGCCGTCGCAATTCGTCGAGGGCGGCAAGAAGGCCGGCCAGTTCTGGCCCACGTTCTGGCCGTCGCTGACGGCGATGGTCGGCTTCTGGGCCACGCTCGCGCTGAACATCCCCGACTTCACCCGCTTCGCGCGCACGCAGCGCGACCAGGTGCTGGGCCAGTCCATCGGCCTGCCCGTGCCGATGGGCCTGCTGGCCGCGCTGGCCGTCATCGTCACGTCGGCCACCGTCGTCCTGTACGGCAAGGCACTGTGGGACCCGGTCGACCTGGCCAGCCGCATGACGGGCGCCGCGGTGCTGATCGCGCTGATCGTTCTGCTGGTCGACACCGTCAGCGTCAACCTGGCCGCGAACCTCGTCGGTCCGGCGTACGACTTTTCCGCGCTGGCGCCGCGCCACATCTCGTACCGCACGGGCGGCTACATCACGGCCGGCATCGCGCTCGTCATGATGCCGTGGAAGATCCTCGAATCGACGCAGGGCTATATCTTCACGTGGCTGATCGGTTACTCCGCGCTGCTGGGCCCCATCGCCGGCGTGCTGATCATCGATTACTACCTGATCCGCCGCACGGAACTGGCCGTCGACCAGCTGTACCGCGACGACGGCATCTACGGCTATCGCGGCGGCTGGAACCCGGCCGCCATCGTGGCGTTCGTCGCCGGCGTGCTGCCGAATATACCGGGCTTCATGAACGCGGCGTTTCCGGAATCGTTCCCGGATGTGGGCGCCGGTTTCAAGACCCTCTACACCTATGCCTGGTTCGTCGGGATCGCGATTTCCGCGCTCGTGTACGGCCTCATGATGAAGGGCAGGGCGGCGCCGGCGCTGCAGCCGGCCCGTTCGCTCGATTGACCCGAGGAGACGTCAATGACCCTGTTGATACGTGGTGGTACGGTGGTGAACGCCGACCGTGCATGGCGTGCCGACGTGCTGTGCGAAGGCGGCAAGATCGTCGCCGTCGGCGAGAACCTGGAAGCGCCCGCGCACGCGACCGTCGTCGATGCCGGCGGCCAGTACGTGATGCCGGGCGGGATCGACCCGCATACGCACATGCAGCTGCCGTTCATGGGCACCGTCACCGCCGACGATTTTTATACCGGCACGGCGGCAGGCCTCGCGGGCGGCACGACGACGATCATCGACTTCGTGATCCCCGACCCGAAACAGCGCCTGTTGGACGCGTTTCACACGTGGCGCGGCTGGGCCGAAAAGGCGGCGGCCGACTACACGTTCCACGTGGCCGTCACGTGGTGGGACGACACGGTGCACGAAGACATGGGCACGCTCGTCAGGCAGCACGGCGTGAACAGCTTCAAGCACTTCATGGCCTACAAGAACGCGATCATGGCCGACGACGAGACGCTGGTGAACAGCTTCCGCCGCGCGCTCGAACTGGGCGCGATCCCGACCGTGCACGCGGAGAACGGGGAACTCGTCTACCAATTGCAGCGTGAACTGCTGGCGAAGGGCATCCGCGGACCGGAAGCGCATCCGCTGTCGCGGCCACCCGAGGTGGAAGCCGAGGCGGCCAACCGCGCGATCGCCATCGCGAACGTGCTCGGCACGCCGGTGTACATCGTGCACGTGTCGTGCGCCGAATCGCTGGACGCCATCACGCGCGCCCGCGCACGGGGCCAGCGCGTGTACGGCGAGGCGCTGGCGGGCCATCTCGTCATCGACGACAGCGTGTATCGCCATGCCGACCCGGAAGTCGCGCGCGCCTACGTGATGAGTCCTCCGTTCCGCTCTAGCCACCACCAGGCCGCGTTGTGGCAGGGACTGCAGGGCGGCAACCTGCACACGACGGCGACGGACCACTGCACGTTCTGCGCCGGGCAGAAGGGGATGGGCGCGGACGATTTCACGCGCATCCCGAACGGCTGCGGCGGCGTCGAGGAGCGCATGGCCGTCGTGTGGGATGCGGGCGTGAACACGGGCCGCCTCACGCCGTCCGAATTCGTGCGCGTGACGTCGACGAACGCGGCGCAGATCTTCAACATCTATCCGCGCAAGGGCTCCGTGTCCGTGGGCGCGGACGCCGATATCGTCGTGTGGGACCCGCACGGCACGCGCACCTTGTCGGCCGCGACGCAGCATTCGAAGGGCGACTTCAACGTCTTCGAAGGCCGCACGGTGCGCGGGATTCCGACGCACACGGTGGCGGCCGGGAAGCTCGTGTATGCGGATGGCGACCTGCGGGCGGAGCGTGGGGCCGGGCGATATGTGGAGCGGCCGGCGTTCACCAACGCCATTTGAACGTTACGAACGTCGTTCCCGCGCAAGCGGGAATCCATACACGGGCTCCGCAAGTCGCAACCTACGATTCGTCGTCAGCGCCTTCCGGTAATTCAGTATGGGTTCCCGCCTGCGCGGGGACGACGGTTTATTCAACCGGAGAACAACCATGAACGACCTGCGCATCAACGGCACCCGCCTGTGGAACTCCCTAATGGAACTGGCCCGCATCGGCGCCACCGACAAGGGCGGCGTGAAGCGCCTCGCCCTGACGGACCTCGACCGCCAGGGCCGCGACCTCGTGGTCCAGTGGGCGAAGGCCGAGGGCCTGGCCGTCACCGTGGACAAGATCGGCAACGTGTTCATGCGCCGCGAGGGCGCGAATCCCGGCCTGCCGCCGGTCGTCACGGGCAGCCACATCGACACCCAGCCGACCGGCGGCAAGTTCGACGGCAACTACGGCGTGCTGGCCGGGCTGGAAGTCGTGCGCACGCTGAACGAGCGCGGCGTCCGCACGGAAGCGCCGATCGAAGTCGCGTTCTGGACGAACGAGGAAGGCTCGCGCTTCGTGCCCGTGATGATGGGCTCCGGCGTGTTCTGCGGCGCCTTCACCCTGGAGACGGCGTATGCCGCGCGCGACGTCGACGGCAAGTCGGTGGGCGAGGAACTCGAACGGATCGGCTACCGCGGGGACCAGACCCCGGGCATGCACCCGATCGGCGCGTATTTCGAAGCGCACATCGAGCAGGGTCCCGTGCTGGAGGATGCGAACAAGGTGATCGGCGTCGTGCCCGCCGTGATGGGCCTGTCGTGGTACGACTGCACGGTGACCGGCATGGAGGCGCACGCGGGCCCCACGCCGATGCATCTGCGCCGCGACGCGCTGCAGGTATCGACGGCCATCATGCAGGAAGTGGTGGCGATCGCCAACCGCTATCCGCCGTACGGCCGCGGGACGGTCGGCATGGTGCAGGTCTTCCCGAACAGCCGCAACGTGATCCCCGGCCGCGTGAAATTCAGCATCGACCTGCGCAACGTGACGGACGACCTCTTGAACACGATGCACGGCGAGATCGAGGCCTTCATCGACCGCACGCGGCGCGAGACGGGCCTCTCCATCGAACTCGAGCGCGTGTCGTATTACCCGCCGTGCCCGTTCCACCCGGATTGCGTGGACGCCGTGCGCGCCGCCACCGACAAGCTGGGCTACTCGACGATGGACGTGGTGTCGGGCGCCGGCCACGATGCCATCTATGTCGCGCGGCTGGCGCCGGCCGGGATGATCTTCGTGCCGTGCAAGGACGGCATCAGCCACAACGAGATCGAAGACGCCCAGCCGGGGCACCTGGAAGCCGGCTGCAACGTCTTGCTGCACGCGATGCTGGAACGGGCCGGGATCGCTGCCGTACCGGCAGAGAAGGAAATTGTTGCACAAAATTAACATCCTGTAATTTCTCTTTGGATTCTGGCTGAATCCGCGCGCCGGTAGCATACTGTGGACCGAAGCCGCCCGCCGGGCGGCATGCGTCTGGCCGACGATGCTGACCGGATACTATGAAACCCCGCTGGTCCTGATCTCGATCCTGGTTGCGATCGTCGCGTCCTATTCGGCGCTCAGCCTGGCCGGCCGGGTGACGGAAGCCGCCGGGCGCACCAAGTTCGCCTGGATTCTGGGCGGCGCGATCGCGATGGGCTCCGGGATCTGGGCCATGCATTTCGTCGGGATGCTGGCGTTCCGCCTGCCGATCCCGATCGCCTTCGACATTCCCATCACCCTGGTCTCCCTGGTGCTGCCGATCGCCGCGTCCGGCCTCGCGCTGTGGCAGGTGAGCCGCGCCGACCTCGGCCCCGTGCGCCTGGGCGCCAGCGCCCTGATCATGGGCATCGGCATCAATGCGATGCATTACACGGGCATGGCCGCCATGCGCATGCAGCCGGGGATCGTGTACGACCCGCTGCTGTTCGCGCTGTCGGTGCTGATCGCCGTCGTGGCGTCGGCGCTGGCGCTGTGGATCGCGTTCCGGCTGCGCCGCGGCACGCCGCACGTGTGGGTGCCGCGCGTCGGCGCCGCCGTCGTGATGGGCTTCGCCATCGTCGGCATGCATTACACGGGCATGGCGGCCGCGAACTTCCCGGCCGACAGCGTGTGCATGGCCGCGCGCGTCGGCGTGCACCGCGACAGCCTCGCCACGCTCGTCGCGCTGGCCACGTTCTGCGTGCTCGGCCTCGCCCTCATCGCCTCCGTGTTCGACGCCCGGCTGGAAACGAACGCGCGCATCCTCGCGATATCGCAGGCGACGGCGGCGGAGCGCCAGGACCTGCTCGAACGCGAGCGCATCGCGCGCGACCAGGCCGAGCGCCTGTCGGCGCTGAAGGACGAATTCCTGGCCACGCTGTCGCACGAACTGCGCACGCCCCTCAACGCCATCCTCGGCTGGGCCGGCATGCTGCAGCGGGGCGTGAAGGACGAGGCGACCTTGCGGCGTGCGCTGGAGACGATCGAACGCAACGCGCGCGCCCAGGGCCAGCTGATCGACGACCTGCTAGACATGAGCCGCATCATTTCCGGCACCGTGCGCCTGGACGTCCAGTCGGTCGATCCGGCGCGGATCATCGAGGCGGCGCTGGGCACCGTGCATCCGGCCGCGGCCGCCAAGAAGATCGCCCTGCGCTCCGACCTGGGACGCGAGGCCGGCGTCCTGCCCCTCGAGGTGCGCGCCGATCCGGGCCGGCCGCAGCAGGTGCTGTGGAATCTGCTGGCCAACGCGGTCAAATTCACGCCGACCGGCGGCAACGTGCAGGTGTTGCTGGGGCGCGACGGCAACGACGCGGTGATCCGCGTGATCGATTCCGGCATCGGCATCGATCCAAGTTTCCTGCCGTACGTGTTCGACCGCTTCCGCCAGCAGGACGCGTCGATCTCGCGCCAGCACGGCGGCCTCGGGTTGGGGCTGTCGATCGCCAAGCAGCTCGTCGAACTGCACGGCGGCACCATTGCCGTCGACAGCGCCGGCGCCCACGCGGGCACGACGTTCACCGTGCGCCTGCCGCTGGCGCGCCAGCCGGCGGCCGTCACGACGGCGGCGGACACGCGCCCGGCCGGGGCGGCCGCGCCGCGCGACCTGGCCGATCTGTCGGGCGTGCGGGTCCTGGTGGTCGACGACGCGCCCGATACGCTCGACGTGCTGGAACAGATCCTGTCGTACAGCGGCGCGGCCACGAGGACGGCGCCCGGCGCCGGCGCGGCGCTGGCGTTGCTGGAGGAGGAGGTGCCGGACGTGATCGTGAGCGACGTGGGAATGCCCGGAGTCGACGGCTTCGAACTGATGCGGCGCGTCCGCCGGCGCGCCACCACGGCGGACATTCCCGCCATCGCCCTGACGGCGTTTACGCGCGAGGACGACCGAGCCAAGGCGCTGCAGGCCGGCTTTACGGATTACCTGGCCAAGCCGGTCGAGCCGGCGGCGCTGGCGGCCGCGATCCTGCGCGCGGTGACGCGCGGCGGCGAGGCTGCGGCCGCGCGCGAGGCGTGAGTCTGACTGGAACGTTTATTGGAACGTGGTTTCGCGTTCCGGCGTGGCGCTGATGCGGTGGATGGCCAGGTCGGCGCCGTCGAATTCCTCCTCGGCGTCCAGGCGCAGCCCGACGGTGGCCTTGAGCAGGCCGTAGACGATGATGCCGCCGATGCCGGCGACGGCGATGCCCAACAGGGTGCCGATCAGCTGCGATACCATGGACACGCCGCCGAGGCCTCCCAGCGCCTGGCTGCCGAAGATGCCGGCCGCGATGCCGCCCCACGCGCCGCACAGGCCGTGCAGGGGCCACACGCCCAGCACGTCGTCGATCTTCCAGCGGTTCTGCGCCAAGGTGAACATCATGACGAAGATCGCGCCGGCGACGGCACCCGTCACGAGCGCCCCCAGCGGGTGCATCAGGTCCGAACCGGCGCACACGGCGACGAGGCCGGCCAGCGGGCCGTTGTAGACGAAGCCTGGGTCGTTCTTGCCCATCACGAAGGCGGTCAAGGTGCCGCCCACGAGGGCCATCAGCGAGTTGACGGCGACGAGGCCGTTCATCTTGTCCAGCGTCTGCGCGCTCATCACGTTGAAACCGAACCAGCCGACGGTGAGGATCCAGGCGCCCAGCGCGAGGAACGGGATGTTCGACGGCGGGTGCGCCGAGATGCGGCCATCCTTGGTGTAGCGGCCGCGGCGCGCGCCCAGCAGCAGCACGGCCGGCAGCGCGGCCCAGCCGCCGACGGCGTGCACGACCACGGAACCGGCGAAGTCGTGGAACGCCGCGCCGAAGCTCGACGTGAGCCAGTCCTGGATGCCGAAGCGGTTATTCCAGGCGATGCCTTCGAACAGCGGGTACACGAGGCCCACGAGCAGGGCGGTCGCGGCCATCTGCGGGTGGAACTTGGCGCGCTCGGCGATGCCGCCCGAGATGATGGCCGGGATCGCGGCGGCGAACGTCAGCAGGAAGAAGAACTTCACCAGCTCGTAGCCGTTCTTGGCGACGAGCGTGCTCGTGGCGCCCATGAAGTGGATGCCGTAGGCGATGCCATAGCCGACGAAGAAATAGGCGATGGTGGAGACGGCGAAGTCGATCAGGATCTTGACCAGGGCGTTCACCTGGTTCTTGCGGCGTACCGTACCCAGTTCGAGGAAGGCGAAGCCGGCGTGCATCGCCAGGATCATGATCCCGCCGAGCAAGATGAAGAGCGCGTCGGCTCCGCTTTTGTATGCATCCATGCGTACTACTCCAAAAAAGTGCAAGTTGGTCTGATAAGCACTTCTTCGTAGCAATAAACGTTCCAATTTGGTGAAACGGTGCACCCAAGGCGAGCATGTCATGTGCATTGCCCCGTAAGCGTGCAAAAGCACCGCGACGGTGCACGGAATGCGCCAAAATGGGGCCCTTTGTTGGTGTGATCAATTCGGCAAGTCGTAGTATGCTTGCGGGCAAACCTCACAAAGGAGACCCATGAACCGCACCCTGAACGCCGCCATCCTCGCGGCCTTTGTGGCGGCCGGCGCACCTATCCTGTCCGCCCATACCGCCACGACGCCGGGAACCCAGACCGCATCCGCCGCCGAGCGCCAGGTGGACCGCGTGGCCGCCCGCTTCTACGATGCGCGCGCCCGTTTCGATCCGCTGCTGTACGCGACGGCCAACGGCGACAGCCGCTACGACGACCAGATCGGGATGGCGATCGCCCCGAAGGTCCGCGCCCGCTACTTCGCCGCCAACCATCGGCTGTTGAACGAGCTGCAGAAGATCGACCGTGCGCGCCTCTCGGACAAGGCCCGGCTGAACTACGACATCCTCGTCTCCGAGATCCGCAGCCAGCTCGACCTGGAACGCTTCCCCGAGCACCTGCTGCCGCTGAACCACTTCGACAATATTCCGAGCACGCTGGCCAACTACGCGAGCGGCACGGGTTCGCAGCCGCTGGCGACGCCGGCCCAGTACCGTGCCTATCTCTCCCGGCTGGAACAGCTGCCGGCCTGGATCGACCAGGCCATCGCCAACATGAAAGAGGGCATGCGCACGGGCGTCGTGCAGCCCAAGGCGATCACGGCGAAGATGCTGCCGCAGTTCCGCCAGCTAGCCGCGAACGATGCGGAAGCGAGCATTTTTTATACGCCTATCAAGAATCTGCCGGCCGGCTTCTCCGACCAGGACAAGAAGACGCTCACCGCCGGCTATCGCCAGGCCGCGCAAAAGATCGACGCCGCGCTCGCGCGCCTGAACAGCTTCCTCGAAAAGGACTACCTGCCCGCGGGCCGCGCGACGGCCGGCTACGGCGCGTTGCCGAACGGGGCCGCGTGGTACCAGGCGCGCATCCGCGACAACACGAACCTCGACCTGACGCCCGCCGAGATCCACGCGCTGGGCGAGAAGGAAGTGGCGCGCATCCAGCAGCAGATGGCGGCGTTGGCGCCGAAGCTGGGCTACGACGGACCTTTGAAATCCTTCCCGCAATGGGTGGCCGCCCAACCGCGCTTCAAACCGTTCAAGACCGACCGCGAAGTGCTGGACCGCTACCGCGCCATCTACGGCGCCGTCGAGGCGAAGCTGCCTGAGTATTTCACCTTGCTGCCCAAGGCGAAGCTGGACATCCAGCTGGAGCCGGAGCTGACGCGCGCCACCGCGTCCGACCACTACACGCCCGTCGCGGCCGACGGTTCGCATCCGGGCGTGTTCTGGGCCGTCGTCAACGACCCGAAGGATTACAGCACGGTCGGCATGACGAGCCTGTTCCTGCACGAAGGCGTGCCGGGCCACCACCTGCACGCGGCGCTGCTGAAGGAATTGCC
Source organism: Massilia putida (assembly GCF_001941825.1). Classification (NCBI taxonomy): domain Bacteria; kingdom Pseudomonadati; phylum Pseudomonadota; class Betaproteobacteria; order Burkholderiales; family Oxalobacteraceae; genus Massilia; species Massilia putida. The sequence goes on from NZ_CP019038.1 coordinate 5,234,310, forward strand.
GTTGCCGGACTTCCGCAAATTCTTCACGGAGCACCCGAGCGCCGCCGCGTACACGGAAGGGTGGGCGCTGTACTGCGAGACGCTGGGCCGCGAATTCGGCCTGTACGACGATCCGGCTGCGTACTACGGCCACCTGAACGACGAATTGTTGCGCGCCGTGCGCCTCGTCGTCGACACGGGCATGCATGCGCAGGGCTGGTCGCGCGAGCAGGCGGTCGCGTACATGATGGACAACCTTGGCTACAGCGAGGCGCGCGCTGCGAACCAGGTCGAGCGCTACATGGTGTGGCCGGGCCAGGCGCTGGCGTACAAGATCGGCGCCCTGAAGATCCTCGACCTGCGCGCGCGGGCGCAGAAGGAACTGGGGCCGAAGTTCAGCTATGCCAAGTTCCACGAGGTGGTGCTGGGGGACGGGACGCTGCCGCTGCCTATCCTGCAGGCGCAGGTGGAGAAGTGGATCCGGTCGGAGAAGTGATCTACCGTCGTTCCCGCCATGCTGAGTGACAGAATTCGATACGTCGGAAACACCGTACGATATTTCCGACATTCGGCTCCGGAAACTCAGCATGGCGGGAATCGTGCCGGGGCACTATTCCCGCGTGCGCGGGAATGACGAAGGCCGGACATTACGGCCCATGCATAGTGTGCGCAAGCGTACATATTGCCGTTGCCTCCCGGTGCATGATGGCCTGCATGAAACCTGAAGACACCAAGGATGCCGACCGTACCATCGCCCCGCCGTCGCCGGAAGCGTCGACCTGGCTCTCGAAGCTGGGGCCGGGCCTCATCACCGGCGCGGCCGACGACGATCCGAGCGGCATCGCCACGTATTCGCAGGCCGGCGCCCAGTTCGGGTTCAACCTGCTGTGGACGCTGCTGCTGACGTATCCGCTGATGGCCGCGATCCAGGTCATCAGCGCCAATATCGGCCGCGTGACGGGCCGCGGGCTCGCCACCAACCTGCAGCGCTATGCGCCGCGCCAGGTGGTGTGGGGCATCGTCGGCCTGCTGCTCGTCGCGAACGTCATCAATATCGCGGCCGACGTGGCGGCGATGGGCGAGGCGATGGCGCTCGTCGCACCGGGACGGCCGCACTGGTATGCGGTCGGTTTCGGCGTGCTGTCGGTGCTGCTGCAGGTGTTCGTGCCTTACCAGCGCTACGTGAACCTGCTCAAGTGGCTCACGCTCGTGCTGCTTGCGTACGTGGCCACCGTGTTCGTCGTCCACGTGCCGTGGGGCGAGGTGCTGGCGGCGACCGTGTGGCCGCGCATCGCGTGGAACAAGGATTACCTGACCACCATCGTCGCCGTGTTCGGCACGACGATCAGTCCCTATCTGTTCTTCTGGCAGGCGTCGCAGGAAGTCGAGGAGCTGCGCGCGGACGACGCTGCCCAGCCGCTGCGCCACGCGCCGGAGCAGGTGGAGCGCCAGTTCAGCCGCATCCGTTTCGACACGCTCGTCGGCATGGGCGTGTCGAACGCCGTCGCGTTCTTCATCATGCTGACGACGGCCGCGACCCTGCACACGCAGGGCGTGCGCGACCTGCAGACGGCGGCGCAGGCGGCATCGGCGCTCAAACCCGTCGCGGGCGAACTCGCGTTCGTCCTGTTCGCGCTGGGCATCGTCGGCACGGGCCTGCTGGCGATCCCCGTGCTGGCCGGTTCCGCCGCGTACGCGATGGCCGGCACGTTCCACTGGAAGAGCAGCCTGGGCGCCGAATTCTCGGCGGCGCGCAAGTTCTACGCCATCATCATCGTCGCCACCCTGGCCGGCGTCGGCATCAACTTCATGCCGCTCGACCCGATCAAGGCCCTGTACTGGAGCGCGGTGCTGAACGGCGTCATCGCCGTGCCCGTGATGGCGATCATGATGCTGGTCGCATCGAGTTCACGCATCATGGGCCACCTGACGATCACGCCGCGCCTTTCCGTCATGGGCTGGCTGTGCACCGGCGTGATGGCGGCGGCGGCCGTCGCCATGTTCGCGTCCTTCCTCTGACCCCGCATATCTCATCTCATTTGAGGTCGATGCGTCCGTAGATGCCGTGGGCTTCGTCGTTAGGCCCGGCGGTGTAGAACAGCGTGTTCGTCGGCTGGTTGTTCACGCCGTTGCCGAAGGCGATGCCCCACAGGCCGTCGATCACGATGGGCGTGCGGTCGGCCTTCGACAAGGTGCCGATGAAGGCGCCGGTGGACGGGTTGTAGGCGTTGATCTTGCCGTCGCCGAAGTTCCCGACCAGGAGCGCATTGCCGAAGTCCCCGAAGTTCGCCGGCGCCATCGCGAGGCCCCATGGCGCGTTCAGCGCGCCGCCCGCCGCCAGCCGGTGCAAGAACGTGCCTCCCATGTCATACACGTCGACGACGCCCAGCCCCGCGCCCTTGACCTCGTCGTTCCCGCTCGTCTCGCGCTGGGCGTACGCCACGTAGATGCGGTCGCCGATGGCCTGGATGCCGAACGGCCCGTAGCCGGCCGGCAGGTTCGGATCGACGAAGCCGCCGGGCAGCGTGGCCTTCTGGAAGCTGGCGTTGTAGACGTCGATGCGGTTGTTGCGGAAGTCGGCCGCGTACAGGTAGTTGGCGCCCGCGAACGCGCCGATCGCGAGGCCCTTGTAGACGGCGGTACCGTTCGTGTCGACGGCCGTCACGGCATTCGTGCGGTTGACGCCGGGCGACCAGCCCGCCACCGTGCCCGCCTCGCCCACGAAGATGAAGGGGCTGGCGCCCGTCACGCCGTTCTGCGTGACCTTGAAGTCGGTGGTGCCGTTGAAGACGATGCCCGTGACGCCGGCCGCGCCGGCGGTGCCGGCCGGAATGGCGACGACGAGCGTCTGCGGCACGCCGTTGCCGTCGTACAGGGTCGACGTCGACGTGCCGTTGTTGGCGACCCAGACGAAGGCCGTCGGGTTGAACGCGAGGCCCCAGGCGTTGACGAGGTGGGTGTCGGTATGCGCGGCGCCGCTGGCCTGGTCGGTGACGAGGGCCGTGGTCGTGAATGCGCTCGCCACCACGGGCGGCATGACGACTGGTGGCGTCGTCATCGGATGGTCGTCGCCACCGCCGCCGCACGACGCGACGACGGCGCCGAGAACGATGCCGGACAAGCCGGCCTTGAGCAGGCGGACGGCCGCTTTCGATTGCAGGTTCATGATTGCTCCTCAGTAGGACGCGTCGGGAAGGGACGACGTTAATGCCCCCGTCCGCGTGCAAGGTTCAATCGAATCGCAGGTTTTTTAGGGCGGGCACTCGGTGCCCACGCGGATGCTTAAAAGCGCCGGCTGACGCTTGCGACGAGGGCGCGGGCGCGGGGGAAGCCGCTGTCCGACCCGTGCACGAGGGTTTGCCAGCCGGCCTGCAGGCGCCAGTCGTCCTTGTCGTAGGCGAGCGTGGCACGCAGGTCGGCGCGGTCGCGCGGGGCCTGGTGATAATCGGTGCTGAACGGATGCAGCAGGCCGGCATGCAGGGCAAGCGCCAGGCGTTCGCTCAGCGGGATGCCGCCGTTCAGGTCGAGGTAGACCGCGCTGCCTGCGCCGTAATAGGCGGGTGAATAGGACAGGCGCGCGTTGACCCGATCCAGCGTCAGGCCGGCGTAGAACTCGTGGTAGTCGGCCTCGCGGTTGCGCAGATAGATCGTGCGGATGATGCCGGCATCCCAGGACAAGCTCGACGTCAGCGGCAGCGCGCGGCCGCCGTAGACGATCAAGAGACCCTGGCCGCGGCCATACAATGAGATGGGCGAGGCGAAGGCACCGGCGTACCAGCCGGCATCGAAGTCATGGTCCACGCGCAGCTGCAGGGCGGGACGGGGGCCCATGGAGACGCCGCGCATCGCATATTCGGACACGAGGGTGACGTCGGCACTGGTCTGGGCAACGGCCCCGGGTGCCGCGGCGATCGCGGCGAGGCAGAATGCGAGCGCGCCCGTCAACGCGGGCGCGGGGGAGGAAGGCTGGCGGTCGTTGTCGTCGATGGGCATAGGCAAACGCAGGCTCCGGCGGCGCGCGCGATGGCCGCGCAGGCGTTTATGCTACCAGCTTGTCCGGGCCCTGACGCCAACGCGGCAGGGAATATGCGGACGCCCCCGTCGAGGTCGGCCCGCAGCCGGGCCGGCGCCGTGCCTGGACGCAGTTCGAGGATCAGCGCGGCCAGCCCCGCCACGTGGGCCGCCGCGTACGACGAGCCGGACACCAGCCCATAGCGCGCTCCCGGCAGCGAGGTCGGCACGTCCGTTCCCGGCGCGCGCAGCGATCCGGGCGGCGCCGCGCGCTGCGTGTCGGACGCCACCGCGATCACGCCCGGGTGCGAGGCGGGAAAGCCGCCGTCGGGCTGCGCCGGATCGGCCGCGCCGACGAGCGCCACGCCGCGCGACAGGGCGGCGTCGAGCAGGGCCTGCAGCAGCCGGTCCTTCGGTCCGCCCAGGCTCATATTGATGATGCCCACGTCGTTCATCAGCGCGAAATTGATGGCCTTGCCGAGCGTGAAGCTGTTGCAGCGCGCGGGCGGCCCGGCCGTTTCCCAGCACGCGCGCAGCGCCAGCAGCTTCGCGCCGGGCGCGATGCCCGCGATGCCCTGGCCGTTGCCTTCGCGCGCGGCGATGATGCCGGCGACGGCCGTGCCGTGCGCTTCGGCCGCATCCGGATACGCATCGACGAAGTTGCGCCGCAGTTTGATTTGTCCCGCGAGGTCGGGGTGGTTTGCGTCGACGCCGCTGTCGACGACGGCCACCGTCACCCCGCGTCCCGTGCTGGCGTGGTGCAGCGTCGTCAGCTGCCACAGTTGCGCGGCCGGCTGCACGGGCAGCAGCGGATCGCCGCCGTCGAGTCCCCGGTATTCCTGGATCGCCTGGGCCCAGGCGACGCGGGGATCGTGCGCCAAGGTGTCGAGCAGCCGCTCGACCTGCCCGCCGTCCTTATTTTGGGTGTCTTCCATCACGAAGCAGTCGATGCCGATGGCGGGCATCGGCCAGTCGTCGACGACGCGCAGGCCGTAGGCGGCGGCGAGCTCGCGCGCGACGCGGCGGCGCGCGGCGCGGGTGCTGTCGTCCGTGTAGCCGCCGCCGTACGCGCCGTCGGGACGGAAGTGCGGCGACGGCATGCGCAGCATCACGAGCACCTGATGGGCGGCGGGCGCCGGCGCCGCGTGCGGATCGGGCGGGTCCGCGCTCGCGCGCGGGACCGCGCACGCGAAGGCGCACAGGGCGAGCAGGCAGGCGAGGAGCCGTCTCACGGCTGCCCGATCGCGGACAACGGTTCGGCCAGCGTCACGGCCGGTTCCGCGCGCAGCCGGGCCAGCACGGGGTCCAGCTGGCCGTCCGCGCCGACCAGCCAGGCATCCGTGACGGTCGGGCCGCCGACGATGCGTGCGCCACTGCCGCGCACGATGCGGCGCAGTTCGGCCTCGGGCGTGTCGGGCCGGAAGGTGACGACGAGTCTTGCCATGCCGTTGGCGCCGGCGGCGCCCAGCGCGCGGTAGTCGGGCGCCGCGTCCGGTCGGGCAGCGGGGCGCGCCAGCATGGCGGCCAGCACGGCGATCGCGCAGAACTGCGCGGCGACGGCGGCGCGCAGCCAGGTGCGGTCGTTGGCGGCGAGGCGGTTGCGCCAGCGCTGCAGCAGGCCGGGCGTCTCCGGCACCGCGCACGGCACCGGGACGTCGTCGTCCACCGGCGCGGCGTCCAGGCGCGGCATCAGGCGGGCCAGTGCGCGGTCCGGATCGAAGTCGAGGCTCGGCCCCGGCCCGGCCGCGTGCACCGTACGCAGCAGCGCGAGGTCGGCGCGGCAGTCGGCGCAGGTTGCCACATGGGCCTGCACGCGTTCCAGTTCCGCGCCAGCGAGGGTGCCGTTGGCGAGCCAGGGCAGGGCGTCCTGGGCTTCGGGGTGGCTGTACGGGTTCATGGCCGGATCTCCAGCTGGTCTTCCAGCAGTGTTGCCAGGCGGCGGCGCGCGTGGAACAGGCGCGTTTTGACGGTGTTGACGGGACATTCCATGATTTCTGCGATTTCTGCGTAACCCATGTCGTGATAGAAGGTCAGCTGGAACGCGGCCCGCTGCGCCAGCGGCAAGGTGGCGACGGCCGCGTCGACGGCGTGCGCGAGGCGCTGCTGTTCGAAGCGCCAGTCGGGCCGGCCGGCGTCGTCGCCCACGCACTCGTCGGCGGCATCGCCCGCCGGCTCGTCCAGCGCGTGCAGCGCCTTGCAGGCCTTGCGGTAGGCGATCGCGAAGACCCAGGTCGAGACCTTGCAGCTGCCGTCGAACGTGGCGGCCTTCTGCCAGACGACGAGCAGCGTGTCGTTGACGATTTCCTCGATCAGCGGCACGCTGCGCGTCATCCTTTGCAGGAAGCGCGCCAGGCGCGGGAAATACACGCGGTACAGCATCTCGAAGGCGCGCCGGTCCCCGGCCGCGACACGGCCGAGCAGGCTGGCTTCGCCCTCGGCCGTTCCGACCGCCGAAGCCGGTTCTTCGATTCTCCTATCCACGCATGCGCTCTCTACTGTTTTGCCGTGAATACCCGCCCACCGTGCAAAGGTTCATGCGCGGCGCAACTATTTTTTGCCGCACCCGATTCTCACACGGATCGGCGCCGGGCGCGAATCGTGTTGCCGGGAACATCCAGGCATGTCACGATGTCACCATGTCAACCACATCGTGTCCCATGAAACGATTTGCCATTCCCTTCATCGCCGCCGCGCTGACCCTGGCCGGCCCCGCCCACGCGCAGATGCGCAACGCCGACGCGCCCCGTCCGCTCGGCTACACCCGCGTCGCCGACGCCCTGGCCGCGGTGCAGAAAAGCCCGGACGCGAAGATCACCCATCCGGACGGCTGGACCGTCGTCACCGTCCCCAAACCGGAACTGGCCGTCTGGTCGTTCGTGCCGGAAGGGCACGAGGCGTACCCCGCCGTCGTGCGGCGCCTGATCCGCAAGACCGACAAGGGGACGTTCGTCGAGATGAAAGTGCTGTGCGAAGCGAAGCAGGAACCGTGCCGCAGGCTGGCGCTGCAGTTCCAGCAGATGACGGCGCAGATGCAGCAGGCGCTGCAGGGCAAGTAGGGTGGGCGGCCCTCCGCCCGCGCGCAACGTTCGCATTGTGTTGGCGTAACGCGCGGGCACGTTTCATTCGGGCCCGAATGCCACTCAACGGACAGTATCTACCGGTTGACGACCACCTTGGCCGCGGCCGTCACCTGGTCGCGCAACCACTTGTGCTCGGGCGACTGGTGCACGCGCTGGTGCCACAGCTGGTAGAAGCGCATCGGCGGGAATTTGATCGGGACCGTGAAGTTTTTCAGCGGCAGCGTCTTTTCGTAGAAGCGGATGAACTGGCGGCCCGTCGTCAGCACGAGGTCCGTCTGCGTGAGCATGTACGGGATCAGGCCGAAATAGGGCGACTCGACGGCCACCTTGCGGTGCAGGCCCTGGCGTTCGAGGAAGGCGTCGATGACGCCGTGGTAGCCCGGCAGCATGGCGGTCGGCGCGATGTGGGGCAGCGTGAGGTAGTCCTCGACCGTCATCGCGTCGGACGCCGTGCGCTTGGCGTAGGCGCTGTCGGCGCGCATCGTGCAGATGATCGGGTCTTCGAACAGTTTCGAGATATGCAGGTGCGACGGCGGCTCGTCCCAGTTGGCGATCACGAGGTCCATCTCGCCGTCGGACAGCATGCGCAGGTAGTCCGTGCCGGGCCCGAGGTGGTGGATCGTCACCCGGCTGTTCGGCGCGCCGCGCCGGATCGCTGCGACGACGCCCGGCAGGAATTGGGTGTCGAGGTAGTCGGGCGCGGCGATGTGGAACGTGCGGTCGGCCTGTTCCGGCACGAACGGCGACTTGCGCACGAACAGGCCCTCCGTCTCGTCGAGGATGCGCTTGGCCGGCTTGAGCAGGCTTTCGCCGTGCTGCGTCGGCACCATGCCGCGCGCGCCGCGCACGAGCAGCGGGTCGCCCGTCAGCTCGCGCAGCTTGCGCAGCGAGGCCGAGATCGACGGCTGCGGCTGGTTCAACTTGAGGGCGACGCGCGAGACGTTCTTTTCCACCAGCAGCAGGTAGAGAATGCGGATCAGGTGCAGATCGAGGTGCTGGGGCAGGGAGGACATGGCGGATGAGGTATATACGAAGTCTGATTTTAAATATACGTTATTTTTCATGTTGAATACAATAAATCGAAGCCGGTGTCGCCTGCCGGTCACGCTCTGAAGGAGTCGTCATGCAAGCTGTTGGATATCTCGTCCCATACGTCCTCGAATGGATGAACATGCTGGTGCGCTGGCTGCACGTCATCACGGGCATCGCCTGGATCGGCGCCTCGTTCTACTTCGTCTGGCTGGACAATTCCCTGCGCCCGCCGGCGGCCGGCTCCGACCTCGCGAAAAAGGGCGTGGCGGGCGAGTTGTGGGCCGTGCACGGCGGCGGCTTCTACAACCCGCAGAAATACCTCGTCGCGCCGGCCGAATTGCCGGACGAGCTGCACTGGTTCAAGTGGGAGGCGTATTCGACGTGGCTGTCGGGCTTCGCGCTGCTGCTCATCGTCTACTGGTTCAACGCCCAGGCCATGATGGTCGACCGCAGCGTGGCCGATCTGTCGTCCTGGCAGGCCATCGGCCTCGGGGCGGGGAGTCTCGTCGCGGGCTGGATCGTGTACGACCTGCTGTGCCGCTCAAGGCTCGGCCGGCACGACCTGGGGTTCGGCGTCGTGATCTTCGCGCTGCTCGTCGGCGCGGCCTGGGTGCTGACGCACTTCCTCAGCGGCCGCGCGGCGTATATCCACGTGGGGGCGATGATCGGCACGATCATGGTCGCGAACGTGGCGATGGTGATCATTCCCGGCCAGCGCAGGATGGTCGAGGCGATGCGCGCGGGCAGCAAGCCCGATCCGGTCTACGGCATCCGCGGCAAGCAGCGCAGCGTCCACAACAACTACTTCACGTTGCCGGTGCTGTTCATCATGATCAGCAACCACTTCGCGATGACGTATCGGCACCCGCATGCGTGGGCCGTGCTGGGCACCATCATGGCGGCGGGCGTCTTCATCCGCCACTTCTTCAACCTGCGCCACAAGGGCCGCGTGGAATGGATCTGGCCGGCGATCGGCGTGGCACTGCTGCTGGGGCTCGCGGTCGCGCTGGCGCCGGCCCGGCCCGGCGCGTCGGCAGGGGCGGTCGGTTTCGCGCAGGTCCAGACGATCATCCGCCAGCGCTGCGTGTCGTGCCACGCGGCGCATCCCACGCAGCCCGGATTCGCGAGCGCGCCGGCCGGCGTGATGCTGGACGACGCGCACGGCATCGCGCAGAACGCGCCGCGCATCTATCAGCAGGCCGTCCAGCTGAAGGCGATGCCGCTGGCGAACATGACCAATATGACCGATGCGGAGCGGGCGCAGTTGGGAGCGTGGTTCGAGGCGGGGGCGAAGACCGACTGACCGTCGTTCCCGCTTTCGCGGGGACGACGTGGTTCTTATTTCAGCGTTCTTTCAAACAGCTGATAAATGCGCCGATACTCGTCGTACCACGCCTCCGGCTGCACGAACGAATGCCGCTCCAGCGGGTACGGCGCCAGCTCCCAATGGTCCTTCTTCAATTCGATCAGGCGCTCCGCCATGCGCACGGAGTCCTGGAAGAACACGTTATCGTCGATCATGCCGTGCGCGATCAGCAGGTGGCCCTTGAGGTTCTGCGCATACTCGATCGGCGATGACGTTTTGTAGGCATCCGGGTCCAGGTCCGGCGTATTCAGGATGTTGGCCGTGTACTCGTGGTTGTACGAGGTCCAGTCGGACACGGGCCGCAGCGCCGCGCCGGCCTTGAACACGTCGGGCGCGCGCAGCATGCCCATCAGGGTCATGAAGCCGCCGTAGCTGCCGCCGTAGATGCCCACGCGGGCCGGGTCGCCCTGTTCGTTCGCGACCATCCAGTTCACGCCGTCGAGGTAATCGTCCAGTTCCGGGTGGCCCATCTGGCGGTAGATCGCCGTGCGCCATTTGACGCCATAACCCTTCGACGCGCGGTAATCCATGTCGAGGACGACGTAGCCGTTCTGCACGAGCAGATTATGAAACATCTGCTCGCGGAAGTAGGGCGTGTAGCGCTGCGTGACGTTCTGCAGATAGCCCGCGCCGTGCACGAACATCACGACCGGATATTGTTTGCCCGGTTCGAACTGCGCGGGGCGGTACAGCTTCGCCCAGATGGGCCCCGCGCCGTGCGTCGACGGGATCGTCACGAACTGCGGCTGGATCCACTCGTGCGCCTTGAATTCGGCCGTGCGGGTGTCGGTCAGCTTGACGGCGTCGCCGCCGTTCGACGGCACGGTCGCGATCTGCGGCGGCAGGTAAGGGCCGGAATAATGCACGAGCAGCCTGCGCTGGTCCGGCGACAGGCGGAAATCCTGCACGCCGGCCAGGTTGCTCACCTCGCGCGTGGCGCCGTCGCGCGCCGACACGGCGCAGACTTCGTATGCGCCCGGCGTCTTGCGGTTGCATAGCAGCCAGGCCGTCTGGCCGTCCGCCGACCAGGCCACGTCCGATGCTTCCCACTGGCCCTGCGTGAGCGCGCGCGTGCGCCCGGCGGCGTCGCGGACGTACAGGTGCGAATAACCCGTTTCCTCGGACAGATACCACAGCGTCGTGCTGTCCGGCAGCCAGCCGAATTCATTGTTGTCGTAGTTGACCCAGGCCTCGTCCGTCAGGCGGTGCACGGGTGTCAACGCGGCGCGCGGCAGGTCGACGGTGGCGATCCAGCGGTCCTTGTTGTCGACCGAGCGGAACATCACGGCCGCGTTGGCGCCGTTCTGGCTCCATGTGATCGCCTCGCCGTCGAAGCCGATCATCACCGCGCGGTTGCCCTTGAGCGGGTCGAGCTTGTGCTCCGCGCGCAGCTTGGCCAGCGGGTCGACGGCGATCCCGGGCAGGGCGTCCAGCGCCACGTCTTTCACCTCGCGCGTCGCGAGATTCACGAGCTTGAGGCCGTGGCCCACCGGCGTGTTGCGGCCCACGCGTGTGCGCTCGTCCGAGAATTCCTCGTAGCCGCTTTCCGTCACGTAGCGGGGCATCTTGCCGACGCGCCCCTTGTCCGCGTTCTTCGGGCCCGTCACGACGAGCAGCCAGCGGCCGTCCGGCGACAGCGCGCTGTTCAGGATCGCGACCTTGTCGCCCAGGTAGACCGGCGCCGGGGCGCGGGTCGGATCGGCGTGGCGCAGTGCCTCGGCGTGGGCGTGCGTCGCGTCGCGCTCGTCCTTCTGGCGTTTCAGGATGGTCGACAGGCGCAGTTGCATGTCGCGCAGCGGATCGGGTTCCGCCGCGTTCGGGTCCTTGGCGGCGCGCGGCAGGGCGACGGGGCCCAGGACGCGCTCGTTGCGATCCCAGGCGAACCAGTCGTCGCCGATGCGGAACTGCACGCCGCGCTCGTCGGCCGAGTACTGTACGGCCGCGATCGCGACGCCGTTGCTGCGCGTGATCTGCACGAGGGCGCCTGTTTTGAGGTCGCGCTCGAACAGGTCGCCGTTGCGCACGACGATGGCGCGGGTGCGGGCGCGGTTGTACAGCATTTCCGGGCTGTCCAGCTTCGCCTGGTCGGCATCAAGCACCAACGCCGCATTGCCGGCTTGCGCCGCATGCACGCGCCACGTGTCGCGCAGCGGCGAGCCGGTGCGCTTCTGTCGATAGAAGACCTGCTTGCCGTCCCAGTTCCACCACGCCGCTTCCACGGGGGTGCCGATCCAGTCGGGGTTGGCCATGGCCTGGTCGAGGGTCACGGGCGTGGAGGCGAAGGCTGGTAGCGCCAGCAGCGCGGCGAAAACGGTCAGGGCGGGAAGTCGCATCATCAGTCGGGTGGATAAATGAAGAACAAGAATGCTTTTCTTGGTGAGAATTGCAAAAAAGCATTCTAGCTCAGCCGACAATGAGGCTGGGTAGATTCGCGAGGGAAGTGGCGCGCGTGCGTAAGTACGGCGAAGTCAGACGGGAATGTTGCGGCGCACAAAAGACAACGCCCGGCCAATGCCGGGCGTGTGGAGACGTCGTGACAACCGGGAGGTGGTTTATGCGGCGGCCTTCGGTTTTGCGTACTCGCCCATCCACAGTTCGGTCGGCGCGTCGGCCAGCCACAGTTCCGTCGGGGTAGTGACCGTCGGGTTGCGGATGAACATCACGATGCGGGTGACGATGGCGGCGGCGGAGATGGCGACGGTGAGGTATTCGATTGGGGTCATGATCTTTATCCTTGCGTTTGCGTGATTAGTTCGACGATTTGCGTGCCAGGTCGGCGTTCAGGGCCGATGCGCAGAACGGACCAAGGATGACGCGGTCGGTCAGATTCTTATTGCGGGCGAAGGCGCCACTCGCGGGCTGGGCGGCGTCGTGAGCGAACCAGCCGCCGTGCGCGGTGTACAGTTCGATCGCAAAGTCGCGGATCTTGCCGAAGGCGTCGGCGAGATGGTGGCGCAGACCTTTGTCGTGCGCCTGGGTGATCGTTGCGGTGTTCATGGTCATCTCCGGTAAAAATCTGTCGTGTTGCGATGCAGTATAGGGACAACCGCGTCATAAATGAACTTTCGATTTGTGATGCTCCCCATCTGTTTTGTGAATATTTTCTGTGCGACAACTAAGCGGCTACGCACTCTTGTCATTCATCTGATAAATATCTTGAGTTCTGGCCCGGAACTTGCATACCCCAAGGGCATGAAACCGCCGTCCAAGGTCCAGCGCACCCTGCGCATCGTCGTCGTCAACACCGCGTCCAGCCACGCCGCGGACGAGGCCGCGCTCGCCGCCCAGGCGCAACGCAACACGGCGCTGCGCATCGGCCTGCTGGAATCCGGCTACGACATCGTCGCGTCGCTGCCCGCCGATATCTTCCTGCCCGAGCGGATCGCCCAGATCCAGCCGGACATGATCATCATCGACAGTGAATCGGACGCGCGCGACGTCCTCGAACACATCGTCATCGCCACGCGCGACGAGCCGCGCCCCATCGTCCTGTTTACGGACGACCAGACGCCGTCCAGCATGGACGCCGCGATCGAGGCGGGCGTCTCCGCCTACATCGTGGCCGGGCTGCACGCCGAGCGCGTGAAACCCGTGCTGGACGTGGCCTTGAAGCGCTTCAAGCGCGAACAAAAGCTGCTGGACGAGTTGTCCGACACGCGCCGCCAGCTGGCCGACCGCAAGCTGATCGAACGCGCCAAGGGCGTCCTCATGGCGCGCAACAAGCTGACGGAGGACGAGGCCTACCAGCGGCTGCGCAGCATGGCGATGAACAAGAAACTCAAGCTGGCCGACGTCGCCCAGCGCATCCTCGACGTCGAGGATCTATTAGGGTAAGCAAAGGAAACGATGGCACACGCATTCACAGCCGGCTCGGACCGACCGGAAAAGACCGTGATCAGGGCCGGCTTCATGCCTCTGACGGATTGCGCGTCGCTCGTGATGGCATCAAGGCTGGGGCTGGACGAGAAATACGGCATCAAGCTGGAACTCAGCCGCCAGCATTCGTGGTCGAGCATGCGCGACCGCCTGGTGCTGGGCGAGATCGACGCGGCCCACGCTTTATACGGCTTGCTGTACGGCGTCGAAATGGGCATCGGCACGGCGCCCGCGCGCATGGCCGTGCTGATGAATTTGTCGCGCAACGGCCAGGCCATCACCTTGTCGCGCGCACTCGCAAGCCAGGGCGTGACGGACCTGGGCACGCTGGCCGCCGCCATGCGCAAGGGCGGGCGCCGCTTCACGTTCGCGCACACGTTCCCGACCGGGAACCACGCGATGTTCCTCTATTACTGGCTGGCGGCCGGCGGCATCGATCCCGTGCGCGACGCGCAGGTGGTCACCGTCCCGCCCAGCCAGATGGCCGTGAACCTGGCGGCGGGCCACATGGACGGCTTTTGCGCGGGCGAGCCGTGGAGCGCCCGCGCCCAGCTGGACGGCAGCGGCTTCACGGTCGCGACGAGCCAGGACATCTGGCCCGACCATCCCGGCAAGGCGCTCGGCGCGACGGCCGCCTTCGTCGACGCCCATCCGCATGCATGCCGCTCGCTGATCGCGGCCGTGCTGGATGCGGGGCGCTGGCTCGACGCGTCGGCGGCGAACCGCGACGCCGCGGCCGAAATCCTGTCCAGTCCCGCCTACGTAAACGCGGACCGCCGCGCCATCGCCGCGCGCCTGCATGGCGAGTATGACAATGGCCTGGGCCGGCGCTGGATCGATCCCGATCCCGTGCGCTTTTATGACGAGGGCGAGGCCGTGTTCCCCTACCTGTCCGACGGCATGTGGTTCATGACCCAGCACCGGCGCTGGGGCCTGCTGCGCGACGACGTCGATTACGCGGCGGTGGCCGCCCGCGTGAACCGCGTGGGCCTGTACCGCGAGGCGGCCGTGCTGGCCGGCGTGCCGGCACCGTCGGGCGTGATGCGCCGCTCGGTGCTCATGGACGGCAAGGTCTGGGATGGTACGGACCCCGACGCCTATATCTCATCCTTTTCCATTCGCCGGCCCGCCCTGGCCGGTGCGTAGCGCCTCGAACGTCGTTCCCGCTGCGCGGGAACGACGCCGGGATACTTCACGTTTCGGAACGCTTCATTTATGTGCCTCATTAGCGTGCATGGTGCACTGCAATGAAGCGTCCGAGGCCGCGTAAATACGGTCTTTACCCCTGAAACCATCTGGCACGGGTCTTGCAATTACCCGGGTAAGGGATCAACGGCGATTCCCGAGTAAAACAAATGCCGGTCCAACGGAGGGCCGGCGAACAGGACAACGGCGTCCGCTGCACCACGTACCCGATCGCATCGATCGCGTCTGTGGCACGCAGCGGGCGCCTTTTCGTTTTTAAGAAGGGAACAAACATGGCCGGCAAAGCAAACAGCATCAAGCTATTCTCCTTTGATACGCCCCAGATGCGCGCGTTCCACCTGACCTGGGTGGCCTTCTTCGTCTGCTTTTACGCCTGGTTCGCCTGCGCACCGCTGATGCCGGTGATCAAGGGCGTGTTCCACCTGTCGGTCAGCCAGATCGCCGACATCAACATCGCCGCCGTCGCCATCACCATCGTCGTGCGCCTGCTCGTCGGTCCGCTGTGCGACCGCTTCGGCCCGCGCAAGACCTATACGGGTCTGCTGGCGCTGGGCGCGATCCCCGTGCTGGGCGTGGCCATGTCCCAGAGCTACGAAAGCTTCCTGCTGTTCCGCCTCGGCATCGGCGCGGTCGGTGCCAGCTTCGTGATCACCCAGTACCACACCTCGGTCATGTTCGGCCCGAAGGTCGTCGGCACCGCCAACGCGGCATCGGCCGGCTGGGGCAACAGCGGCGGCGGCGTCGCGCAAGCCACGATGCCGCTGCTGCTGGGCGCCGTGATCATGGCCGGCGTCAGCGAAACGATGGGCTGGCGCGTCGCCCTGCTGGTGCCGGGCGTGCTGATGCTGATCATGTCGGTCGTCTACTACAAGTTCACCCAGGACTGCCCGGAAGGCAACTTCGCCGAACTGCGCGCCGCAGGCGTGGCGTTCGAGGGCGGCGGCAAGGGCGGCTGGTCGAGCTTCTTCGAAGCCTGCCGCAACTACCGCGCCTGGCTGCTGTTCATCACCTACGGCGCCTGCTTCGGCATCGAACTGTTCATCCACAACGTCGCCGCCACTTATTACGTCGACCACTTCGGCCTGTCGCTGAAAGGCGCCGGCATGGCCGCCGGCAGCTTCGGCCTGCTGGCCCTGTTCGCCCGTGCCCTCGGCGGCTGGATCTCGGACAAGGCGGCCGCCCGCGGCGATTTGAACAGCCGCGTGAACCTGCTGTTCATCCTGATGATCGGCGAAGGCCTGGGCCTGCTGTGGTTCTCGCAGACGACCGACGTGACGATGGCCATCGTCGCCATGCTCGCCTTCGGCCTGTGCACCCACATGGCGTGCGGCTCGACCTACGCTCTGGTGCCGTTCGTGAGCCGCAAGGCGCTGGGCGGCGTGGCCGGCATCGTCGGCGCGGGCGGCAACGTCGGTGCCGTGCTGGCCGGCTTCCTGATGAAGGCGACCGGCGACGTGCGCCAGACCCTGATGATCCTCGGCGGCGCCGTCCTCGTCTCGGCACTGTGCGCCATTGGTGTGCGCTTCTCGCTCACCGCCCCTGAAACGCCGGCACCCGCCGCCGCCTGAACAAGTTACCGCTGTATAGGAGTCGCAATATGAAACTGATCGTCATCGGCCACGGCATGGTGGGCCACAAATTCCTCGAGACCCTGTTCGCGGATGCCGCGCAAGCGTCCAACTTCAAGGTGACCGTCCTGTGCGAGGAACCGCGTCCCGCCTACGACCGCGTGCACCTGTCCTCGTACTTCTCGGGCACGACGGCCGAGCAGCTGTCGCTCGTCGCGCCGGGCTTCTTCGAGAAGCACGCCGCCAACATCGACCTGAAGCTGAACGCGCAGGCCGTCGCCGTCGATCGCGATGCGAAGACCGTCACGCTGGCCGACGGTGAAGTGCTGGCCTACGACAAGCTGGTGTTCGCGACCGGTTCGTACCCGTTCGTGCCGCCGGTCCCGGGCAAGGAGCGCGACGATATCTTCGTCTACCGCACCATCGAAGACCTGGAAAAGATGACGGAATGCGGCGCCCGTTCGAAGTCGGGCGTCGTCGTCGGCGGCGGCCTGCTGGGCCTCGAATGCGCCAAGGCCCTGCGCGACATGAACCTCGACACGCACGTCGTCGAATTCGCGCCGCGCCTGATGGCCGTGCAGGTCGACGACCTGGGCGGCCGCGTCCTGCGCAACAAGATCGCGGCGCTGGGCGTCTCGGTCCACACGCAAAAGAACACGCTGCGCATCGTCGACGGCGAGACGGCCACGCACCGCATGGAATTCGCCGACGGCACGCACCTGGAAGCCGACATGATCGTGTTCTCGGCCGGCATCCGCCCGCGCGACGAACTGGCCAAGGCTTGCGGCCTGACGCTCGGCCCGCGCGGCGGCATCGCCATCGACGACGCCTGCCTCGCGTCCGACCCGCATGTCTACGCCATCGGCGAATGCGCGTCGTGGGGCGGCCAGACCTTCGGCCTCGTCGCACCGGGCTACGAGATGGCCCGCATCGTCGCCCGTGCGTTGCTCGGCCAGGAAGCCGCGTTTGCCGGCGCCGACATGAGCACGAAACTGAAGCTGATGGGCGTGGACGTCGCGTCGATCGGCGACGCCCACGGCAACACGCCGGGCGCACGCAGCTTCCAGTTCACGGACGAGCGCAAGCAAGTGTATAAGAAGATCGTCGTCTCCGACTGCGGCAAGAAGCTGCTGGGCGCCGTGCTGATCGGCGACGCGGCCGAATACGGCAGCCTGCTGCAGATGATGCTCAACGATATGGAGCTGCCGGAGTCGCCGGAATTCCTGATCCTGCCGCAGGTCGAAGGTGGTGCCCGTCCGGCGCTGGGCGTCGAGGCGCTGCCGGCGTCCGCGCAGGTCTGCTCGTGCAATGCCGTCAGCAAGGGCGTCATCGCCGACGCCGTCGCCGGCGGTGCCTGCGACATCGGCGCGATCAAGTCGTGCACCAACGCCGGCACGTCGTGCGGCGGCTGCGTGCCGCTCGTCACGCAGATCATGAAGGCCGAGATGGCGAAAGCCGGCATGGCCGTCAACAATCACGTGTGCGAACACTTCGCGTACTCGCGCCAGGAACTGCACCACCTGATCCGCGTGGGCGGCATCAAGAGCTTCGGCGAACTGCTGCACAAGCACGGCAAGGGCCTCGGCTGCGACATCTGCAAACCGGTGGTCGCCAACATCCTCGCGTCGACGTGGAACGATTTCGTGCTCAAGCCCGAGCACGCGAGCCTGCAGGACTCGAACGACTACTTCCTCGGCAACATCCAGAAGGACGGCACCTATTCCGTCGTGCCGCGCATGCCGGGCGGCGAAGTGACGCCGGACGGCCTGATCGCCGTCGGCCAGGTCGCGAAGAAATACGGCCTGTACACCAAGATCACGGGCGGCCAGCGCGTCGATCTGTTCGGCGCCCGCGTGGACCAGCTGCCGGCGATCTGGGAAGAGCTGATCGCGGCCGGCTTCGAATCGGGCCACGCCTACGGCAAGTCGCTGCGCACGGTGAAATCGTGCGTGGGTTCGACGTGGTGCCGCTACGGCGTGGGCGACTCCGTCGGCTTCGCCATCGCGCTGGAAAACCGCTACAAGGGCCTGCGCGCGCCGCACAAGATCAAGTTCGGCGTCTCCGGCTGCACCCGCGAATGCGCCGAGGCGCAGGGCAAGGACGTGGGCCTGATCGCCACCGAGAAGGGCTGGAACCTGTACGTGTGCGGTAACGGCGGCATGAAGCCCCGCCACGCCGAGCTGATCGCGTCGGACCTGGACGAAGCGACGGTCGTGAAACTGGTCGACCGCTTCCTGATGTTCTACGTGCGCACCGCCGACCGCCTGCAGCGCACGAGCACGTGGCGCGAAAACCTGGAAGGCGGCCTGGAGTACCTGAAGCAGGTCGTCGTCGACGACAAGCTGGGTATCGCGGCCGAACTGGAAGCGGACATGCAGCGCGTGGTCGACACGTATGCCGACGAGTGGAAGAACGCCGTCGAAGACCCGGCCGTGCGCCAGCGCTTCCGCAGCTTCGTCAACACCGACGGCACGGACGACAACGTCGTGTTCATGCCGGAGCGCGGCCAGATCCGTCCGGCCACGCCGGAGGAACGCCGCCGCACCATCCCGATTGCCGTCGCTTGATTTATTGACCTGAACAAGGAGAACACCATGCATCGCGATATCCAACTGAATCAGTGGAATGCCGTCTGCTCGCTCGACCAGATCGTCCCGGACACCGGCGTGGCCGCATTGCTGAACGGTCGCCAGGTGGCCGTGTTCCGCGTGGGCGCCGAGTCCCCGCGCCTGTTCGCCATCGATAACTACGATCCGAATTCGGACGCGGCCGTGCTGTCGCGCGGCCTGGTCGGCAGCATCGGCGAGCGCGTCGTCGTCGCCTCGCCGATCTACAAGCAGCACTTCGACCTGCAGACGGGCGAATGCCTGGAAGCGCCGCACCACTCGGTGTCCAGCTATCCGGTCCGTGTCGAAGACGGCAAGGTCTGGGTGGGGGCGTAAATGAAAGCCCCACATGCGCATCCGCGGCTCGTCGTCATCGGCAACGGCATGGCGGGCATGCGCACGGTCGAGGAGCTCCTGAAACTCGCGCCCCACATGTACCGCATCACCGTGTTCGGCGCGGAGCCGCACGGGAATTACAACCGCATCCTGCTGTCGCCCGTGCTGGCCGGCGAGAAGACCGTCGACGACATCATGCTCAACACGCGTGAGTGGTACGACGCCAACGGCATCACCCTGCACGCGGGCGACCCGGTCGTGCGCATCGACCGCAAGAAGCGCGTCGTGCATGCGGCATCGGGCCTCACGGTGGCGTACGACCGCCTGTTGATCGCAACGGGTTCGAAGCCGTTCATCGTGCCGGTGCCGGGCAACCAGCTGCCCGGCGTGATCGGCTTCCGCGACATCAGCGACGTCGACACGATGCTTGCGGCCGCGCGTGCGGGCGGCAAGGCCGTCGTCATCGGCGGCGGCCTGCTCGGCCTGGAGGCGGCCAACGGCCTGCTGCGCCAGGGGATGGAAGTCGCGGTCGTCCACGTGATGGGCAGCCTGATGAACCAGCAGCTCGATCCGCCCGCGGCCGAACTGCTGCGCGCCAGCCTGGAACTGCGCGGCCTGCGCATCCTGCTGAACCGCCAGACCATCGCCATCGAAGGCGACGAGCGCGTTTCCGCCGTGCGCTTCGACGATGGCGAGACGGTAGCCGCCGACCTCGTCGTGATGGCCGCAGGCGTGCGTCCGAACGTCGAACTGGCGAAAGAAGCGGGCCTGCACTGCGAGCGCGCGATCGTCGTCGACGACACCCTGCAGACCTACGACCCGCGCGTGTACGCCGTCGGCGAATGCGTGCAGCACCGCCGCGCCACGTTCGGCCTCGTCGCGCCAATCTGGGACCAGGCACGCGTCGCCGCCGCCCATCTGGCGGGCGCCGGCCACCGCCGCTACGTGCAGCAGGCCACCGCGACGAAGCTGAAGGTGACGGGCGTGGACCTGTACTCGGCCGGCGACATCGTCGGCGGCGAGGGCAGCGAAGACCTGGTGCTGCGCGACCGCCGCGGCGGCATCTATAAACGTCTCGTCGTCGCGGGCAACCGCCTGACGGGCGCCGTGTTGTACGGGGACGTCGCGGACGGCCCGTGGTACTTCGACCTGATTCAACAGCGGACGGACATCTCGTCCATCCGCGACCAGTTGCTGTTCGGGCGCGCGCACGCGGACGACACCGCTGCGCAGGCGGCCTGACGAGGAGTTTTCATGAAGTTGTCAGCCATCCCCACTACCGTCCGTACGACCTGCCCGTATTGCGGCGTCGGCTGCGGCGTCAATGCCCAGGTCGGGCAGGACGGCGCGATTGCCATCGCGGGCGACGTGGCCCACCCGGCCAGCCAGGGCCGCCTGTGCGTGAAGGGTTCCGCGCTGGGCGAGACGCTCGGCAACCATGGCCGGCTGCTCGCGCCGATGGTGCGCGAGGATGGGAAACCGAGAGGCACGCTGCGCGAAGCCTCCTGGGACGAAGCGCTGGACAAGGTCGCGCAGGGCTTCGCGCGCGTCATCGCCGAACACGGCCCGGAAGCCGTCGCGCTGTACGTCTCCGGCCAGCTGCTGACCGAGGACTACTACGTCGCCAACAAGTTCATGAAGGGCTATGTGGGCAGCGCGAACATCGACACGAATTCGCGCCTGTGCATGTCGTCGGCCGTGGCCGGCCACAAGCGCGCGTTCGGCGAGGACGTCGTGCCGGGCAACTACGAGGATTTCGAACTGGCCGACCTGATCGTGCTCGTCGGCTCGAACGCGGCCTGGTGCCACCCGACCTTGTACCAGCGCATCGCGCGCGCGAAGCAGGAGCGGCCGGAACTCAAGGTCGTCGTCATCGACCCGCGCCGCACGGCCACGTGCGACATCGCCGACCTGCACCTGCCCGTCAAGCCGGGCACGGACGTGTGGTTGTTCGACGGCCTGTTCGGCCACCTGGCCGGGCATGCGGCCGACGAGGGTTTCGTCGACGCGCACACGACCGGCCTCGCGGACGCGCTGGATGCGGCCGCCAAAGCCGGTTCGCCGGCCGACGTGGCCAGGACCTGCCGCGTCGATCCGCGCGACCTGGAGCGCTTCTACGACCTGTTCGCGAATACGGAGAAGGTCGTGACGGCCTTCACGATGGGCGTGAACCAGTCGACGAGCGGCGCCGACAAGGTCAACGCGATCATCAACTGCCACCTGATCACGGGCCGCATCGGCCGTCCGGGCATGGGCCCGTTCTCGCTGACGGGCCAGCCGAACGCGATGGGC
The DNA here is from genome assembly GCF_001941825.1 of Massilia putida. Taxonomy (NCBI): domain Bacteria; kingdom Pseudomonadati; phylum Pseudomonadota; class Betaproteobacteria; order Burkholderiales; family Oxalobacteraceae; genus Massilia; species Massilia putida. The sequence goes on from NZ_CP019038.1 coordinate 5,255,662, forward strand.
GGGCGCGAAGTGGGCGGCCTCGCGAACATGCTGGCCGCGCACATGGATCTCGACGATGCCGCGCAGCGCGCCGCGCTGCAGGACTTCTGGGGTTCGCCGCGCGTGGCGGACAAGCCGGGCCTGAAAGCCGTCGACCTGTTCCGCGCCATCGAGGAGGGCAAAGTCAAGGCCGTGTGGATCATGGCGACCAACCCGCTCGTGAGCCTGCCCGATGCCGACCAGGCGCGCCGCGCGCTCGAGAAGTGCGAGCTGGTGGTGGCCTCCGACATCGTTCTCGGCACGGATACGAACGAGGCGGCCCACGTGCTGCTGCCGGCCCTCGGCTGGGGCGAGAAGGATGGCACGGTCACCAATTCGGAGCGCTGCATCTCGCGCCAGCGCGCCTTCCTGTCCGCGCCGGGCAGCGCGCGCGCCGACTGGGACATCATCTGCGACGTCGCGCGCCGCATGGGTTATGCGGGTTTCGAGTTCACCTCCGCGCACGAGATCTTCGACGAGCACGCGCGCCTGTCCGGGTGGAAGAACGGCACCGACGGCCAGCGCCGCCGCGTGTTCGACATCAAGGGCCTGGCCGGCATGACGCGCGCCGACTACGACGCGCTCGATCCCGTCCAGTGGCCCGTGCGCACGCCGGGCGAGGCCACGGCCCGGCTGTTCGGCGACGGCCATTTTGCCCACGGCGACGGCCGCGCGCGCTTCGTGCCGACGGTACCGCGCGCACCCGCCTACCTGCCCGGCGGCGACTACCCGCTCGTGCTGAACACGGGCCGCGTGCGCGACCAGTGGCACACGATGACGCGCACGGGCCGCTCGCAGAAACTCGCGGAACACGTCCCGGAACCGTTCATCGACATGCACCCGCAGGATGCCCTGCTGTGCGGCGTGAAGGCGGGCGAACTGGCGCGCGTGACGAGCGACTGGGGCGCCGTCGTGGCGCGCGTGCAGCACGGCGGCGGCATCGCGCGCGGCAGCGTGTTCATGCCGATCCACTGGAGCGGCCAGACGGCGTCCGACGCGCGCGTGGGCACCGTCGTCAACCCGGCCGTCGACCCCGTGTCCGGCGAGCCGGAATTCAAGCACACGCCGGTGCGCATCGAGCCGTTCGGCGTCACGTGGTACGGCTTCATCCTGTCGCGCACGGAACTGCCGCTGCGCGAGGCCGCGAACTGGACGCGCATCCAGGGCAAGGATTTCATCCGCTACGAACTGGCCGGGCGCAAGCCCTTCGCCGACGCCGCGGCCTGGACGCGGCGCCTGCTGGACGTGCACGACGAGGACGCCGACTGGATCGAGGTGGAAGACAAGAACGGCGGCATGGTACGCGCCGCGCATCTCGTCGACGGCCGCATCGAATCCTGCCTGTTCGTCGCGCAGCGCGCCGACCTGCCGGCCCGCGCCTGGCTCGCGAGCATGTTCGACAAGGACAAGCTGGAACCCGCCGACCGCATCAGCCTCCTGGCGGGCCGCGCGAAAGAGAAGGGCTTCGACGCGGGACCGACCGTGTGCTCGTGCTTCGGCGTGGGCCGCAAGACGATCGAAATCGCGATCCGCCAGAACAATCTGTGCGACGCGGCCGCCGTCACGGCGTGCACGAAGGCGGGCGGCAATTGCGGGTCGTGCATTCCGGAGATCCGGTCGCTGCTGGCCGAGGCGCAGGTGGCTGAAGCCTGACCACGTCGTTGCCGCGCAGGCGGAACAGCCCGCTGGCTGTTCCTCCATGCCGGGCAACGGAATTCGGTATCTCGGAAACCGTACGGTAGGTTTGCGAAACCTACTTCGTGCGCTCAGAATGGGTTCCCGCCTGCGCGGGAACGACGGCTGATGGTCGCGGCGCCACGATGCCGAACGCCCGCGGCACCGCCACCCGCATGATGTCGATGAAGCGCCGCAGCCGCGCCGGATAAAAACGCGCCGGCGGGTAGATCAGCCAGATCGGCAGCGGCGACGCCTGCCATTCCGGCACGAGCTGCACCAGGCGGCCCGCGTCCAGTTCCTCGCGCAGCGCCCAGCGCGAACCGATCGCCGCGCCCACACCCAGCACGACGGCGTTGCGCATCGCGTACAGGTTGTCCGTGTACAGGCGCGGCCGGATGTTCACGCGTACGGCCTCGGCGCGCTGCGCATGCGTCAGCGCCACCTCGTCCCGATAGAAATGGCTGACCGAAATCCAGGGCAGGCGCGCCAGCTCGTCCGGATGCGCGGGCACGGCGCCGCCCTCGAGCAGGGCGGGCGACCCGACGACGATGCGGGGCACGTCGCCCAGCCGGATCGCCACGACGGACGGATCGTCGATCTCCCCCACGCGGATCGCGCAATCGATGCCTTCGCCGATGAAGTCGGGCGTGCGGTCGTGCAGCGTCCAGTCCACCGTCATGCGCGGATAGCGGGCCAGGTATTCGGCCAGCGGCGCCACCAGCTGCTGCTGGCCGAACGCGTGCGGCGCGACGACGCGCAGCATCCCGACCGGTTCGTCCACGGCGCCCCGGATCTCGCTTTCGAACTCCTGCCACCCCGCGATCAATTCCTTCGCCCGCGCATAGCAGCGCATGCCGTCGTCCGTCAGCTTCATCGCGTGCGTGGACCGCTGCAGCAGGCGCACCCCCAGCGATTTCTCCAACGCTTTCAGGCGCCGGCTGATCGTCGGCTGCGTCGTCGCGAGCGCCCGCGCGGCGGCGGACAGGCTGCCGGCATCGACGATCCGGACGAAGGTTTCGACCAGCATCATACGGTCGGCAGTAGGATTGATGCCCGAAAAATCTGTGCTCATACGCGCATCGTATAACAGTTTGACGTCGGCCGCTGCTACACGCCCGGCACGCCCACCTTCATAATGCGCTGCAACATCACTCAACGGAGTCAACACCATGAGCATCGCACACACCGCCGCGACTGCCGTACCGGTCCAAACGAGGCTGACCTCGCCTCTGATCTTCCTGCTGGCCGCAAGCACCGGCCTGTCCGTCGCCGCCCTCTACTACAGCCAGCCCACGCTCGGCATCCTGGCCTCCGACCTGCACGCCAGCAACCGGGCCGTTGGCTGGATCCCGACCCTGACGCAATTCGGCTACGCCCTCGGCTTGCTGTTCCTGGCGCCGCTGGGCGACCGCTTCGACCGCCGCACCATCATCGTCGCGAAATCGCTGCTGCTGGCCGCCGCGCTGCTGGCCATCGGCGCCGCACCGAACCTGACCGTGCTGTTGGGCGCGAGCCTCGCCGTCGGCCTGCTGGCCACCGTCGCCCAGGACATCGTCCCGGCGGCCGCCACCCTGGCCCCGGCCGAGCACCGCGGCCGCATCGTCGGCACCGTCATGACGGGGCTGCTGCTGGGCATCCTGCTGTCGCGCGTCGTCGGCGGCTTCGTCGCCGAAGCGTTCGGCTGGCGCGCCGTGTTCGTCGGCGCCGCCGCCGTCGCCGGCCTGACGACTGCGGTCCTGGCCCGCTGGCTGCCGAACTTCAAGCCGACGAGCGCCAATGCCTATCCGGCCCTGCTGGCGTCGCTGGCCGGGCTGTGGAAACAGCACCGCGCCCTGCGCCTCGCCGCGACGGCCCAGGGCCTGCTGGCGATCGGCTTCTCGGCCTTCTGGTCCACGCTGGCCGTGATGCTGCATGGCGCCCCGTTCCACCTCGGTTCCGCCGCTGCCGGTTCGTTCGGCCTGGCCGGTGCCGTCGGTGCCCTGGCGGCCCCGTTCGCCGGCCGCCTGGCCGACCGCCGCGGCCCGCAGTGGGTGACCCGCCTCGGCGCCACCCTGAGCGTCGCCTCGTTCGCCGTCATGTTCGCCATGCCGCACCTGTCGAGCGCAGCGCAGCTGGTGCTGCTGGCCCTGGCCACCGTCGGCTTCGACCTGGGCGTGCAAGCCACGCTGATCGCCCACCAGACGATCGTTTACGGCATCGCACCGGAAGCCCGCAGCCGCCTGAACGCGATCCTGATGACGACCATGTTCGTCGGCATGGCCGCCGGCGGTGCCCTCGGCGCCCAGGCGCTGGCCGCGTGGGGCTGGAACGGCATCGTGGCCCTGGCCGTCGGCTCGAGCGTGGCCGCGCTGGCGGTGCGCATGCGGGCAGCGTCGGGCAAGTAAGCCACATCGAGGTCGACCAGCGCCAGGCCACGGCAACGCGGCCTGGCGCTGTGCTTGTTAGAAGGCGCCGACGATCTGCCTGGACAGCGTCTGGCTGGCGACCAGGCGCGGCGGCGGGTCACACTTGCAGCGGCACACATCGTCGCTGAGTGCCTTCTCCCTGCCGTCGAAGCGGTCGCTGAGGCGCGGCCCGTCCGGCTCGATCACGCCCGTGGCGTGGCATTGCGGGCACGAGACCGGATCGCCCGCACAGGCGACGCGTGCGCCGTCGATCGAATCGGTCGAACTGCCCGACAGGACTTTGCCGCCGGCCGTCGTGCCGGCGCCGGCCGTGATGTGGTATCGGATGACCATGGCATCCAATCTAGTCACCGATGGGGATGCCGCTTTGACGAGCCACAACGGCCGTCCCCGCGCATTGTCGAGTTGCGTCGTGGTGCGCAAGAAGAACCAGGTCGCGGCCTATGTCAGCAACACCGCGCAGGCGCGCTTCGACGCGTTCCACGTTCCGCAGCGGGTTCTCGGACGAGAACACGAAGGTGCGGTATGCCGTGCAGCCGGGCGCGATCAGCGCGGCGGCGGGCGTGCGCTAGCGCCAGTTTACGAACCCCGTGGACGTGACGCTGGCGGGCGATCCGTTCAAGGTCGGCGGTGCGGACAACAAGGCGCGCTGGTGGCTGGAGTTCCTCGAGCCGACCACCGCCCAGGTCATCGCCCGCTTCCGGCATCCATCCAGGCCGGGCTATGCGGCCGTCACGCGCAACGCGTATGGCGGCGGGGAGGTGGGTTGCGTCGGCTTCATGCCGCTCGGTGCGGTCATCGACGAGATCATGGCCGACCAGGTCAAGCGCGCGGGCATCGCGCTGCCGAGCGTACGCTTCCCGCTCATCGTCCGCGGCGGCACGCTGCAGGACGGTCATCGGGGGCGGTATGTGCTGAACTATTCCGCCACGCCGCAGCGCCTCGGCTATGGTTTTGCGAGCGGTACGGAACTGTTGTCCGGCCGTCAGGTGGCCGCGCGGCCAGCAGCTGGCGCTGAAGCCCTGGGGCGTGGCGATCGTCGAAGAGGAATAGGGAGGTATAAACGAAAACAGCGGCCATCGAGCCGCTGTTTTGCAGGAATTCTGTGGTCGGGGTGAGAGGATTCGAACCTCCGGCCTCTACGTCCCGAACGTAGCGCTCTACCGGGCTAAGCTACACCCCGACGGTAGGTAGTCTTTGACGCAGCTGCTCGACCCGGAAGGGCGTTGCGTAGGGCGCTGCAAACAAGGGGAAAAAACAGATGGTCGGGGTGAGAGGATTCGAACCTCCGGCCTCTACGTCCCGAACGTAGCGCTCTACCGGGCTAAGCTACACCCCGACTGTTTGAGACTTCGTCGCCGAAATCTCGGGAAGGCATTACTATAGTTGCCTCAATGGTTCCTGTCAACAGCGAAGGTGCATAACTGCAGCAGGCTCGCCTTGTATTCGCTCTCCGGCAGGTCGGCGATGGCGGCGGCGGCGCGACGGGCGGCGGCCTCCGCTTCGCGGCGCGTAAAGTCCAGCGCGCCGCTGCTCGTGACGGCTGCCAGCACGGCGTTGAAATGGGTTTCGTCGCCCTGTTCGATGCAGGTGCGGATCAGTTCGCGCTGCTCGGTCGTACCGTTTTCCATCACGTAGATCAGCGGCAAGGTCGGCTTGCCTTCGCGCAGGTCGTCGCCCACGTTCTTGCCGATCTCGGCGGCGTCGCCCGCGTAGTCGAGCACGTCGTCGATCAGCTGGAACGCGGTGCCCAGCGAGCGGCCGTATTCGCCGGCCGCTTCGATCTGGCCGTCGTTCGCGCCGGCCACGAGGGCGCCCAGCTGGGCGGCGGCTTCGAACAGCTTGGCGGTCTTGGAGCGGATCACGCGCAGATAGCTTTCCTGCGTGACGTCCGGATCGTGCATGTTCAGCAGCTGCAGCACTTCACCTTCCGCGATGACGGTCGTCGCGCGCGACAGGATCTGCATGACGCGCATATTGTCCAGGCTCGTCATCATCTCGAACGCACGCGAGTACAGGTAGTCGCCGACCAGCACCGACGCCGCGTTGCCGAACATGGCATTGGCCGTCTGGCGGCCGCGGCGCATCGAGGATTCGTCGACGACGTCGTCGTGCAGCAGGGTGGCGGTGTGGATGAATTCGACGACGGCCGCCAGCTCGTGATGGCCGGTGCCTTGATAGCCGTAGGCGTTCGCCAGCAGCAGCACCAGCACGGGACGGATCCGCTTGCCGCCGGCACTGATGATGTACTCGGCGATCTGGTTCACCAGCGCGACTTCGGACTGCAGCCGCTGCCGGATCACCGTGTTGACGGCCTCCATGTCGGCTGCGATCGTGCGGGTGAGGGAGTTCTGTTGTGCGATTTGGGTGGCGGCGGACAAGGCGGACCTGCTGACGTTGGATGCGGATAGATTTTGTTGAGTCGCGATTATACGACATGCAAGCAAAAGTCGCCCTTTTTCCCAGCGGTAGTGCGGGACGCCGGCAAGAGCATGCCATTCCCGCGCAGGCGGGAACAGTGCCCCGGCACTATTCCTTCTATGCTGAAGTACCGAAGTCGCCAACCTTGGAACAGCCGCGATTTCTCATGCGGGCGTGTTCCTGATTCTCAACATGCGGGAACAGCGCTCATAGGTTTTGACGCCCCGCAGCATCCCATGTATAATCCTCTGTTCCCTGAATCCCTGGCTGTTCCTTTCGCTGGCTCACGGGAATATTTCTTAACAATCAACGAGGTTTCTCAATCATGTACGCGGTCATAAAAACCGGTGGCAAGCAATACAAAGTTGTCGCTGGCGAAAAACTCAAAGTAGAACAGATACCGGCAGACATTGGTTCCGAACTCACTATCGATCAGGTTCTCGCCGTCGGCGAGGGCGAGAGCATCAAATTTGGTGCTCCGCTGGTGGAAGGTGCTTCGGTTCGCGTGACTGTGGTTTCGCATGGTCGTCACGACAAAGTGCGTATCTTCAAGATGCGTCGTCGTAAGCACTACCAGAAGCGTCAAGGCCATCGCCAGAACTACACCGAAATCCAAGTGGTTGCGATCAACGGCTAATCGCCGCGCGTCCCTTCTTCAGCTAATCAAGGAGCATTTGAAATGGCACACAAAAAAGGCGGCGGCACTACGCGAAACGGCCGTGACTCAGAAAGCAAACGCCTCGGCGTGAAAGTCTACGGCGGCCAGGCGATCAACGCCGGCGGCATCATCGTGCGTCAGCGCGGTACCCAGGTTCGTCCGGGCACCAACGTTGGCCTGGGCAAGGATCACACCCTGTTCGCCCTGGTCGATGGCACGGTCAAGTTCGTCAAGCAAGGCGTCGGTTCGAAGCAGTACGTGACCGTCGTAGCAAGCGAAGCAGTCGCTGCTTAATTCAAGCGGCAGCGGGGCCCAACGGCCCCGCGCGGTAAGGCGTCAAGCCTTGCAATCGATAGGCTCTGCCCTCCGGTAGGGCCTTTTTAATTTTTGGCGTTGTCACCGTTAAGTGCGGAACGTTCCGCGGCCGTTCGTCTATCATGGATGCCCGGTCCGCTTTTAACAGTGACACAGCCTATCGTTTTTGGTGGTCTCATCATGAAGTTTATCGACGAAGCACGCATCGAAGTCATCGCCGGCGACGGCGGCAACGGCTGCGCCTCGTTCCGCCGCGAGAAATTCCGCCCGTTCGGCGGTCCGGACGGCGGCGACGGCGGCCGCGGCGGCTCGATCTACGCAGTCGCCGACCGCAACGTCAACACGCTGGTCGACTTCCGCTTTTCCAAGGTCCACACGGCGCGCAACGGCGAGCCGGGCCGCGGCTCCGACTGCTACGGCAAGGGTGCCGAGGACGTCTACCTGCGCATGCCGGTCGGCACGCTGATCGTCGACGACGTGACCGGCGAGATCGTCGCCGACCTCACGGAGCACGAGCAGGTCGAACTGCTGGCCAAGGGCGGCGAGGGCGGCTGGGGCAACATCCACTTCAAGACGTCGACCAACCGCGCGCCGCGCCAGAAGACGGACGGCAAGCCAGGCGACCGCCGCGAACTGCGCCTCGAGCTGAAGGTCCTGGCCGACGTGGGCCTGCTGGGCATGCCGAACGCCGGCAAGTCGACGTTCATCACGGCCGTGTCGAATGCGCGTCCGAAGATCGCGGACTATCCGTTCACCACGCTGCACCCGAACCTGGGCGTCGTGCGCGTCTCGCATGCGAAGAGCTTCGTCATCGCGGACATCCCGGGCCTGATCGAAGGCGCGGCGGAAGGCGCCGGCCTCGGTCACCAGTTCCTGCGCCACCTGAGCCGCACGGGCCTGCTGCTGCACATCGTCGACGTCGCGCCGATGGACGGCAAGACCGACCCGGTCAAGGAAGCGAAGGCGCTCGTGAAGGAACTCGAGAAGTACGACGAGGAACTCGTCAACAAGCCGCGCTGGCTCGTGCTGAACAAGCTGGACGTCGTGCCCGTCGATGAGCGCAAGAAGGTCGTCAAGGACTTCGTCAAGCGCATGGCCTGGAAGGGGCCCGTGTTCGAGATCTCGGCGCTGAACCGCGAAGGCTGCGAAGACCTCGTGCATGCGATCTACAAGTATCTCGAAGAGACGCGCCACTCGGCGCAGCGCTCGGAAGAGACGCAGATGACCGAGGAAGCGCGCGGCATCTCGTCGATCGATCCGGACGATCCGCGCTTCAAGATCCTCGAAGACTGAGCGTTGGCAGTCTCCATCGCCCACATCGCAAGCAGCATGCTGCGCGCGCGGCTGCGCAGCCGGCTGCTGTCGGCCTGCGCCACGGCGCAGTCGCTGGCCGCGCTCGCGGCCCTGCTGAATCCGGACTGGATGGCGGATGCGATGGGACTGTTCCTCGTCGGCGTGAACGGCTACAGCCAGTTCTACGCCCTCTACGTCGGAGTGCGCCTCGCCACCGCGGGGCTGGCTCTGCTGGCGGCCAGGCAGGGCGACCAGCCCCTCCTCGGCGACCTCGCAGCATTGTTCATCCTGGCGCAGCCGCTCGGCCGCTTCGTCGCGGCCTTCGCGATCGGCCTGCCCCAGGGCTTATTGTTCGTCGTCAGCGGGATCGAGCTGGCGGTCGGCCTGGCGCTGATCGGCCTGCGCCCGCAAGGACGCTTCCTGTCAATCCGACCGTCGCCATGAACTCCGTCCTTAAATCCGCCATCTTCCAAGCCAGCCGCATCATCGTCAAAGTAGGGTCTTCGCTCGTCACCGACGAAGGCCGGGGCCTCGACCACGGCGCCATCGCGCGCTGGGCCGCGCAAATCTCCTCGCTGCGTTCGCTCGGCAAGGAAGTCGTGCTCGTGTCGTCCGGCGCCATCGCCGAAGGCATGCTGCGCCTCGGTTTTACTTCGCGCCCGACCGACATCCACGAACTGCAGGCCTGCGCCGCCTGCGGCCAGATGGGCCTCGCGCAGATCTACGAAACGAGCTTCCGCAGCCACGGCGTCAAGACGGCGCAGGTGCTGCTCACGCACGCCGACCTCGCCGACCGCGAACGCTACCTGAACGCGCGCTCCACGCTCACGACGCTGCTGCGCCTGGGCGTCGTCCCGATCATCAACGAGAACGACACCGTCGTCACGGACGAGATCAAGTTCGGCGACAACGACACCTTGGGCGCCCTGGTCGCCAACCTGATCGAGGCGGATGCCCTCGTCATCCTGACCGACCAGAAGGGCCTGTACTCGGCCGACCCGCGCAAGGACCCCTCCGCGCGCCTGATCGAAGAAGCGCAGGCCGGCGATGTCACTCTTGAGGCGATGGCCGGCGGCGCCGGCAGCAGCATCGGACGGGGCGGCATGCTGACGAAGGTGCTGGCCGCCAAGCGCGCGGCCCGTTCTGGCGCGCATACCGTGATCGCCTGGGGCCGCGAGGACAACGTCCTGACGCGTCTCGCGCATGGCGAAGCGATCGGCACGCAGCTGACCGCGCCGACCGCGCGCCTGACCGCGCGCCGCCAGTGGATGATCGACCATCTGCACACGGCCGGCCAGCTCGTGCTGGACGCCGGCGCCGTGAACAAGCTGCTGAAAGAAGGGAAGTCGCTGCTGCCGATCGGCGTCACGGGCGTGCGCGGCGAATTCGGCCGCGGCGCCCTCGTGAGCTGCGTGGACGAGGCGGGGAGCGAGATCGCGCGCGGCCTCACCAACTACACGAGCGGCGAAGTCAAACGCATCATGCGCCACGCGTCCAGCGAGATCGAAAGCATCCTCGGTTACGTCGAGGCGCCCGAGCTCGTGCATCGGGATAATCTGGTTCTGCTTTGATCCTGCCGGGGCCGGCGCTCAGTCGGCCTTGAGCACGGCCGCATCGGCAACCACGATTTTTTCCTTGTCGGGACGGACGGTAACGCGCAACGCGGTGATGTCATGTCCGCCGGACGGGAACGTTTGCGCCAATTTCACGAATTCGCAACCGGCCGGCGCACCGTTCTGCGCACCGGTCCAGGCCACGCTCCATGTGCCGTGGGCGTCACGGCTTTCCACTTGCTCCAGTTTTTGCAGGGCTTTCGGATTCAGTGCGATACGGAAGGCTCCGCTCTGGACGGGCTCCTTGAACGTGAAGACAAACGCGTACGGCTGACCGGGGACGGGCGCGGCATTCGACGTGGCAAGCCAATGTCCGGCCGCGCCCGCGGCATTGCCGAGCGTGCATCGGGACGGCAGCGCCGCAAGCCTGACTTCCAGCTGTTGCGCTTCGCGGCGCGCGTCGTCGATGGTCTTGCGGAGATCCGCCGGCGGCTCCTGGCTCTGCGCGGCGCCGGTACCGCACAGGGCAAGAAGAATGGATGGGATGGCGCGGACGCGCAGGGAAAACAGGGTCATAGAGTCTCGGCGGTTTGTTGTAAGTGCGGCGCGACTTTAGCACGCCGCCCTCTGCCATAAATACGCAGATTGTCACCTCCGGCTTCAGCGCCCCTGGCTCGCGAGCAGCATGCGCACGCCCGCGTACGCGAACACGCCGGCCAGCATGGCGTTCACCCAGCGCTCGCCGGCACGGTAGGCGCGCCGCGCCGCGTGGGTGGAAAACGCCAGCGCGTAGCAGCAGAAGATCGATGCGCTGAGCGCCGCGCAGGACACGACGAACGCCAGCGCATCGGCCTGGCGCGCGCCGGCGGGCAGGGCCAGCGACACCACCGACAGCCAGACGACGATCGACTTCGGATTCGTCAGGTGCATGGCCAGCCCGCGCGCGCACGTGCGCGCGTAGCCCTCGGCCACCGGCCTGACCGCTGCCGTATCGGCAGCACCGCGCACCTTGCGTGCCGCCTGCCAGGCCATCCACAGCAGGTACAGCCCACCGATCGCCTTGACGACGGCCAGCGTGCCGGACCAGCGTTCCATCAACGCGGCCAGGCCGAACGCGGCGCACAGGCCCCACCACAGCGAACCGCAGACGATGCCGGCCGTCAGCGCCAACGCCCGCGCGCGGCCATGGGCCATCGCCGTGCCCATGACGGCGAGGACGCTCGGTCCGGGACTCGCGACGCCGACCGCGAACGCCGTGTAGGCGAGGATTGCATGCATATCGTGTTCCTTCACACAGGATCGTGGCAGACCACGCACAGCTTGTTGCCGTCCGGGTCGCGCAGGTAAGCGCCGTAATAATGCGCGTGGTACTCGGGCCGCAGTCCCGGCGCGCCGTCGTCGCTGCCGCCGTGGGCCAGCGCGATGCCGTACGCCGCGTCGACGGCCGCGCGGCTTGGTGCGAGCAGGGCCGTCATCTGGCCATTGCCCGGCGCATGCGGCCGACCGTCGTACGGGGCACCGATCAGAAAGAGAGGGCGCGCCTGGCCAGGGACCTGCCAGCCGGCCCAGGGGCGCGACCGGTCGCAAAAACGTGCTTCCAGGCCCAGGGCCGTCATCAAGGGACCGTAGAACGCGAGCGCCCGTTCAAAGTCGCCGACGCCAATATAGACATGGGAAAACATCGTGGCCTCATCGTCGAAAAAAAATGACAAATCCTTACAATAAACCCTCGGCACGCAAGGCTGAAATCAATAAGTTGTTCATATTGCTCGGTTATAATACTGAACTTTTGCTATTAAGTATTTCACAGTGTCTGGCAATAACACATGAGTTCGCCAGCATCCTGCAGGACATTCAATTGAACACGGCTCCCCTCATCGTCGACCTGGACGGTACGCTGATCCATACCGACATGCTGCACGAATCCGCGCTGCGGGTATCGCGCGACCGTCCCTTGGACGTGTTGCGCATCCCGCTATGGCTTCTGCAGGGCAAGGCCGTCCTCAAGAGCCAGCTGGCCAGCCGCAGCAGTTTCGACGCGGCGCTGCTGCCGTATAACGAATCGCTGCTGGACTGGCTCAAGGAAGAGCGCGCGGCCGGCCGTCGCATCGTGCTGTGCACCGCGTCCGACCGTTCCATCGCGCAAGCCGTGGCCGACCACCTGGGCGTGTTCGACGACGTCCTGGCCAGCGACGGCGACGTCAACCTGGCCGGCGACCACAAGGCCGACGCGCTGGAGAAGCACTACGGCCACGGCAATTTCGACTATGTCGGCAATTCCAGCGCCGACCTGAAAGTGTGGCGGCGCGCGCGCCGCGCCATCGTCGTCAACGGCGGCCGCGGGCTCGCGCGCAAGGCGGCGGCACTGTGCAACGTCGAGCGCGAATTCCCGCCGCAGAAACGCGGCCTCGCGGCGTGGCGCAAGGTCTTGCGCGTGCATCAGTGGATGAAGAACCTGCTGCTGTTCGTGCCGCTGCTGGCCGCGCACCGCGTGATGGACATCGACGGCTGGCTGACCCTCGCGCTGGCCTTCGTCTCGTTCAGCCTGTGCGCATCGACCGTCTACATCGCCAACGACCTGCTCGACCTGGAAAGCGACCGCGCCCACCCGCGCAAGCGCCTGCGCCCGTTCGCGTCGGGCGCCGTGCCCGCGTGGCAGGGCGTCGTGCTGGCGCCCGTGCTGCTTACCGTCAGCCTCGCGCTGGGCGCCTTCGTCGGCGGCACGTTCCTGCCGTGGCTCCTGTTTTATTTCGTGCTGACGTGCGTGTACTCGTGGGGCTTGAAGCGCGTGATCCTCCTCGACTGCATCACGCTCGCCATGCTGTACACGCTGCGCATCACGGCCGGCGCGGCGGCGCTGTCGATGCCGCTGTCGTTCTGGCTGCTGGCGTTCTCCGTGTTCCTGTTCCTGTCGCTGGCGTTCGTGAAGCGCTATGCCGAGCTGCAGACGCAGGCGCTGTCCGGCAAGCAGAAAGTGCATGGCCGCGGCTATTACACGAGCGACGAACCGCTCGTGCTGAACCTCGGCGTCACCGCGGGCTACGCTTCGGCCGTCGTGCTGGCGTTGTACCTGAACAGCGAAGTGGTGCTGGAGCTGTATGCGCGGCCGGAAGCCGTGTGGGGCGCCGTGCCCGTGCTGATCTTCTGGATCAGCTGGATCTGGATGCAGGCGCACCGCGGCCTCATGCACGACGACCCCCTGGTGTTCGCCGTGAAGGACCGCGCCAGCCGGCTGGCCGGCCTCGCGTTCGGCGCCGCGCTCGTCATCGGTGCGCTCGGGTGGCCATGGTAAAAGTCTCGTCGTGGGGCCGGCTCGACAGCCACGAACACGACCTGGTGCCGCTCGCCGACCGCGACCAGGCCGTGCGGGCCGTCGCGGGCGGCCGCGGTCTCCCCCAGGGCAATGCGCGCAGCTACGGCGACGTCTGTCTGAATCCGGACGGCCGCCTGTGGCGCATGACGGGGCTGGATCGCTTCATCGCCTTCGATCCCGGCACCGGCCGCCTGCGCTGCGAAGCGGGCGTGCTGCTGCGCGACATCCAGCGCATGAGCATCGTCCACGGCTGGCTGCTGCCGGTGACGCCGGGTACGCAGATGATCACGGTCGGCGGCGCCATCGCCAACGACGTCCACGGCAAGAACCACCACGTGCTGGGTTCCTTCGGCGACCACGTGTTGCAGCTGCGCCTCGCGCGCACGGACGGCCGCGTCATCGACTGCGGCCCGGACCTCGAAGCGGGCTGGTTCGCCGCCACCGTCGGCGGCATGGGCCTGACGGGCGTGATCGTCGAGGCCGAGCTGCAGCTGCGGCGCGTGGCGGGCCCCTGGCTCGTGACGGACACGGTCCCGTACCGCAACCTCGACGAATTCTTTCAGCTGGCCGACACCTCCGAAGCCGGCTGGGAACAGACCGTGTCGTGGGTGGACTGCCTGTCCGGCATCGGCCGCGGCCTGTTCTTCCGCGCGAACCTGGCCGCCATCCCGGACCGCGGCGCGGAATCGGGCCGCAAGCCGAAGCGCGTGCCGTTCGTGCCGCCCGTGTCGCTGGTGAACGGCCTGTCGCTGCGCGCATTCAACGAGACCTACTTCCGCGCCAACACGCTCAAGGCCGGCTACGCCGTCGCGCACTTCGAGAAATACACCTACCCGCTGGACAACCTGCACGACTGGAACCGCATGTACGGCCCGCGCGGCTTTTATCAGTACCAGAGCGTCGTGCCGCGCGCGGCGGGGCAGGCCGCGATCCAGGCGATGCTGGCCGCGATCAAGGCGTCGGGGCAGGGCTCGTTCCTGGCCGTGCTGAAAACCTTCGGCGACCGCACGAGCCGCGGCATGATGAGTTTTCCGCGGCCCGGCGTCACCCTGGCGCTGGACTTTCCCAACCGCGGCGCGCAAACCGCTGCCTTGTTCGAGCGGCTGGACGCCATCGTGCGCGACGCGGGCGGGCGCATCTATGCCGCCAAGGATGCGCGCATGCCGCGCGACCTGTTCGAATCGGGCTACCCGCGCCTCGCCGAATTCTTGCAATACCGCGACCCGGGCATCAGCTCGGCGATGTCGCGCCGTCTGATAGGAAGCTGATATGCCGGACTCCCTCCAACGCATCGTGATCGTCGGTGCGACCTCTTCGATCGCCGAGCATTGCGCACGCCTGTGGGCGGCCAAAGGCGGCGTCGCGTTCACGCTCGTCGGCCGCGATGCCGCCCGCCTGGAACGCGTGGCCGCCGACCTGCACGTGCGCGGCGCCGGCTCGACCGTCACGGTACGCACCGCCGACTTTTCCGACCCGCGCGCCATCCGCGCGCTGGCCGACGCCGTCGTCGCGGAGGGCATGCCGCACCAGGTGCTGATCGCGCACGGCTCGCTGCCCGACCAGCAGCAATGCCAGCGCGACCTCGACGCCGCCTGCGAGGCGCTGGACGTGAACGGCGTGTCGCCCGTGCTGTTCGCGGAAGCGTTCGCGGGCCACATGGAACCCGTCGGCGGCGTCATCACGATCATCGGTTCCGTCGCGGGCGACCGCGGGCGCCGCTCGAATTATGTGTACGGCGCGGCCAAGGGCCTCGTCACGCGCTATGCGCAAGGCTTGCAGCACCGGCTGGCGGGCAGCGGCAGCGCGTTGAAAGTCGTGCTGGTCAAGCCGGGGCCGACGGCGACCCCGATGACGGCGCACCTGCCGCAGCGCGGCCTCGCGCCCGTCGAACAGGTGGCGCGCCTGATCGTGGATGGGGCCAACGCCGGCAAACCGGTGGTGTACGCGCCGGGCAAGTGGGCGCTGATCATGATGGTGATCCGCCATCTGCCGGCCGTCGTCTTCAACAAGATGAACATTTGACGGCGATGCTCGATACCCCACGTTCGCGTCTCTGGGCCTGCGCGCTGCTGTTCGTGCTGGTCGCCGTCGCGCTGGTCGCCAGCCAGCTCGGGCCGATCCGTACGCTCAACCACGAAGTCGGCGACTTCGCGGCCAACAGCCTGTTGATCCAGGACGCCAAGCGCCTGCACCTCATCTACGGAAACTACTCGCGCGTCGGCTTCAACCATCCCGGCCCCGCGATCCTGTACGTGCTGGCGTTCGGCGAATTGATCTTCCACGACTGGCTGCACGTCGTGCCGTCGCCGCTGTCGGGCCAGCTGGTCGCCGGTTGCCTGTACAACGCCGCCTGGATCGTGCTGATCGTCGCGCTCGTGCGCCGCGCCGGCGCCGCGCTGCTGCCCGCGCTCCTGTTCGGCACCGTCGCCGTGCTGATGATCGCGCGCAGCGACCATGCGATCGTCAACGGCATCTGGTTCCCGCATTTGTACGTGCTGCCGTATGCGGCCATGCTGGTGGCGATCTCGCGTCTCGTGCACGGCCATGCGGACAGCCTCAAGGCCCTCGCCGTCGCGAGCGGTTTCCTGATCAACGGCCACGTGTCGTTCGTGCCGATGCTGGGCGTGATCCTGATCGTGGTGCTGCTTGCCAACTGGCTCGCGTCGCATGACGACCGCGCGATCCGCGTCCTCTCCATCGGCTGGCTGCGCGCGCACCGGCGCGAGCTGCTGACGGCGCTCGGCCTCCTGTTCCTGTTCTTCGTGCCCCTGCTGGTCGCCACCGTCCGCCACTGGCCCGGACCGGTCCACGACTACCTGCAATTCGGCCATGACAACAAGGGCAACACGCTGGAGCAGACGGTGCGCTACGTGTTCGCGTACTGGGCGGCCGGACCGGCCGTCGTCTGCGGCCTGCTGCTGCTGATGCTGTCGTTCGTGGACGCGCGCGGCGCCGGCATCGCGCGGGCGGCGCGCGCGCTCGGCGTGGCATTCGTCGCCGCGACCGTGGCCGTGCTGTTCTACGTGAAGGTCGGCGTCGACAACCTGGACTACAACTATATCGCGCTGTTCTACTACGCGGTGCCGGCGCTCGCGTGCGCGCTGCTGGCGCTGGTCGTGTTTCAGGCCGGCGGCGCGGGCGCCATCAAGAGCGGCGTCGCTGCCGTGCTGACCCTGTGGGCGCTGGGCGGCATCTGGCATCAGGTGAAGCAGGATCCGATGTACACGGTGTTCTACAACCGCCCGGACATCCCGGCCCTGTACGACGGCCTGCGTGCCTTGCCGGGCAGCGGCCGCATCGTGCTCGACCTCGAACAGAAAGACGAGACCTGGGGCGAGATCTGGGGCCACGTGCTCGGCCTGCAAGCCTATGCCAAGCGCCGCCACGTCGATCTCGTGTGCGTGAACGAGCACTGGCACATCTCGTTCACGCGCGCGGGCCAGTGCACGCCGGAGGAAGTGGCGCACAACCGCCGCTACGACGTGCGCCAGGCCGGCGCGCGCGATCCCGTCCCGGGCAAACCCGACGTCGAGGCGGCCCACCTCGCCCTACATCGCGCGGGTGCCGCAACGGCGCCCATCGCCACCGCAGGAGCTCAATGATGATGAACCGTCCTTCTTCCGTCGTCGCCGACGACCGTAAGCCGTTCACGAACACCCGGACCCTGTCGCCGAACGTGGTGTTGTTCCTGGCGATCGCCATCGCGCTCATGATCTTCCAGTGGCAGATCGATGCGAACAAGGTGCTGCACGAGATGGGCGACTTCGGCGCCAACAGTCTCCTGATCCTCGACGCCAAGCGACTGCACCTCCTGTACGGGAATTACTCGCGCATCGGCGTCAACCACCCCGGCCCCGCGATCCTGTACGTGCTGGCGTTCGGCGAATTGATCTTCCACGACTGGCTGCACGTCGCGCCGTCGCCGTTCTCGGGCCAGTTGCTGGCCGTGTGCCTGTACAGCGCAGCGTGGATCGTGCTGATCTTCGCACTGATCCGCCGCATGGCGGGCGCCGTGCTGCCCGCGCTGATGTTCACGCTGGTGTTCACGGCGGCCCTCGGCCTGTTCGAACCGTCCGTCTTCCTCGGCATCTGGTTCCCGGACCTGTACATCCTGCCGTTCGCCGTGGTCGTGCTGTCGATCTCGCGCCTGGCCTGGGGCCATACGGACGCGCTGCGCGCGCTGGCCGTCTCCAGCGGTTTCGTCATCAACGGCCACGTGTCGTTCGTCCCGATGCTGGGCGTGACGCTGATCGTGATGCTGGCGGCGAACCTCCTGATCACGTTCCGCAACCGGAGCATGTGCATCCTGACGCCCACCTTCCTCGTGCGCCATCGCCGCGACATCCTGGTCTCGATCGGCCTCCTGCTCCTGTTCTTCGTCCCGTTGATCATCGCGACCATCGTCGATTTCCCCGGCCCGGTCTACGGCTATATCGCGTTCGGCAGCAACGACAAGCACAACTCGTTGAACGATGCGCTGCAGTTCGTCGGCCTGTTCTGGCAGCCCGGCTTTGCGTGGGCTTGGGGCGTGCTGGTGGCGCTGATGCTGCTGACGGGCGTGCGCGCGTCGTCGAAGGCCCTGCTGCGCGACGCGCGCGGGCTCGGCATCGCGTTCATCGCGGCGTCGGTCGCGCTGCTGTTCTACGCCAAATTCGGCATCGACCACCTCGACCTGGTCTACGTCGGCCTGTTCTACTACTCGGTGCCGGCGCTGGCCGCGGGCCTGGGCATGTTGTACCTGTACGAGGCCGTCCGGTCGAACGCGCGCGTGGCGGCGGCTGCCATCGTCACCATCGCGGCCGTCGTCGCCACCGGCAACGCGGTCAGGAAGCCGGTGTTCTACGATGACCTGTACGACATCCCGGGGTCGAAGCAGCTGTACGACACGCTGCGCCAGCAGCCGGGCCTTGGGCGAATCGTGCTGGACGTGGAGCAGAACGGCGTCGCCTGGGAATACGTGTGGGGCAACGTCGTCGCGCTGCAGCTGTATGCGAAGCGCCAGGGCGACGACCTGTTCTGCATTAACGAGCACTGGCACATTCTGTTCACCAAGCCGGGCCGATGCCGTCCGGAGGAATTGAATACGCAGCGGCGCTTCTTCGTGCGCCCCGCGCGCACCGCGGACATGGTCGCGGAAGAGCCGGATTTCCAGGGGCAGGGCCTGCTGCTGTACCGCCATGGCCGCGTCCTCACGCCGGTCTCGTACACCCAGGTCGTCGACCACAAGGATTATTTCCGCAAGATCCTCGGCAAGGGCTGGGCCGACATCGAGACCGATTTCGTTTGGTCGAACGGCCCGGTGGCGGAGCTCAACCTGCCCGCCGACGCGCAACGCAAAGGCGCCGTTCACCTGGACCTGGGCAGCTTCATGCCGGAGAAATCGTTCCGCCAGCACGTCGACGTCTACGTGAACGGCCAACCGGCCGGCGGCTGGGACTTCGACAACTTCGAGATGCGCCACCAGATCAAGATCCCGCTGGGTCTGGAGCCGGGCGCGCCGCAGCACATCGAGCTCAGGATCGCGCATCCCGTCTCGCCGAAGCAGTACGGCATGTCGCCCGACGCGCGCCTGCTCGGCGTGTCGCTGTACGGTATCAGATGAGGAAACAGAATGAATGATTTGAACCGCAAGATCATCCTGCCCGGCGGCGCCGGGCTGGTCGGACAGAACCTGGTGGCGCGGCTGATGTCGCGCGGCTACCGCAACATCGTGGTGCTGGACAAGCACCGCGCCAACCTCGACGTGCTGCGCCGCGTGCAGCCCGACATCACCGTCGAATACGCCGACCTGGCCGAGCCGGGCGAGTGGTCGCGCCACTTCACGGACGGTTCCACCGTCGTCATGCTGCAGGCGCAGATCGGCGGCAACGACTGGAACGACTTCGTGCGCAACAACGTCGACGCGACGCGCCACCAGCTCGACATCATCAAGGGCCAGCCGAACACGCGCCTCGTCGCCATCAGCTCCTCGGTCGTGGTGTCCGTCGCCGACGATTTCTACACGCGCAGCAAGCGCGAGCAGGAGGCGATGGTGCTGGCGAGCGGCATCCCGTGCCCCGTGCTGCGTCCGACCTTGATGTTCGGCTGGTTCGACCGCAAGCACCTGGGCTGGCTGTCGCGCTTCATGAACAAGGTGCCCGTGTTCCCGATCCCGGGCCACGGCCGCTACATGCGGCAGCCCTTGTACGTGGGCGACTTCTGCAGCGTGATCATCGGTTGCATCGAGGACCCGTCCATCACGGGCGTCTACAACATCTCGGGCCACGAGGAAGTCGACTACATCGACATCATCCGCGAGATCAAGCGCGTGACCCGCTCGAAGACACCGATCGTGAAGATCCCGTACAGCCTGTTCTACGCGCTGCTCTGGGTGTGGGGCAAGTTTGACAAGAACCCGCCGTTCACGACGCAGCAGCTGGCGGCGCTCGTCGCGCGCGACAGCTTCGAGGTGATCGACTGGCCCGGCATGTTCAAGGTGCAAAGCACCCCGTTCGCGAAGGCCATCGACGAAACCTTCAACGATCCGAAATACAGCAACGTCGTCCTGGAGTTCTGAATGAAGCAGCGTATTGCCGTCCTGGGGGCGGGGCCGATGGGCCTTGCCGTGGCTTACCAACTGGCGCGCGACGGCCACCAGCCCGTCGTCTACGAAGCGGACGACCGCGTGGGCGGCATGGCCGCGCACTTCGATTTTTCCGGCACGTCGATCGAGCGCTACTACCACTTCCACGCGATCTCCGACCACGCCTTCCTGAAAGTGCTCGACGAGCTGGGACTGTCGGCAAACATGCACTGGGTCGCGACGAAGATGGGCTACTGGTTCAGGGGCGAGGTGCAGGAATGGGGCAATCCGGTCGCGCTGCTGAAGTTCCGCGGTCTGAGTTTCGCCGCCAAGTTCCGCTACGGCCTGCACGCCTTCCTGTCGACGAAGCGCGACGACTGGAAACCCCTCGATCACGTCGAAGCGAGCGGCTGGATCAAGGGTGCCGTCGGCGCGGAAGCGTGGGAAGTGCTGTGGCGCCGCCTGTTCGACTACAAATTCTACGACTACAGCAACAACCTGTCGGCCGCATGGATCTGGAGCCGCATCCGCCGCATCGGCCGCTCGCGCTACAACCTGTTCAAGGAAAAGCTGGGCTATATGGACGGCGGTTCCGCGACGCTGCTCGAAGCGATGCGCGCCGACATCGAGCAGCACGGCGGCATCGTGCGCCTGAGGACGCCCGTGACGAAGGTCGTTATCGAAGACGGCAAGGTGAAAGGCGTGGAAGCGGGCGGCCAGTTCGAGCCGTTCGATAAAGTGATCAGCACGATCCCGCTGCCTTACGTGCCGCGCGTGATGCCCGACCTGCCGCCCGCCACGCTCGACGCGTTCCGCTCGAAGAAGAACATCGCCGTCGTGTGCGTGATCGCGAAGCTGCGTAAGCCCGTCACGGAGAACTTCTGGCTCAACACGAACGACGAGGAGATGGACATCCCCGGCCTCGTCGAATACACGAACCTGCGCCCGATGGGCGACCAGCACATCGTCTACGTGCCGTTCTACATGCCGGGCGAGCATCCGAAGTTCGCGGAGCCCGACCAGGCCTTCCTCGACAAGGTCAAGCGCTACCTTCAAAAGATCAATCCGTCGCTGCTTGATGCGGACTTCGTCGACATGCGCGCGAGCCGCTACCGCTACGCGCAGCCGATCTGCGAGCCGGGCTACCTCGACCGCCTGCCGCCCGCGAAGCTGCCCGTGGGCGGACTGTGGGTCGCGGACACGTCGTACTACTATCCGGAAGACCGCGGCATCTCGGAAAGCATCGACTTCGGCCGCAAGATGGCGCGCGAGGCGGGCGCGTGATCAAGAGCTTCGCTTCGCGCCAGTTCCTCGTCTTCCTGCTGACGGGGGGCTTCGCCGCGGCCATCAACTTCGGCTCGCGCATCCTGTACAACCGCACGATGCCGTTTTCCTCGGCCGTGATTCTCGCCTACCTCACGGGCATGATCACCGCGTTCGTGCTGGCCAAGCTGTTCGTGTTCCGCGAAAGCCGGCAGGCCACGCACCATGCGGCCGGCTGGTTCATCCTCGTGAACGTCGTGGCCGTCGCGCAGACGTGGGCGATCAGCATGCTGCTCGTGAACTGGGTGTTGCCCGCGCTGGGGGTGACGGCGTTCGCGCGCGAGATCGCGCACGGGGTCGGCGTCGTCGTACCCGTGTTCACCAGCTATCTGGGGCACAAGCACTTCAGTTTTCGCTGAACGCGAGCTGCAACGGACGACAAAGGCGCTTCGGGCGCCTTTTTTCATGGTCATGGAATTTGTGATTTCCATTGAGTGGCAATAAAACTGCGTAATAGTAGTAAATATATTGCCGGACAATGAATATCTTGTGTTACATTGGCGCGTAATCCGTTGTTTCCATGGAAAGGTAAACGATGTCCAGATTGCCCCGCCTCGGCCTGTACGGCTTGTTGCTGCTTGCATTCCCGGCCCGAGCGCAGGGCCTGAACCTCGCCGCCGAACTGCTCCACGGCGGCCTGGGCATCGTCGCGATCGGCGCGCTGTCCGTGCTGGCGCTGGCCGTGACGCTCGAGCGGCTCGTCAACTTCCGCCTGGAGAAAGTGGCACCGCCGGATCTGGCCCTCGATGCGGAAACGCTGTGGCGCGCGGGCCGGTTCGACCAGCTGCGCGAGCGGGTGGCCGGCGGCGACAGCTGCCTCGCGCGCATCCTCGGATGGATGGTCGAGCAGCGCCACCTGCCGGCCGAAAAGCTGGCGGCGCGCGTGGCGGAGATGGCGGGCGTCGAACTGCGCCTGCAGCAGCAAAAGGCGTATGCGCTGAACGTGGTGGCGACGGTCGCACCGATCGTCGGCCTGCTGGGCACCGTGGTCGGCATGATCGAATCGTTCCACGTCATCGCCTTCAATGGCATGGGCGATCCGACCCTGCTGGCGGGCGGCATCTCCAAGGCCCTCGTCAACACGGCGGCGGGGCTCTCGGTGGCGCTGCCGTCCTTGGCCATGCACCACGTCTTCCGCAACCGCATGGTCGGCATCGGCATCGCGCTGGAGCGCCAGCTGAACCGCGTGCTGGACGGCATGCCCGCGCGCACGCTGGAGGTGGTCCATGCGCATTGACCTCGGCGACGACGAGCAGCCCGAGATCGGCCTGATCGCGCTGATCGACTGCATCTTCTTCCTGCTGATGTTCTTCATGGCGGCGACGTCGTTCAAGCACCCCGACGGCAAGAAACCGGAAAAGAACATGCGCATCTTGCTGCCGACGTCGCAGGTCAGCCTCGACCCCGCCACAGCCGGTCCGGCGCCGTTGATCATCGGTGTCGACGCGGAGGGCTCTCTCTACATCGACGGCAAGCGGGTGTCGACGCAAGCCCTGCACGACCTGCTCAAGCGCGAGGCGGCGCGCGATCCGGCGCAGCCGGTCCGCATCGACGGCGACCAGGCCGCGCGCTACCAGGACATCGTGCACGTGCTCGACCTCTGCCAGTTCGAGGGACTCACCCGGGTGTCGATGCACACGCGCTGACGATGGCCCTCGACGACGCGCCGACGTTCGCCCCGACGGTTGCCCCTATCCGGCGGCATCCGTTCCTGGTGGCGCCGCTCCTGCTGCATGCGGTGCCGCTCATCGCGCTTTACTACCTGGGCAGCCAGCGCATCGAGCTCGCCCAGCGCGACCGGCAGCAGCGCCTATCGCGGCAAGGACGGACGCCTGGTCACATGGGACTACGTCGACATGGCGCGCTATCCCCTGATCCCGCCGGTGTCCGCGGAAGACGCCGTGTACTACGGCTATACGGAGCTGATGATCGACGCGGACCAGGACCTGTCGATCTGGGTCGGCGCGGACGACGACGCGCAGCTGCGGCTCAACGACAGGCTCGTGTGGGAAGGCGGGAACGTCAACAAGGGCTCGTTCTTCGGTCAGTTCTACGAGACGAGGAACACCTATGTGCGCGACTACGACCTGAGCGAAGGCAAGCGCGTGGTCCATTTCCGGAAAGGCCGCAACAAGCTGTTCTTCAAGCTGTCGAATGGCCCGACCCGGGTGTTTTTTTCGCTGGTCCTGACGAAGTGAACGGGTGATGGCCGGCTTCCCGACACGTCATCCCTGGCTGGCGGCGTCGCTTGGGGCGCACGCATTGCTGGCGGCCGTGCTGTACACGGCAGGGCCGGTGCGCGTGGAGCGCAAGCGCGACGACGGCGTGCGCGCGGCGGTCGGCGCGTCGCTGCAGCAGACGGCGCAGCGGGAAATGCGGCGCCAGTTGCGGACGATGGAAGAGATCAAGGAGGCGCTGGAACAAAGCGCGGGCGTCGCCGCGGACAAGCCGATGTCGAGCGAGCCGGCCGTCCGCGCGCGCGAGCTGGCCGCCGCGATCGAGCAGGTGCGGCAGAAGATCCGCGCGGACGAGATGGCGCGCGTGCTGCGCATCCCCGAGGCCGAGGCGCTCGAACGCGTGAAGGCCGAGGCGGCGCAGCGCCGGGCGCCTCCCGTGCCAAAGAACCGGCCGCCCGAGGCCGTCGTCGCGCAACTGGCCGCGCAGGCCCGGGCCGCCCTGGCCGAGCGGCGCGCGCAGGTGCTGGCGCAGCGGCAGGGCATCGCCGTCAATGGGCCGGGCCGCGCACCGGGCGCGGGACCGCAGGGCGGGGCGGACGCGCACGGTGACGGCAAGGGCGGCGCTGCCCGCGGCGGCATCGGCCGTTCCGGCTCGCCGTCGGCGGCGACGGGCGGCCGGCTCGATGCGCTGGCGAGCGGACTCGGATTGACCACGCCGGGCGCGCTGACGGGCAGCAGCCTGGATATGTCGAGCGATGCCTTCGGCGACACGCGCGGCTACGGCGAATTCCGCGCGCCGCCGCCGTTGGATGCGGCACGCGTACGGCCCGGCGCCGGGCGCGTGCTGGGTGCGGGCGGCCCGTACGCGAGCCGCGTCTTCGTCGACACCTGGTACGTGATCGGCCCGTTCGAAGGGCAGGGCCGCGACAGCCTGAAGGCCGTGTATCCGCCCGAACGCGGCGTCGACCTGGACGCCGTCTACTACGGCAAGAACGACCTGCCCGTGCGCTGGACGTACCAGCAGGACAGCTACCCGACCGTACCGCGCCCGCGCGCGGAACACGCGGTGTATTACGCGTACACGGAGATCACACTCGACCGCGACATGGACCTGTGGGTGTGGATCGGCGCGGACGACGATTCGAAGATGTGGTTCAACGACAGCCTGGTGTGGATCGGCAGCCAGGTCGACGACAAGCCCTGGTACCGTGTGCCGTTCTACACGATGGAGCCCGAGCTCGCGACGCGCAATCTCACCGAAGGGCAGCGGCGGCTGCATTTTCACAAGGGGCGCAATACGATGCTGTTCAAGCTGTATAACGGCATGGATCTGATGTTCTTTTCCGTCGTGTTGTCGCGCTGATCGTATGACGGACCGGGCCCAAGCCTTGGTACAATCGCATCACCATGAACAAGACCGCCATTTCCCTCGTCCTTGGCGTGACGTTGTCCGCCGCGCTGTCCGCCTGCGACAGCAAGACCTCCGCCAACGAAAAGAATTTCGGCATCGCCGTCAGCCAGTACTTCGACAAGAAGGGCGACATGTGCCTGGACCCCATCACCTGGCCTGTCGACGTGTACGACATCGACCTGCGCCAGCAGAAGCTGTACCCGGACGGCGTCGCCGGCCAGATGGCGGCGCTGGAAGCGGCGGGCCTGGCCAAGGGCGAGGACATGGAATTGCCGGGCACGTTTGTCGACGGCAAGCCGAACGGGTTGAAGGTCAAGGTCAGGCGCTACGTCATGACCGACGCCGCGAAGCCGTATCTGCACGCGGCGGCGGGACGGCAGCCGCGCATGTGCTGGGGCCGCAAGTCGCTGAACAAGGTGATCCGCTGGGCGGACCCGGCCAAGGTCGGCGACCACGAGGAATCGGCCGTGATCTACACGTACACGCTGTCGAACGTCGCCGCCTGGGCCAGGAAGCCGCAGATCAAGGAAGCGTTCCCCGTGCTCGGGCGGACCGTCGACGGCGAGCGCACGCAGAAGGAAAAACTGTACGTCAAGCTCACGCCGCAGGGTTGGGAAGCGCTCGGCCTGAACGACTGAGGCTCATGCATCCTTTGGCGCCGGCGTCTTGTCCTTGTACTCGCACAGGTCGTTGATGATGCAGTTCCAGCACTTGGGCTTGCGCGCCACGCAGGTGTAGCGCCCGTGCAGGATCAGCCAGTGGTGCGCATCGTGCAGGAATTCCTTCGGCACGAATTTCAGCAGCTTCTGTTCGACCTCGTCGACGTTCTTGCCGGGCGCGATCTTCGTGCGGTTCGCCACGCGGAAGATGTGCGTGTCGACCGCCATCGTCGGCTCGCCGAACGCCGTGTTCAGCACGACGTTCGCCGTCTTGCGGCCCACGCCGGGCAGGGCTTCCAGCGCTTCGCGCGACCGCGGCACTTCGCCGCCGTACTGGTTCACGAGGATCTCGCACGTGGCGATGACGTTCTTCGCCTTGTTGTTGTACAGGCCGATCGTCGAGATATAGGTTTTCAATTCGTCCAGGCCCAGGTCGAGGATCGCCTGCGGCGTGTTCGCCACCGGGTACAGGCGGCGCGTGGCCTTGTTGACGCCGACGTCCGTCGATTGCGCGGACAGCAGCACGGCGATCAAGAGTTCGAACGGCGTCGTGTATTCGAGTTCGGTGGTGGGATGCGGATTGGCGTCACGAAAGCGCGTGAAGATCTCGAGGCGTTTGGCGGGATTCATCGATGCTTATTTCTTGTTGTCCGGGGCGGCCTTCTGTTTCGCGCGCTCGATGGCGGCCGCGATGATGGCGCGCTTGCGTTCCTTTTCCGCCAGTTCTTCCGCCGTATTCGCGGCTTCCGCCGTCACGGCGCGCATCTTTTCGACGGCCTTGGCGGCCAGGCGCGCGTCGTTTTCTTCCTTTTCGCGGCGCAGGCGCTCGGTGCGGAAGTCGTGGCGGGCGCGCGCGGCGTCGGCCTGTTCCTGCGACCACGCGGCCCAGCCGGTCGGCTCGCTTGCCGGATCGTCGGTGCGCGGGATCATGGCGATGCAATCGACGGGGCAGGGTGCCACGCACAGGTCGCAGCCCGTGCACAGGCTCGGCAAGATCGTGTGCATCTGCTTGGCCGCGCCGAGGATCGCGTCGACGGGGCACGCCTGGATGCACAGCGTGCAGCCGATGCACAGGTTTTCGTCGATGAATGCGACGGGGCGCGGACGTTCGACGCCGTTGGCCGGGTTGATCGGGATGACGGGCCGGCCGGTGATCCGCGCCAGCCGCGCGACGCCTTCGAGGCCGCCGGGCGGGCACTGGTTGATCTCGGCCTCGCCGCGCGCGATCGCTTCCGCGTACGGGCGGCAGGCGGGATAGCCGCACTTGGTGCACTGGGTCTGCGGCAGCAGGTCTTCGATCTGGTCGGCGAGCGTTTTGGTCACGGCGGTCTGGCGGCTGATAAAGCGGCGTTCAGCGTTTGCTAAACCGTCATTATCCGCGAAAAGCCGGTTGTCGTCGAAGATGCCCTTGCCGGAGCGGTCCTTTTTGTCTTGAGCCCGGCGGCAATCTGCCCTAGACTTGTCGCGCCATCAACAGAAGAAAGGAGGCCATCGTGAAACACGTATCCCTGCCGGGCGTATCCGAGGCCAGCCTTCCTTCCCGTCGATCGCAAGAAGGTCGTCCGGTGGGCCATCCACTCTCTATTCATGGATTCAGCGACTTTCATGCAAGCGATTCCAACGATCTATTTTCCCGGCCTGTGTGCCGACGCCCTGTCCTTTTATCGTGACATTCTCCACGCCGAGGTGCTGTTCCAGCTGACGGCGATCCCTGACGCGCAACCGCAATACTTGGCGCCCGGCAGTCCGGGCAAGATCATCCGGGCCGGCCTGCGCATCGGCGCGACCGTCGTGTATTTGTCCGAGGGACATCACGCCGGCGCGCCGGCCTTCCAGGGCTTTTCGCTGAACCTGCACGTGGACAGCAACATCGACGCGGCCCGCATCCTGCAGGCGCTGGGCGAGGGCGGCGATGTCCGCATTCCCTTGCGCGCGACGGCGTGGGCCGATGGCTTCGGCGCCGTCGTCGACCGCTACGGCGTGCACTGGATGATCGAGTTCGCCGGCACGCGCGCGCCGCAATAAACAAAAATGCCGCGGTTCGGGCCGCGGCATTTTATTGAGGCAAGCGCAACGCTCAGGCGTTCTTGCGGATGAACTCGCCGATCATCGGGCAGATGATCTCGCGCCAGCGGCGGCCCGAGAAGATGCCGTAGTGGCCGCACTTCGGTGCCGTGAACTGCTGCTGTTTCTCGGCCGGGATGCTGGTGCACAGGTCGTGCGCCGCATGGGTCTGGCCGGCGCCGGAGATGTCATCCAGCTCGCCTTCGATCGTGAACAGCGCGACGTTCTCGATGTCTTGCGGACGCACGAGCTGGCCGCCGACTTCCCACGTGCCCTTGGGCAAACGGGTTTCCTGGAATACCGTTTTAATCGTTTCCAGGTAATACTCGGCCGGCATGTCGAGGACGGCGTTGTACTCGTCGTAGAATTTGCGGTGCGCTTCCGCCGAATCGTCGTCGCCGCGCACCAGGTGCTGGTAGAACTCGCGGTGGCTCTGGGCGTGGCGGCCCGGGTTCATGGCGATGAAGCCGGCATGCTGCAGGAAGCCCGGATACACCTTGCGGCCGAAGCCCGGGTAATTGCCCGGCACGGCGTAGATCACCGTGTTCTCGAACCAGGAGTACGGCTTTTCCACCGCCAGGTCGTTGACGGCCGTCGGCGATTTGCGCGGGTCGATCGGGCCGCCCATCATGACCATGGTCTTGGGCAACTTGGGATCCTTGTTCGTCGCCATCAGCGAGATCGCGGCGAGCACCGGCACGGTCGGCTGGCACACGGAGATGACGTGCACGTCCGGGCCGAGGTGGCGGATGAAGTCCTGGACGTAATACACATAGTCGTCCAGGTGGAACGGACCGTCCGACAGCGGCACCATGCGCGCGTCGACCCAGTCGGTGATGTAGACGTCCTGGTCCGGCAGCAGGGCGCGGACGGTGTCGCGCAGCAGCGTGGCGTGGTGGCCCGACAGCGGGGCCACGACGAGCACCGTCGGCTGTTTGAGCGCGGCGAACTCGCTGTCGCTCATGTCCTTCTTGAAGTGCATCAGCTTGCAGAACGGCTTGCTGACGACCTCGCGTTCCATGATGCCGACCGTCTTCCCGTTGATGATGGTCGAGTTCAAGCCGAAAGCAGGTTTCTCATAGTCCTTGCCGAGGCGGTACATCAACTCGTAGCCGGCAGCGATACGCTGCGAGAACGGGGTGTGCGCGAACGGCGAGACCGGATTCGAAAACAGTTTGGCAGAGGCGTCGGCCCACTGCATCAGCGGGTTCAGGAAGGAGCGTTGCATCTCGTGCAGTTGGTAAAGCATAATTTTTTCCTTCATGACTCTGTGCGCAATTTGAAATCGTTTGCGCAACGTGTTCGATCAATTATAGGCTCATTCGGCTTGGCGTGGGGCAACATCGAGCCTGAGTCACAATCTGTTTATTACTGCATTGCACAATTTGTATCACAGATGGCCGGAGCCGGTTCGTTAAGTGCACTACATAAGAAAAATGCCCCGCGTCGGCGGGGCATTTTCGTAGTACTACCGTTACGGAACGGTCAGTCGAACACAGGCGTCTCGACGCCGAGGATCTTGTGCAGCTTCGGCGAGGTCGTCGTGTACTGCATGTGGATCTTCTTGTCCGGGAAGATGTACGGCGCGGCGCCGAAGGCGGCCAGCGCGGCTTCGTGGAAGCCCGACAGGATCAGCTTCTTCTTGCCCGGGTAGGTGTTGATGTCGCCCACGGCGAAGATGCCCGGCACGTTGGTCTCGAACTTTTCGGTGTCCATGACCTTCAGCTGGCGGCGTTCGATGTCCAGGCCCCATTCGGCGATCGGGCCCAGCTTCGGCGACAGGCCGAAGAACACCATCAGCATGTCCAGCGGCACGCGGCGGGTGACGCCGTCGGCACCGGTGACCTTGACTTCGGACAGCTGGCCGTCCTTCTCGTCGAAGCCGGTGACCTGGCCGATGATCAGCTGCATCTCGTATTCTTCGCACAGCTGCTTCATCTTGGCGACGGACGCCGGGGCGGCGCGGAAGTCTTCGCGACGGTGCACCAGCACGACGGATTCGGCCTTGCCGACGAAGTTCAGCGCCCAGTCCAGGGCGGAGTCGCCGCCGCCGCAGATGACGAGGTTCTTGCCTTCGAACAGGCTCGGATCCTTGACGCGGTAGAACAGCTGGCTGTTCTCGAACTTGTCGATGCCGTCGACCTTGATCGTGCGCGCCTGGAACGAACCGACGCCGGCCGCGATGAAGATGGTCTTGGTGATGAAGCGGGTGCCGGTCGACGTTTCGACGTTGAAGCGGTGGTCTTCACGGCGCTGGACGGTCGTGACTTCCTGGCCCAGGTGGAAGGTCGGCTCGAACGGCTCGATCTGCTTGAGCAGGTTGTCGGTCAGTTCCTGGCCGGTGCAGACGGGCACGGCCGGGATGTCGTAAATCGGCTTGTCCGGATACAGCTCCACGCACTGGCCGCCGACGGCCGGCAGCGAATCGATCACGTGGGCTTTGATCTCCAGCAGGCCCAGCTCGAACACCTGGAACAGGCCGACCGGGCCCGCGCCGATGATCACGGCATCGGCTTCGATGGCGCCGGCAAAGGAGCTGTTGGGAGCGATGGTGCCCACTTCGGGGGTGGCACTGATAGTCATGCTAATTTCCTGAAAATGATGTGCTGTAGGTAGGACGAGGGCGGATAGTGTGCCACGAATGGCGCACGTCTGCTGGGACCGGCAAAGGACGCCGGCCGCGGCGGGCCGGCGCTCGTGAACGGTTTAGCGGGCCAGCTGGTCCAGCTTGCTCTTGACGTCTTTCCACTCGTCCGCGTCGGGCAGAGCCGGCTTCGTCTTGGTGATCGACGGCCAGTTGCGCGCCAGGTCGGCGTTGAGCTTGATGAATTGCTGCTGGTCCGACGGCACGTCCTCTTCCGCGTAGATCGCGTTGACCGGGCACTCCGCCACGCACACGGCGCAGTCGATGCACTCGTCCGGGTCAATGGCGAGGAAATTCGGGCCTTCCCGGAAACAATCTACCGGGCATACATCCACGCAATCGGTATAGCGACAACGGATGCACGATTCGGTGACAACGTGGGTCATAACAGTCCTATCAATGAGTGGGAGCGGCGGCGCGTAATTTTTACAGGGAACGTTCGGGCGCCTCGAACAACCGTCGCGAGCGGCAGCAATGTTGTTCCGGAAGCGCAGCTGTACGAACGGTACAGCGAGCATCGCAGAACGGCAGTGCAACGCGCAGCAGGTTGTTCGACGCGCCCGTTCGCCGGACGCGGCAAAGCACTGTATTTTAGGGCAATTCTGCTTCTACGACAAATCAGGCTTATACACAATACACATAAGCAAATGTACTCGGAGCGCCTGTGCCGGCCCGGGAAACGGGCCTGTCCGGGCCCCTCATGGCGCCTTCGGCAGGTCCACCACGGTGGCCGTCGCGACGGCGGCGCCGGCTTCATCCGTCACCGTCACAGTCTTCAGCGCCACCGACGTCTGCGTCGTGGACGGCGCTGCGCCGGCCGGTCCGGACCGCCCATGTTCGGCGCACCAGCGCGCCAGCGCGCCCGCTTCCGCCTGCAGGACGCGTTCGACATCGTAGTATTCGGCCAAGTTCATCGTGCCGCAGCAGGCGCGCCGGTCCTGGCGCGCGCCCGGCGCGTCCGTCACGAGCGGCGGCAGGCGCAGGCCGGCCGGGTGGTCGCCGGCGACGCCGGCCGGCACGGCGAACACCTCGCGCCGCGCGAAGCGGTCGCGGATGGCGTTGATGGTGTCCTGCGGTTTGCCGTCCGCGCGCGCGAGGCGCAGCATTTCGTTGGCGACGTCGGCGAACGTGGCGGCCACGTCGGGGGCGGCGATCAGCGCGCGCAGCACCAGGCCGCGCAGCCAGCCGGCGACGCGGTGCAGGACGCTCGCGCAATCCTCCAGCGCGGGATTGCGCTCGAAGGCGAACACGTCGGCGAGGACGTCGTAGACCGCGCCCGTGAACACTTGCGAGATCGCGTGCACCTCGGTGCCAGCCTGCGACAGCGTCAGGTCGTTGTCGGCATTGCGCAAGCCCGTCGTGCTGCCGAGGGCGAGGCCGAATTGCTCGGCGATGTCGGCCAGGAAGGTTTTATCGTGCAGGTGCGCCTTGGTCTGGGCGATGACGGCGTCGCACTGGTCGAGCTGGGACAGGGCGAGGAAGATCGCCGTCAGATCGCCGAACGACTCGTGCAAGCCGCCCGTCTGCGGGGGATTGTCGGCCAGCAGCCAATGCGGCTTGAGGCCGTCCAGCACGGCGTGCCCGGTTTCGTGCGAGACGATGTCGAACGAGCGGCAGGTGTACACGCGCGCCGTTGCTCCGCCCGGCACGAAGTCGCCGAATTTCAGGCAGGCCTGAGACCGGCTGTAATACGCGTTCATCACGTTCGGCAGGCCGTGCGGATACACCTGCAGCGGCGCCGTGTCCGCGCTGCTGTTCCACTGCCAGGGCAGGGGCATCGCGTTGCCCGCCGTCGACAGCGCGCGCTGGTACATCGTCAAGGTCTGGCGCACGACGGCGAACGTGTGGACGGCGTCGAACTGCGGCGTGTCCGGCATCGTCACGAAGTCGCCGAACGCATTCGGTTCGACCGGCGGGATATCGGCGCCGCCCAGCACGATGCGCGCATCTCTCGGCCCGGCCAGCACGACGCCGGGCAGGAACACCTTGCGCGTGCCGATCTCGTCCACCGACGGATCCTGCTTCCACATCAGCACGCGCGCGCCGGACGCGTAGGGCAGGGGCACGCCGGCCGGCCGCGCCGCGTCAAGCGGCGAGGCGCTGCCGGGGCCGGCCAGCGGGCGCGGCTTGCCCGGCTGGTCGAGCAGCTGCGCGGCCTTGCGGTGCTGGCGATAGGGGGCGCTGGGTGTCGGCACGAACCCGACGGACAGCGGACGGCGGGTGGGGGTGGATGAGTCCATGGTCGCTTCCTCCTCGATTCATACGAAGAATGGTCGTCCCTTAGCCGATGGGAGCATTGACGCTCATCAATTGATTATTCTCTAGGCGAGCGCTGGCCTTTGCGCTCATCAGCTGGCATGATGGCGGGCTTGTTTGATTTGAATCAGTAAGGACATCGAATGCCGGACATCAGCATCACCCAACCGCACAACCTGAGCCAGACCGACGCGCGCGCCGCCGCGCAAAAGGTGGCGGACAAGCTGGCCCGCGACTATGGACTGAATTGCAAATGGGAAGGGGATGTGCTGCGTTTCGCACGCACCGGCGTGGAAGGGGCGCTCACGTTGGGCGAGCGCCAAGCCGCGTTGCGCATCAAGCTGGGCTTTTTGATGAGTGCTTTCGCGTCCACCATCGAGCAGAAGGTGGTCGACAGCATGCGCAAGGTATTTACAGGTCCTTGAGTTCTTCGATCAGGTCGACGTACTGCTGCATCGCCTCGTCCTGCGAGGTGCCTTTCAGGCTGGCCCAGGCGTCGTACTTGGCGCGGCCGACCATGTCGGTGAAGCCGGGACGCTCGCCGCTGACGTCGCCGGTCGACGCCTGCTTGAACAGTGCGTAGATTTTCAGCAGGGTCATATTGTCCGGACGCTCCGGCAGATTCTTCGAATCGAGCTGGGCCTGGGCGAACTGTTCTTGCAAACTCATGGTAATTCCTTTCGACGGATGCGGTTTCTTGCCATGTATGGAAGGCAAAACTTCGCGCATCTTAGCGCATCGTGTACGGAATCACTGCTGATTTGAGCGGATTTTAGAGGGATTGTTCGGTAGGGCGGACGGCACAGCCGCCCACCCTGCGACGCAGGTCAGACGTCCAGCAGCTCGACGTCGAAGATCAGGGTGGCGTTCGGCGGAATCACGCCGCCGGCGCCGCGTGCGCCGTAGCCCAGGCTCGCCGGGATGATCAGACGGCGCGCGCCGCCGACCTTCATGCCCTGCACCCCTTCGTCCCAGCCGCGGATCACGTGACCGGCGCCCAGCGGGAACTGGAACGGATCGTTGCGGTCTTTGCTGGAATCGAACTTGACGCCGGTGCTGCCGTCGTCGTTCTGCAGCCAGCCGGTGTAGTGCACGGTCACGTAGTTGCCGGCCTTCGCTTCGGCGCCGCTGCCGACGACGGTATCTTCATATTGCAGGCCGGAATTCGTGGTGGTGATGGACATGGTTTTCCCTTGTTGTTCGGAGTGAAAGGCCGATTGTAGTGCATGACCTGTCAAAGTGCCATTGACGGCCTGTCCACTGTGTTGCGGCGGCGCGCCGGTCGCGTCCGATTCAAGCGTCCGCCCCTACGGGCTGTTCAAGTTTCCCCGTAGAATAAAGCTTTCCTTCCTCGGACTCTCGTCGTTCCATGCTGCGTCGCTTCCGCAAGTCTCTCATCTCTGGTTTCGTCCTGTTTTCGGCCATCCAGGCCGCCCATGCGAACGTCGTGGTCGTGCTCAATTCGCGCGATGCCACCGTCCAGCTGCTCGACCAGGCGACGGGCGCGGACAACGGCACGTTCGCGGTCGGCAAGGAGCCGCACCACCTGATGGCCACGCCGGACAACAAGTCGGTGATCGTCGCCAGCTCGGCGGGCAACGAGCTGATCTTCCTCGATCCCGTCACGGGCAAGGTGCAGCGCCGCCTGGCCGACGTGCTCGACCCGTACCAGATCGGCTTCTCGCCCGACCAGAAATGGTTCGTGTCGGCGTCGCTGCGCCTGGACCGCGTCGACATCTACAAATACGACGGCGGCAACCTCGTGCTCAGCAAGCGCCTGCCGCTGGCGCGCATGCCGAGCCACATCGCGTTCGACGCGGCCAGCACGACGGCGTTCGTCACGCAGCAGGGCAGCGACCAGGTCAGCGCCATCGATTTGAAAACGCAGACCGTCAGGTGGACCCTCCCGGTCGGCAAGCTCCCGGCCGGCATCGCGATGACGCCGGACGACAAATACCTGCTCGTCGGGATCATGGGCAGCGACTACGTCGAGGTGATCGACTGGCGCGCCCAAAAGACCGTCAAGCGCATCAAGACGGGCGAGGGCGCCCACAACTTCCGCGCCGTCGGCGACCGCCGCCACGTGTTCGTGTCGAACCGCGTGCAGAATTCGATCAACATCATCGACCAGGTCACGCTGGAAAACGTCGGCATGATTCCCGTGCCGGGCGGTCCGGATTGCATGGAACTGACGAATGACGGCAAGACGCTGTGGGTGACGCTCCGCTGGATCAAGAAGGTCGCCGTGATCGACGTCGCGAGCCGCAAGGTGCTCAAGCTCATCCCGGTGGGCCGCTCGCCGCATGGCGTGTTCTTCGCCAACTCGGCGCCGCGGATGTGATGCCGCGGCCCCCGCATGCCGCCGTCATCGCGCTGCTGGCGGCCACATCGATCGCTCAGGCTGGCGCACATGCCGCCGATGCGCCGGCGTGCCGCGGCACGATCTACCTGACGTTCGACACGGGCAGCCAGTCGCAGGCCGAGCTGATCGCCGACACGCTGCGCCGCCACCGCATCAAGGCGACCTTCTTCCTCGCCAACGAGAAGACGGTGCGCGGCGACTGGTCGCTCGATCCGTCCTGGGCCGATTACTGGAAGGCGCGCGTGGCGGAAGGCCACGCGTTTGGCAGCCACACGTTCGACCACGTCTACTTCCAGCGCGACGAGGCGGGTGGGGGCATCGTCGTCAAGCCGCAATTCGGCGCGCACGCGGGGCGGAAGGAGACGTGGACGGCGCAGCAATACTGCGACGAACTGCGCCGCGTCGACACGCGTTTTACGCAACTGACCGGCCGCCACCTCGACCCGATCTTCCGCACGCCGGGCGGCCACAGCTCGCCCAACATCCTGGCCGCCGCGACGAGCTGCGGCTACCGGCACGTGGGCTGGGCGCCGGCCGGCTTCTCGGGCGACGAGACGTCCAGCGAAAAATTCCCGAACGCGGTGCTCTTGAAGCGCGCGCTGGACAACCTGAAGGACGGCGACATCTTCATGGCCCACATGGGGATCTGGTCGCGCAAGGACCCATGGATGCCGGCGAACCTCGAGCCGCTCATCACCGGGCTCGAACGCAAAGGCTTTTGTTTCGCGACAATGAGGGAGCATCCGTGATCCAGCATTTCCTCGATGGGTTCGCCTTCCTGCAGGGATGGCTGTTCGAGAACGCGGTCGAACCCGCGATGTTCGCCCTGGGCCTCGGCGAATACCTCGAAGACGCCTTCGAGGGCGTCGAATGGTTCCTCGCCGGCGCCTGCGAAGTGGCGGCCCTGTACCTCGTGCTGCGCCCGCTGGAAGCCATCATCCCCGTGCACAAGATGACGGACCGCTACGCGCGCTGGAACGATTTCGTCTACACGCTGATCCACCGCCTCGGCCTGTTCAGCATGGCCGTGTTCTTCACGCTCGACCCGGTCATGGACGCCGTCGCCGCGGCGCTGCGCATGGAAGGCGTCCACCCGTTCAACCTGGAAGGCCTGATGACGGGCTTCCACCCGCTCGCCAGCTTCCTGTCGTACCTCGTCGTGCTGGACTTCTTCGATTACTGGTTCCACCGCGGCCAGCACAGATTCCGCTGGTGGTGGGCGCTGCACAGCCTGCACCACAGCCAGGTGAACATGAATCTGTGGAGCGACGACCGCAACCACCTGCTCGACGACCTGCTGCGCGACGTCTACATGGCGATCCTGGCGCTGGCGATCGGCGTGGCGCCGAGCCAGTACGTGCTGCTCGTCTCGGTGTCGCGCGCGCTGCAAAGCCTGCAGCACGCGAACGTGCGCATCCACTTCGGCCGCCTCGGCGAGCGCCTGCTCGTGTCGCCGCGCTTCCACCGCACCCACCACGCCGTCGGCATCGGCCACGAATCGCGGGGGCGCGAGCTGGGCGGCTGCAATTTCGGCGTGCTGCTGCCGGCCTGGGACCAGATCTTCGGCACCGCCAACTTCACGCCCGGCTGGCACGGCACGGGCGTGCGCGACCAGTTCGCGCGCACGAATCCCGATGGAACCATCCGGCCGGCGCGCGATTACGGACGCGGATTCTGGCGCCAGCAGTGGCTGGGCCTCGTGCGCCTGTTCGACGCCGGCAGCCGGCGCAACGCGGCATGATCCGCCCCGTCGCCATCGCCTACGGCCGCGCGCTGCGTTCGCAGTTCTCGGGGCGCATGCTGCTGTTGTCCGTCGTGCCGCTGCTGCTGTCGCTGGCGCTGTGGGGCGGCCTGCTGTACACCGGCATGCAGCCGCTGCTGGACTGGCTGCACGCGCTGTTCGCCGACTACGGCCTGTTCGAGACGAGCGGCAGCATCCTCGCCACCCTGGGCCTGGGCTTTTTGAAGACGCTCGTGATCCCGCTCGTGGCAATGCTCGTGCTGCTGCCGCTGATGATCATCACGTCGCTGCTGTTCATCGGCGTGGGCGCCATGCCGGCCATCGCGCGCCACGTCAGCCGCGTGCAGTTCCCGACGCTCGAACGCAAGGAGGGCGGCAGCTTTCTGGGCAGCCTGGGTGTGAACCTGTCCGGCATCGTCGTGTTCGCGCTGCTGTGGCTCGTCACCCTGCCGCTGTACGCGCTGGCGCCCCTCGCCCTCGTCGTGCAGGCCGTCCTGTGGGGCTGGCTGACGGCGCGGGTGATGGCCTACGACGCGCTCGCGATCCACGCAAGCGTGGAGGAACGCCGCACGATCGTGCACGCGCAGCGGCGGTCGCTGCTGCTGATCGGTACCGTGTCCGGCCTGCTCGGCGCGCTGCCGGGTATCGCCTGGATCGGCGGGGCGCTGTTCTCGGTGGTGCTGTTCCCCGTGCTGGCCGTGCTGTCGATCTGGCTCTACCTCGTCATCTTCATCTTCACGGGCCTGTGGTTCCAGTACTTCTGCCTGCAGGCGCTGGCCGACCTGCGCGCCGGCCGGGGCCTGAAAGACGTCACGCCCTGACGGCCGCACGCGCGACCATACGGCGCGGCAGACTGCCGCGCACTGTGGCACACTGGAGCCGAAGGAGGTACGCATGACATTCGGCCTCATCATCATCGGTGACGAAATCCTGTCCGGGAAGCGGCGCGACCAGCATCTGCCCAAGGTGATCGAGCTCCTGGGCGAGCGCGGTTTGGGCCTGTCCTGGGCCGAGATCGTCGGCGACGAACCCGGGCGCATCACGGCGCTGCTGCGGCGCACGTTCGCCGGGCCCGACGTCGTATTTTGCTGCGGCGGCATCGGCGCCACGCCGGACGACCACACGCGCCAGTGCGCGGCCGCGGCGCTCGGCGTGCCGCTCGAACTGCATCCGGAAGGGCGGACCTTGATCGAGGAGCGCATCCGCGAGACCGCCGGCCCGGACGCCGACAT
This sequence comes from Massilia putida, assembly GCF_001941825.1. NCBI lineage: Bacteria > Pseudomonadati > Pseudomonadota > Betaproteobacteria > Burkholderiales > Oxalobacteraceae > Massilia > Massilia putida. The sequence goes on from NZ_CP019038.1 coordinate 5,293,746, forward strand.
GAACGCGCCGGAAAACCTGCAGCGCCTGAAAATGGCCGAATTCCCGGCGGGCGCGCGCCTGATCCCGAATCCGTACAACCGCATTCCCGGCTTCACGGTGGCGCAGCACCACTTCGTGCCCGGTTTTCCCGTGATGGCGTGGCCGATGATCGCGTGGGTGCTCGATACGCTGTATGCCGACCGCTTCCACGGCGAGCCGCGCGCCGAACGGGCGCTCCTCGTGTACGAGCAGGCCGAGGCCACGCTCACGCCGCTGATGGAAGCGCTGGAAGCGCGCTATCCCGGCGTGCGCGTGTTCAGCCTGCCCAGCGTGGGCGATGCGAGAACGCGGCGCCATATCGAATTGGGGGTGAAAGGCGAGCCCGGCCAGGTCGATGCGGCCTGGGCCGAGATGTGTGTTGCGCTGGAACGGATCGGTGCGGAAACGCAGCCGTTGCGGTCCGCAGACAGCCGGGCAAACTGAGCCGTTGTTTTTTTGCGAAAATACCGGGACAGCGTCAAAAAACTGCATGAGCGGTCCCTGTATTTCACATTGATGTGGTGGAATGATGTCTGTGGGCAGGGCGATCCGGAGTGAGGTCGCCGCCCGCTTTGTGAACTTTTACGACCTCGCTCACTCGAACCGACCAGCACCAGGATGGCGAGCAGGTTGACGGGATTTGCAGGCGTGTTTCAAACCGGTTGAGCCATCATGGATAGTATTCGCCGTCAACGACGGCCCCGTTTCTTCTTCCGCGCAGTCCGCCGCATGTTTGGCGGCGCTGCGCCGGTCCAACCTCTTATCGCCGGCGTGCCCGCCATGGCGGCCGAGCAGGACGTGCCCATTCGCACTGCCCCGCCGCGCCTGGAGCCCAGCTTCGAGACCAGTCTCGAACCCGAGCTCGAACCAGGCACGGGCGACGGCGCTGCCGCGCCGGAGCCGCAGCCGGCCAAGCCCAAGCGACGCTGGCGCAAGACCAAGCGAACGCTGCTCGTCCTGCTGCTGCTCCTCGTGGCCGGCGTGTCCGCCGTGGGCTTCTACGAAAGCCGCACGTCGGCGCTGGAAGCGCGCTTCTTCGCCGGCCTGACGCAGAAGCTCACCTACCGCATGGGCAAAGGCCCCAGCGACGCGATCCGCTTCCCGCAGGCGAGCCCGTACGACGAGCGCCTCGGCTACTCGAACCTGCCGAACTACCTGGCCAAGCTCAAGACGCGCGACTACGTCGTCGTCGAACAGGCGCGCATGTCGCCCAAGATGCTGGAACTGGCCGACCTGGGCCTGTTCGCCACGTACCACGAAAAGACGCGCGCCGGCCTCGACATCCTCGATTACAGCGGCGAACCGCTGTTCTCGGCCCGCTTCCCCGAGCGCCTGTACGACAAGTTCGACGCCGCGCCGCAGCTGCTCGTGAAGAGCCTGCTGTTCATCGAGAACCGCGAACTGCTCGACACGACTTACCCCAAGCGCAACCCGGCCGTCGAATGGGACCGCTTCTCGAAAGCCGTGTTCGACAAGACCGTGCATTCCATCGGCCTGGGCGGCGGCGGCCGCGTCGCCGGCGGCAGCACGCTCGCCACGCAGATCGAAAAATACCGCCATTCGCCGGAAGGCCGCACGGCGTCGCTGTCGGACAAGCTGCGCCAGATGGCGTCGGCCACCTTGCGTTCCTACCAGGACGGCGAAGACACGAGCAAGACGCGCCGCCGCATCGTGCTCGAATACCTGAACACGGTGCCGCTGTCGGCCAAGCTCGGCTACGGCGAGGTGAACGGCATCGGCGACGGCATGTGGGTCTGGTATGGCCGCGACTTCAATGACGTCAACCGCATCCTCGCCAATAATGGAGCAAATGCGACCGTGACGCCGGAATTCGCCCTCGTCTACAAGGAAGCGCTGTCGCTGATGATCGCGCAGCGCCGCCCGGCGTATTACCTGGGCGCCGGCGAGAAGGATCTGGAAACGCTCACGAACGCGCACCTGCGCGTGCTGGCGCAGGCCGGCGTGATCTCGACGCAGCTGCGCGATGCCGCGATTGCCACCGTGCTGCATCCCGCGCTGGGTTCGGGCGTGGCGCCGCCGCCGGCGAACACGTTCGTCACGCGCAAGGCCGCCAACGCCGTGCGCAACCACCTGGCCAACCTGCTGGGCGACTCGCGCCTGTACAACCTCGACCGTCTCGACCTGTCCGTCGTGACGACGCTGAACGCCGACGCGCAGAAGGCCGTCACGGCAACGTTGCGCAAGCTGACCGACAACGAAGCGGCGGCCGAAGCCGGCCTCACGGGCAAGGGCATGCTGGGCAACGGGGACCCGTCCAAGGTCGTGTACAGCTTCACGCTGATGGAGCGGGGCGACAAGGTCAACTACCTGCGCGTCCAGACCGACAACTACGACCAGCCGCTCGACATCAACGAGGGCGCCAAGCTCGACCTCGGTTCGACGGCGAAGCTGCGCACCCTGACGACCTACCTCGACATCATCGACCAGTTGCACCAGCGCTACGAGCCGATGTCGAAAGCGGAACTCGCGAAGGTCCGCATCGATCCGAAGGACCGCCTGAGCCAGTGGGCCGTCGAATACTTCCAGACGCTGCCGGAAGGCGCCGACCGCGGCCTCGTGCCGATGCTGGGCGCGGCGATGGAGCGCAAGTATTCGGGCAACCCGGGCGAAGCGTTCTTCACGGGCGGCGGCGTGCACATCTTCGGCAACTTCAGCAAGCTGGACGACAGCCGCATCCTCACCGTGCAGCAGGCGCTGCAGAACTCGACGAACCTCGTGTTCGTGCGCCTGATGCGCGACGTGGTGCGCTACTACATGTTCCAGCTGCCGGGCTCGTCCGCGCAACTGCTGGCCGACGCCGACGATCCGCGCCGCGCCGAATACCTGTCGCGCTTCGCCGACCGCGAAGGCAAGGACTTCCTGGCCCGCTTCTGGAACAAGTACCGCGGCAAGAATTGGGACGAGATCGAGCCGGCGCTGATGCAGGGCGTGCGCGTCAAGGCCTCGAAGATCGCGGCCGTGCACCGCACGATCTATCCGGACGCATCGCCGGCCGAATTCGCCAAGTTCCTCCACACCTACCTGCCGGCCGAGGCCGAGGTCGACGACGAGCGCATCGCCAAGATGTACGACCAGTACTCGGTCGCCAACATGTCGCTGGCCGACCGCGGCTACGTCGCCTCCGTGCACCCGCTCGAACTGTGGCTCGTCGGCTATCTGCGCACCCATCCGAAGGCCGGCTGGGACGAGGTCGTCGGCGCGTCGACGAAGGAACGCCAGGAGGTGTATTCCTGGCTGTTCAAGACGCACCGCAAGCACGCGCAGGACAAGCGCATCGCCGGCCTGATCGAAGTGGAGGCCTTCCTCAAGATCCACGCGCAGTGGAAGAAGATGGGCTATCCGTTCGACTCGCTCGTGCCGTCCTACGCGACGACACTGGGCGCCTCGGCCGACCGTCCGATCGCGCTGGCCGAGCTGATGGGCATCCTCATCAACGGCGGCGTGCGCAAGCCGACGCAGCGCATCGACTCGCTGCACTTCGCCAAGGACACGCCATACGAGACCCTCGTCAAGCGCGGCGGGGCGGAGAAGGGCGAGCAGGTCTTGAATCCGGACGTGGCGCGCGCCGTCGTCAACGCCATCCGCGGCGTCGTGCAGGAAGGCACGGCCAAGCGCGCCAAGACGGCCTTCGTCAAGGACGACGGCAGCGTGATCGCGCTGGGCGGCAAGACCGGCACGGGCGACCAGCGGTTCGACGTCTTCGGCGCCGGCCACCGCCTGATCGAGTCGCGCTACGTGAACCGTTCGGCCACGTTCGTGTTCAACATCGGCGAGCGCTTCTTCGGCAGCATGACGGCCTATGTGCACGGTCCGGACTCGGCCCACTACGACTTCACGAGCGCATTGCCCGTGCAGCTGCTGGTGAAGCTGGCGCCGAGCCTGATGCCGATGATCCAGCATCAGGACACCGTCACCATCCCGGGCCTGCACGTCGAACGCGCCGCGCCGGCGCCGGCGGGACCGGCGGACGCCGTCGCGCGCGACTCCGAGCAGGCCGCGCCGGCCGACGCCGCGATACCCGCGGAAGCCACGGCGGGCGATGCCGCCGCGTCCAAGGCGCCGCCAGCCAAGGCCGCGCCGGCCGTCGCGGAACCGGTCGCGAAGCCGGCCGAGAAGCCGCTCGCCAAGCCGGCCGACAAGGCGGTTGCCAAGGCGGCCGACAAGCCGGCCGACAAGCCGGTCGCCAAGCCGGCCGGCGATCATCCGAAGGCGGTAGGCGAGGGCGCGCCGCACAAGAGCACGGCCGACGACCATGCGCCGGCCAAGCCATCCGGCCCGCGCAAGCCGGCCGCGAAACCCGACCCCGAGGCGGACGCGCCGCCGAAGGCCCAGCACGCCAAGCCGGCAGCCGTGGACGAAGTGTTGCAGTGAGCGCGGGGTTCCCTAGCCCGCCGCACGGGAGCCGGGCCGCATGAAGCGGCTCCCGCTGCGTAAATTCAGCCTCGTGTCGTTGCGCGACCTGCTCGTGGCGGTGGCGCCGACCGCCGTCCTCGTGCTGGCCGCCTGCATCGTCGCGTACATCGTCGTCGACCCGGCGCCGCCGCGCCACGTCGTCCTTGCGACGGGCCAGGACAATAGCGCGTACGAGGAATTCGGCCGCAAGTACGCGGACAACCTCGCCCGCGACGGCATCCGGGTCGAGCTGCGACGCTCGCCCGGGTCGGAAGACAATCTGCAGCGCCTCATCGACGGCAAGGCCGACATCGCGTTCGTGCAGAGCGGCTCGACGAGCGAGGCGCAGGCCGAGCGCCGCGGCCTCGTCTCGCTCGGCAGCCTGTTCACGGAACCCGTCTGGCTGTTCCTGCGCGAGCGCGATGCGGGCGGGCGCAAGCTCGACGTGCGCAGCGTCACGCAATTGAAGGGCTTGCGCATCAACCTCGGTCCGGAAGGGACGGGCGTGCCGAAGCTGTTCCGCCAGGTGCTGGCCGTGAACGGCCTGGAGCCGCGCCAGCTGACGATCTCCGCGCTCGAGAACACGCCCGCCACGGTGGAATTGCTGGCGGGGCGCATCGACGGTCTCGTGTTCAGTTCGGCCCCGGAAGCGCCGCTGATCCAGATGCTGCTGCAGACGCCCGGCATCCGCCTGTTCAACTTTCACCAGGCCGAAGCGTACACGCGCCGGCTGCCGTTCCTGACGCACGTCGTGCTGCCGCGCGGGATCGTCGACCTCGGACGCGACATCCCCGCGCACGACATGCACCTGATCGCGCCGACGGCGACCCTGGTGGCGCGCGAGGACCTGCACCCGGCGCTGATCGACCTGTTCGTCAAGGCGGCCACGGACATCCACGGCGGCACGGGCTGGTTCCAGCAACAAGGGCAATTCCCGTCGCCGCGCTATACGGAGATCCCGGTGGCGCGCGAAGCGGCCAAGTATTACCGCGACGGCCCGCCGTTCCTGCAGCGCTACCTGTCGTTCTGGCTGGCGAACCTGTTCGACCGGCTGTGGGTCGTCGTCGTGGCGCTGGCGGCGTTGATCATCCCGCTGTCGAAGATCGTGCCGCCGCTGTACGTGTGGCGCATCCGCTCGCGCGTGTACCGCTGGTACGGCCAGCTGCGCGCCGTCGAGCAGGCGCTGGAAAACGCGGGAGAGGAACACCGCGACGAGGCGCGCGCGGAGCTGCTGCGCCGCCTCGACGACATCGAGCAGCGCGTCAACCACATCTCGATCCCGCTGGCGTACGCGGACGCCTTGTACGGCCTGCGCAGCCACATCAACTTCGTGCGCCAGCGCGTGCGGGCCACGCTGGCGTCGTAGGGTGGCTCACCGAGCCCACGCGATGACGCCATCTCAGTGTTGACGTCACGCGTGGGCACAGGGCGCCCACCCTACTGCAGGACGATTTTTACGACGGCGTTGCCGGACGTCGCGTACAAGGTGCCGCCGCCGTCGACGGCGATGCCGCGCAGTTGCGCGAAGCTGCCGGGCAGCTTGCCCGTCCTGAGCGTCGTCGACGTGGCCGTGCCGGCCGGTGTCGTGACGGACCCGTCCGGCGTCGTGATCTTGCGCACCGTGTTGTTGATGGCGTCGGCGCCGTACAGATTCCCTTTTTTGTCGATGGCGAGGGCTACCAGCTGCTGGAAGCGTGCCATCGACGCGTTGCCGTCGGCATTGCCGGCCTGGTTGCGCGCACCGACGAACGGCGTCAGGGTGGTGGCGCCGGACGTCGCGCGGCTGAGCGTCTTGGTCAGGTCGGCGACGTACACCGTGCCGTCGGGATCGATGGCCACGCCGCGCGGCACCAGCTGGCCCGCGCCGTAGATGGCCTGGACGGCGCCGTTTTCCAGCGTCGTAGAGCGGTTCGGATTCGAGATCGGGATGCGCCGCGTGTCGACGCCCGAGGTGACGATCAGGTTGCCGTTGCCGTCGGCGGCGATCCCGGCCGGAAAATTCTGGGCCTCGATGCCGAAGGTGCCGAACGACAGCCTTGCCACCGTGGTGACGGTGGCGTCCGGGGCGATCTTGCGGATGGCGAGGTTGTCGATGACGTACAGGTCGCCGTTGCCGTCGATCGTGATGGCGGTCGGCCGGGTGAAGCGGGCGCGGTTGCCATTGCCGTCGGTTGTGCCGGCGGCACCAGGCAGGCCGGCGAACGTGGTCACCGTGCCGTCCGGCGCGATCTTGCGGATCGCGACGTTGCCCTCGTCCGCCACGTACACGTTGCCGTTCGTGTCGACAGTGAGGCCGCGCGGCGTGTTGAAGCGGGCGGCCGTTCCTTTATTGTTCACGCTGCCGCCGGTGACCGCATCGCCGGCAAGCACGCTGATGCCGGTGCCCGGGCCGCTTTCGCCACCGCCGCCGTTGTTTGTTTCCCGCTTGGGCCCGCCAGGGCCGCAGGCGCACAACAGCGCCGCGACGCCCGCGCACAGCAGGCGCACGCGCAGGCGGGCGGGGACAGCGGATTCGGTCGTCATCGTCTCATCTCCAGTCGGCATCGAGCCGGCATGCTAGCACGCGCGCACCGCGTGGAATCTCTGCGATTCTCACACTACGACCGGGAGACGAGGCGCAGGTTCAGGCGCCGATCCAGGGCAGGCCGGCCTTGCACCAGCCGCCCACGGTCTTGCGATGACCTTCGGGGTCGCGGTCGCCTTCAAAGCCTTCCAGGATATCGAAAGCGTTCGGGTAGCCCAGTTCCGTGGCCGCGCGCGCCGCGTGGCGCGAGCGCACGCCGGAGCGGCACAGGAACAGCACGACGTCGTCCGGCGTGGCGACGTTCTTCAGCTGCGTGACGAAATCCGGGTTCGGCGCGCCGCCGGGATACAGCGTCCACTGCACGGCGCCGTGCTGGGTTTCCGGAATGGCCGGGCGCCCGATCCAGTCGCGTTCCGCATTCGTGCGCACGTCGACCAGCTTGACCCTGGGATCCGATTGCAGAAGTTCGAACGCTTCCCGGGGCGTGACGGCCCCCGCGTACGGCTGGCCGGGCGCACGGGCCCGGGCGTTGGCGAGAATCTCGTCGGTCGTCGTCATGTCATCAATTCCCTATAGGCTGGTTGCGCACCGTTGCGGGTCGTTGCTAAGCTTCGTCTCGCACTTTTGGTGCAGAGCGCATCAAGTTGGTGCATACTCGATAAATTGCACTTGTTTGGTGCGTATGTATCGGTTTGCATCAAATCCGTGCGCCCATACGGTGTCATTGATTTTAAGGGGCAAATTGACGGGCCTCAAAGTAATCATTATTTATTTGCTCATGGAAAAATGCTGGCATAATTTCTGCTTAGAAGGTTATGCGCCTGTCGCACGCCCGGTTGGCGTCGACACCCCTTTTTGACTTAGGAGATACGAATGGCAAGGACCGCCGCAGATGTAATGCAGATGCTGAAGGACAACGAAGTCAAGTTCGTTGATTTGCGCTTCGCCGATACCCGCGGCAAGGAACAGCACGTGACCGTTCCCATCTCGCATTTTGACGAAGACAAGTTCGAATCCGGCCACGCATTCGACGGCTCGTCGATCGCCGGCTGGAAAGGCATCGAAGCATCGGACATGCTGCTGATCCCTGACCCGAACACCGCGAACATCGACCCGTTCATGGAAGAGACGACCGTGTTCATGCAGTGCGACGTGATCGAACCGTCGGACGGCAAGGGCTACGACCGTGACCCGCGTTCGATCGCCAAGCGCGCCGAAGCGTACCTGAAATCGTCGGGCATCGGCGACACCGCCTACTTCGGCCCGGAACCGGAATTCTTCATTTTCGACTCCGTCCGCTGGAAACTGGACATGTCGGGTTGCTTCGTCAAGATCGATTCGGAAGAAGCGTCCTGGTCGACCGAGAAAGAATTTGAAGGCGGCAACAGCGGCCACCGTCCGACCGTCAAGGGCGGCTACTTCCCGGTCCCGCCGGTCGACAGCTTCCAGGACATGCGTTCGGAAATGTCGCTGATCCTCGAATCGATGGGCATCCCGGTCGAAGTGCACCACCACGAAGTGGCCGGCGCCGGCCAGAACGAACTGGGCACCAAGTTCTCGACGCTGGTCGAGCGCGCCGACTGGACCCAGAACCTGAAGTACGTGATCTGGAACGTCGCCCACAGCTACGGCAAGACCGCGACCTTCATGCCGAAGCCGATGAATGGCGACAACGGCTCGGGCATGCACGTGCACCAGTCGATCTGGAAAGACGGCAAGAACCTGTTCGCAGGCGACGGCTATGCCGGCCTGTCGGAAACGGCACTGTTCTACATCGGCGGCATCATCAAGCACGCCCGCGCCCTGAACGCCATCACCAACCCGGGCACGAACTCGTACAAGCGCCTGGTGCCGGGCTACGAAGCCCCGGTCAAGCTGGCCTACTCGGCACGTAACCGTTCGGCATCGATCCGTATCCCGCACGTGGCGAACCCGAAAGGCCGCCGCATCGAGACCCGCTTCCCGGATCCGCTGGCCAACGTCTACCTGTGCTTCGCAGCCCTGCTGATGGCCGGTCTGGACGGTATCCAGAACAAGATCCACCCGGGCGAAGCCGCGACGAAGGACCTGTACCACCTGCCGCCGGAAGAAGACAAGCTGATCCCGACGGTCTGCGCATCGCTGGAAGAAGCGCTGGAAGCCCTGAACAACGACCGCGAGTTCCTGACCCGCGGCGGCGTGTTCAGCGACAGCATGATCGACGCCTACATCGACCTGAAGATGCAGGAAGTCCAGCGTCTGCGCATGACCCCGCACCCGGCCGAATTCGACATGTACTACTCGTCGTAATTCGTTGGCATCACCTGGTGCCGGATTGGAAACGACCGGCACTGGAGTGTATCCACACGGTAACGAAAACGCGGGGAAAGCCAGCCGGCTGCCTCGCGTTTTTTCTTGGATGGGGTATAGTCGGAAGCTTCCCAACCATGCATCCAGACTGACCTGATGCGAATGACAAGCTGCTTCCTCCTGCGCCTGGCATTGCTCGCAGGACTTGCCGCGCACGACGGCGCGCGCGCCCAATCCGTCGTCTACAAATGCGTCGACAAGAATGGCCGGGTGGAATTCACCGACATCAATAAACCCGGTTGCAAGGTGCTCGACCTGCCCGGCTATATCTCGGCCCCGGCACCGGTGCCGCGCGCCGCGCCCGCGGTGACGATGCGGCAAGGGGCAGGGCGTCCGGCAGCGGCGGCACCGAATCCCACTGGATTCCCGCGCGTGGACACGGCCACGCAGCGCGCGCGCGACGACGACCGCCGCGCGATCCTCGAAGACGAGCTGCATGCCGAGGAACGGAAGCTGGCGGACCTGAAACGCGTCTTCAACAACGGCGAACCGGAACGCCAGGGCAACGAAAAGAATTACGCGAAGTACCAGGAGCGCGTGGCCCAGATGCGCGACGACATCGGCCGCAGCGAAAAGAACATCGAAGCGCTCAAGCGCGAGATCGCCAACATACGATAAGGACGGCACCCCTGCGATGAACGGAACCCAGGCCCATTCTCTCCAGCACGACCGTTTCGCAGGCCTCGACATGCTCGCCTCCGCCGTGCTCGTGGCGGATGCCGATGGGCTCGTACGCTACGCCAATCCGGCCGCCGAGCACCTGCTCGAGATTTCCGTCAAGTCGCTGTCGCGCCAGAAGCTCGTGGGCCTGTTCACCAACGGCGAGGAACTGGGCGCCCTGTGCGAGCAGGCGATCGCCCACAAATACGCCGACCTGCGCCAGGACCTCACGCTGTTCCGGCCGGCGCGCGACCCGCTGCACGTGCACAGCATCGTCAGCGCGGCCGGCGAGGCCGAGGTCGTCGTCGAGCTGCGCGAGAACGTCCAGCAACTCAAGCTCGACCGCGAGGAGCGCCTGCTCGACCAGAGCCTGGCCAACAAGGAACTCATCCGCAATCTCGCCCACGAGATCAAGAACCCGCTGGGCGGCATCCGTGGCGCGGCCCAGCTGCTGGAGCTGGAACTGCCGGACGTGCACCTCAGTTCCCTGCGCGAGTACACGCAGGTGATCATCAAGGAGGCCGACCGGCTGCAGACGCTCGTCGACCGCCTGCTGGCGCCGCACCGCCGGCCGCACATCGTGGGCGACGTCAACATCCACGAAGTGTGCGAGCGCGTGCGCAGTCTCGTGCTGGCCGAATTCCCGTCGGGGCTGGCCATCCGGCGCGACTACGACGCGTCGATTCCCGAGTTCCGCGGCGACAAGGAGCAGCTGATCCAGACCGTCCTGAACATCGTCCACAACGCCGCCCAGGCCCTGCGCGAACGTATCGCGGCGGGCGACGCCGAGATCGTCCTGCGCACCCGGGTGGCCCGCCAGATGACGCTCGCGAAGGTACGTTACGGCCTGGCATTAGACTTGCATATCATCGACAACGGACCGGGCATCGCCCCCGACATCCGCGACCGCATCTTCTATCCGCTTGTCTCCGGGCGCGAAGGCGGCAGCGGTCTCGGGCTGACCTTGGCGCAGACCTTCGTGCAACAGCACCTGGGGTTGATCGAGTGCGAAAGCCGGCCTGGATTGACGGATTTCCGCATCCTGATTCCCCTGCCATAAGCGGGTGAAAACGAGGGGCGCATCCGGCAATCCCCCCTTGAACCTTCGCGGGAAGTAGAACTACATGAAACCAATCTGGATTGTCGACGACGATGCATCGATCCGCTGGGTGCTGGAAAAGGCCCTGGCGCGCGAGAACCTCGCCACCCGGAGTTTTGCCAGCGGCCGCGAAGCGCTGGCGGCGTTCGAGACGGACACGCCGCAGGTGCTGGTGTCCGACATCCGCATGCCGGGCGAATCGGGCCTGGACCTGCTGGCGATCGTGAAGGAACGCCATCCCGGCCTGCCGGTCATCGTCATCACCGCCTTTTCCGACCTCGACTCCGCCGTCGCCTCGTTCCAGGGTGGCGCCTTCGAATACCTGGCCAAGCCGTTCGACATCGACAAGGCCGTCGCCCTGATCCGCCGCGCCCTCGAGGAAAGCCTGCGCGAAGCCAGCGTCGACATCGCGCCCAGCGAAACCCCGGAGATCCTGGGCCAGGCCCCCGCGATGCAGGAAGTGTTCCGCGCCATCGGCCGCTTGTCGCAGTCGAACGTGACGGTGCTCATCACCGGCGAATCGGGCACCGGCAAGGAACTCGTCGCACGCGCCCTGCACAAGCACAGCCCGCGCGCGCAACAGCCGTTCATCGCGCTGAACACGGCGGCGATCCCGAAAGACCTGCTCGAATCCGAATTGTTCGGCCACGAGCGCGGTGCGTTCACCGGCGCGCAGGCGATGCGGCGCGGCCGCTTCGAGCAGGCCGAGAACGGCACGCTGTTCCTGGACGAGATCGGCGACATGCCGTTCGACCTGCAGACGCGCCTGCTGCGCGTGCTGTCCGACGGCCATTTTTACCGCGTGGGCGGGCACCAGCCCGTGAAGGCGAACGTGCGCGTGATCGCGGCCACGCACCAGAACCTGGAGCAGCGCGTGCGCGACGGCCTGTTCCGCGAAGACTTGTATCACCGCCTGAACGTGATCCGCCTGCGCCTGCCGTCCTTGCGCGAGCGGCGCGAAGACATCCCCATTCTGGTGCGCCACTTCCTGGTGCAGAGTGCACGCCAATTGGGCGTCGAGACCAAACGCATGAGCGACGAGGCGCTGCGCTTCCTCACCGGCCTGGAACTCCCCGGCAACGTGCGCCAGCTGGAAAACCTGTGCAACTGGATCACGGTGATGGCCCCGGGACAAACGGTCGAAGTCAAGGACCTGCCGCGCGACCTGACCCAGGCCCAGTCCGTGCCGGCCGGCGGCAACGGGCTCGCGGTCGGCATCAGTTCGGGCGTGGGCACGGTCGGGCTGGCGCCGGCGGCGTCAAGCATGGCGCACCACGCCGAGCCGGGCGCGCTGCCGAACGGTGCAGACGGCTGGATCGGCCTGCTGGAATTGCAGGCGGCGCGCATGCTGTCGGAAGGGCAGGTCGAAGTGATGGACGTGCTGGGCCGCCAGTTCGAATCGGCGCTGATCCGCACGGCGCTCAAGCACACCCACGGCCGTAAGAACGACGCGGCGATCCGGCTCGGGATCGGGCGCAATACCATCACGCGCAAGATTGCCGAACTCGGCATCGACGGGGCCAAAGACGAATAAAGCAGACGCTGGTTGAACGCGTGGGCTCTCCGAGCCCACAGACTTTCGCGTCACGCCAACGCATGTGGCATTGGTGTAAGCTCTGTCATCTTTGCAACAACGCTCCGATGACATGCTGATCAATTGTGTCGCCTACCAGGAAGGCAAGAAGCTGTCCGACATCTCGGTCGAGGCCATCAGCGACTACCTGGACAAGCCCGGCTGCTTCGTCTGGGTTGCGCTGCGCGATGCCACCGACGCCGAAATGGCGCAGATGAAGGAAGAGTTCGACCTGCACGAACTCGCCGTCGAGGACGCCGCGCGCGGCCACCAGCGTCCCAAGATCGAGGAATACGGCGACTGCCTGTTCACCGTCGTGCACACGGTGGACCTCGTCGAAGGCGACCGCCTCGCCACCGGCGAACTGGCGATCTTCGCCGGTTCCAACTATGTGCTGTCCGTGCGGCGCGATTCGGCCAAGGGCTTCCTGGGCGTCCGCGCGCGCGCGGAGCGCGAACCGCACCTGCTCAAGATGGGATCGGCGTTCGTCATGTACGCGCTGATGGACGCCGTGGTCGACCGCTACTTCCCCATCGTCGACATGCTCGAATCGGAACTCGAAACCGTCGAGGACCGCATCTTCACGCACGGCGCCCAGCGCGAGAACGTCGAGCGCCTGTATCAATTGAAGCGCAAGGGCCTGGTGCTGCGCCACGCCGTGTTCCCGCTGCTGGAAGCGATCGGCCGCCTGCACGGCGGCCGCGTGCCGGCGCTCGTCACCGGCACGCAGGACTATTTCCGCGACGTGCACGACCACCTGATCCGCATCGCCGGCCGCCTGGACGCGATCCGCGACACGATCAGCACGGCGATCCAGGTGAACCTGTCGATGGTTTCGATCGACGAGAGCGAAGTGAACAAGCGCCTGGCCGCCTGGGCCGCGATCTTCGCCGTGTTCACGGCGTTTGCCGGCGTGTGGGGCATGAATTTCAAGTACATGCCCGAGCTGGAGTGGAAGTGGAGTTATCCGACCGCGCTCGCCATCATGATCGCCGTGGGCGTCTACATGTACCGCAAATTCAAGAAAGCCGGCTGGCTCTGAATGAAAAACGCCCGGTGCGCGGGCACCGGGCGTTGCATGTGCTACAGGCGGATCAGCTTAGAACGAGTAGCTGGCGCGCGCGTAGAAGGTACGGCCGACCGCGTCGTAGTAACGCGGATCGTAGCCGGCCTGGAACGTCGAGCTCTGGAACGACAGCGGCGGGTTGCGGTCGAACAGGTTGCGGACGCCAACGGTCAGGCCCAGGCCCTTCTTCTCGTTCCATGCGACGTAGCCATCGAACGTGGTATACGACGGCACGCGGTAGCCGGCCGGCTGGTTGTTGACGTTCTCGTTGACCTGGTCGATGTAGCCGGTCTTGTAGCGGGCGGTCAGGCCAGCCGACATCTGATCCTTGCTCCAGATCAGGTTGGTCGTGTTCTGCCAGCGGAACACCGGACCGGTGCCTTCAGGTGCGTAGATGCCGATGTTCTGGTTCCACGTACCGCCGTTTTCGTTCTGGAACTGGTACTTGTGGACCCAGGTCGCGTTCGAAGCCAGGGTGAACGTGCCGAAACCACGCGTGCGCAGGCGGTAGTTCAGCGACAGGTCGACACCGTTGGTGATCGTGCCGCCCAGGTTCTGGGTACGGTCGTCGATGTAGCCGCAGGTGATCGGGTTCGGGCACTGCGAGCCGTCGATCGACAGGTCGCCGGCCTGGTTGCGGTGGTACAGCGCCGCATACTTGGTCGGGTTGCCGAAGATGAAGTCCTGGCTCAGGTTGCCGATCGAGTTGCGCAGGCTGATCGCCCAGATGTCGACGCCGACGCTCAGGTCCTTGATCGGCTCGATCATCACGCCGATGGTCGCGTTCTTCGCCTTCTCCGGCTGCAGATTGTTGTTACCGCCCAGCAGAGCCTGGAACTGCTGGCTGCAGTTCGCCGATGCCGACTTGCCGGGGATCGGGTTGCCGCCCGGGCAGTTGACCGGGTCGTTGTAGGTATTGCCGGTGTTGGTGATGGTCTGCGCCGAGTGGATGTCATACAGCGACGGGGCACGGAAACCGGTCGAGTACGAACCGCGGAACAGCACGGCGTCCACCGGCTGGAAGCGGAACGAGACCTTCGGGTTGGTGCTGGTGCCGAAGTCGCTGTACTTGTCGTAGCGGGCCGACACCGTCACGTCCAGCGTCTTGAGGATCGGAACGTTCAGCTCGCCGTAGGCCGCGTAGGTGTGGCGGGTACCCGAGTTGTACGTGGCCGGGTCGATACCGGTCGAAGCGATCACCTTGGCAGCGAACTCAGGGTTGGCAGCCTGGGTGAACTTGTCGTAGCCCGCTTGCGCGCCCACCGCCAGGCCGACGCCGCGGCCGGCTTTCAGCCAGTCGCCCAGTTCGCGGCTGGCGTGGAAGTCGAGGGTGGTCGATTGGCCGCGTGCGTGCATGATCTCGCCTTCCAGGCCGGCCGAGTTCAGCAGCGCGGTGCCGGCGGCGGTCTGGTCGCCGAACGGGTTGATCACGCCATTCAGCACGCCCTGGCTGATGATGTCGCCGTTGCTGTAGCCGATCAGGCGTTCCTTGACGCGATTTTCGTTCCAGGAAGCGGCGGTATCGTAGTCCCAACCGGCGATATTGCCTTGCAGGGAGACGACCAGGCGCTGCTGGTTGTTGGTGTTCTTGTCCTGGCGGACGCCGTTTGGCATGTCGCGCCAGCGCACGTGGATGAAGCCCGGCTGCACGCCGTCCGGCATGTAGTCCTCGGTGTAGGTCGGGCTCAGGGACGCGTTGGTCGGGTAGAACGGGTTCGGCGCGCCGCTCGGGAGCAGGCGGTTCATGTACAGGCCGCCGTACGGCACCGGCGCGATCTGGGTCGCCACCACGCTCTGGCTGGTCAGGTACTCGACGCCCAGCTCATGGCCGCCCGGCAGCTTCAGGGTACCGCGGAACAGGCCGGAATCGCGGATGCTGCGGGGCACGTAGTCCACGAACGACGAGGTCGTCATGAAGCAGGCGCCCTTGCCGTTCGGGATCGTGGCGACGCCGCCGGCGCAGCTCGGAGCGACCGGGTTGGTGCTGGCGCCGCCCTGGTAGTAGTTGGCCGGGAACGTCGAGGACGACAGGCCGCCGGTGAAGCGTTTGTTGTACGAACGCTCAGTACCGGCGACGTGGTTCTGTTCCTGGTGGTCGAACACGGCCGAGACGTTCCAGCCGTTGGTATCCAGGTCGCCGAAGCCGTAGGCCACGTTGGCATTGTAGCCGCGGCCGCCCGGATGTTGCGGCGAGTCAATGCCGGCGGAGATGACGCCGCCTTGGAAGTTTTTCTTGGTGATGAAGTTGATCACACCGCCCACGGCGTCGGAGCCGTACAGCGACGATGCGCCGTCGCGCAGCACTTCCACGCGCTCGAGCGCGGCGAACGGGATTATGTTCAGGTCGGGCGCCGAGCTGTCGTAGGCATTGTTTGCAAGACGGCGGCCGTTCAGCAGCACCAGGGTCTTGTTCGCGCCGATGCCGCGGAGGTCGGCGAACGAGGCGCCGCCGGTGCTCGAGCCAACTGCCTGGCTGGAGGTCTGCTGGGCCTGCGAGACGCTTAGGTTGGCCATCACCTGTTCGATGGTCGTGATGCCTTCGCGCTTGAGGTCTTCGGCGCGCATCACGGTGACCGGCACGGCCGTTTCAGCATCGATACGCTTGATCGCCGAGCCGGTGATTTCCACGCGGGCGATCGGCGCCTGCTGGACGTCCTGGGTTTGTGCCAGGGCGTTGCCGGCGAAACCAAAGCCGGCCGCGAGGGTGGTGCCGGAGAATATGAGGCGCAGGGTCCGCGCCATGGTTTTTTCAGTGAGCATCTTGGTCCTGTTTTTTAGGTTGCAGGTTTGAAATAGCGGTTCACCAATATTTCAAGAACAGTAAAGATACACCACAGAAACTAAAATTCGCGCAAATTTGTGGTGTAATTACGTCAAAAACAGACAGATTTGCATTAGCAGTTGTAAGAATTTGAAACAATATTTCTTTGTGAAATCTAATGTATATTCACGTCATGTTTACGCCGGCGCGGCGCAAGACAGGGAAAGGATTGTTTCGGCCATGAGGGCGCGGGACCGCCGCGCGCCGGCAGGCCGGCGCCGGGGTGTGAGGAAGGGACATCAGCCGACCATCGCCAGCGCGACGGCTTCCGCGACGCGGATGCCATCGATCGCGGCCGACATGATGCCGCCCGCGTAGCCGGCGCCTTCGCCGGCCGGGTACAGGCCCCGGGTATTCAGGCTCTGCAGGTTGTCGTCGTGACGCTTGATGCGGATCGGCGACGAGGTGCGTGTCTCGACGCCCGTCAGCACGGCATCTTCCTTGTAATACCCCTTGATCTGCTTGTCGAAGGCGACGAAGGCTTCGCGCATCGCGACGATGGCGTAGTCGGGCAGGGACGGGGCGAGGTCGGTCAGGTGCACGGCCGGCTTGAACGACGGGACGACGCTGCCGAATTCCTTCGACGCGACGCCACGCACGAAGTCGCCCATCAGCTGGCCCGGCGCATCGTAGTTGCTGCCCCCCAGCACGAACGCGCGCGATTCCAGTTCGCGCTGGAAAGCGACGCCGGCCAGCGGGTGGCCCGGGTAGTCGGCCGGCGTGATGCCGACGACGATGGCGCTGTTGGCATTGCGTTCCGCGCGCGAATACTGGCTCATGCCGTTGGTGACGACGCGGCCTTCCTCGGACGAGGCGGCCACGACGGTGCCGCCCGGGCACATGCAGAAGCTGTACACGCTGCGGCCGTTGGAGGCGTGGTGCACGATCTTGTAGTCGGCCGCGCCGAGGATCTTGTTGCCGGCGTTGGGGCCGAAGCGGCAGACGTCGATCAGCGATTGCGGGTGCTCGACGCGGAAGCCGATCGAGAACGGCTTTGCTTCGACGTAGACACCGCGCTCGTACAGCATCTGGAACGTGTCGCGCGCGCTGTGGCCCACGGCCATCACGAGGTGGCGCGTCGGAATAATTTCACCCGTGTGCAGCTTGACGCCCACGACCTGGCGCCCCGACGGTGAGCCCTCATCCTCGATCAGCAGGTCTTCCACGCGCGTCTGGAAGCGGATTTCTCCGCCCAGCGCGAGGATTTCGGCGCGCATCTGCTCCACCATCTTGACGAGGCGGAAGGTACCGATGTGCGGCTTGCTGACGTACAGGACTTCTTCCGGCGCGCCCGACTTCACGAATTCGTTCAGCACCTTGCGGCCGTAGTGCTTGGGATCCTTGACCTGGCTGTACAGCTTGCCGTCCGAAAAGGTGCCGGCGCCGCCTTCGCCGAACTGCACATTCGATTCCGGGTTCAGCTTGCGCTTGCGCCAGAAGCCGAAGGTGTCGACGGTGCGCTCGCGCACGATCTTGCCGCGCTCCAGGACGAGCGGCTTGAAGCCCATCTGCGCGAGGATCAGCGCGACGAACAGCCCGCACGGCCCCAGGCCCACGACGACCGGACGCGGCGTGCCCGGCGCCGGCTGTGCCGTCGTCACGAACTTGTAGCCGGTATCGGGCGCCGGACCCACGTGCGGATCGTGCGCCAGCCGGGCCAGCACGGCCGCTTCGTCGCGCACAAGCACGTCGAGCGCGTAGATCAGGACGATGGCGCTTTTCTTGCGCGCGTCGTAGCTGCGCTTGAATACGTTGAAGTCGATGAGTTCGTCAGCGGCAATGCCGAGGCGCGCCAGCACGGCGGCACGCAGTTCGGTTTCGGCATGGTTGAGGGGGAGTTTTAGTTCGACAATTCTGAGCATGGTGTAGGTCTGGCACGTCCGACCTGGTCGGAGCAAATTGGTCCGCATTGTAACGTGAGAGCCTGCTCCCGAGTGAGAATTCATGAATAGGACGCTCGTGCATAAAAAATGCAGTGCAGTCAATATATCGTTGGCATTGTTGCGTCGGCGGCACACGCGCGGTTTGTTAATTTGACAATCGCGAATGCCGCATGCTTCTATCGCTCCATCAAGATGGGCGCTTTCACAAGAACGTACATTCTGATAAGTCGTCGGGTTGACGATCATGGTTCATTGGCTCAGCAGCCAATTGAATGTTTTGTTTTATTACCCCAGTTAAAGGAAAGAGTTTATGAGACTCGGAACGCCTTTTATCCCGCCTCGCATTACGCAAGTGATCTCCAGTCATACGTTATCCGCCGATCAGGCGGCCGACAGGGCTCCCACGATGTCGCCGGCGCAGGATGCAATGTCCAGGATGCATTTGTCCCGGTTCATGATGTCGCTTTACATGTAATCTCGGCCCCTTAAAAAAACTCAAAATATGAATAAGATCACTAAAGAGAAAGTCATCGCAAAATCCCTCCGTCTCGTATTCTCCGGTACTGCCATCGCAACGACGGCCGGTCTGGCGGGACAAGCCATGGCGCAGACCCAGGATACGCAGCAGGCGCCGATCGCGCGCGTCGAAATCACTGGATCGGCAATCAAGCGTACCGAATCCGAGACCGCATTGCCCATCACCGTCCTGACCCATGCCGACCTCGAGCGTACTGGCGCCACGACCGCCCAGGACCTCGTGAACCTGATCCCCTCGAACTTCGGTGGCGGTGTGCTGGCGCAAAACGTCGGCTCGACGGGCAACCCGTCAACTGCTAACCTGCGTGGCCTGGGGGCGCAATATACGCTCGTTCTGCTCAATGGCCGCCGCGTTGCAAACTATGCGTTCGGCAGCAATCCGGTCGACCTGAATTCGATTCCGATGTCGGCGATCGAGCGTGTCGAGGTATTGCGTGATGGCGCTTCGGCCATTTATGGCGCGGATGCGGTCGCCGGCGTGATCAACTTCATCCTGCGCAAGGATTACCAGGGTGCGGAATTGTCCGCCTACGACAGCAAGGTCCAGCAAAAAGGCGGTAATACCCGGAGTTTCAATTTCACGGGCGGCTACGGCGATCTTGCGACCCAAAACTTCAATGTGCTGCTCAGCGCGAATCACGAAGTCGACGACGCGCTCAAGTCGACCCAGCGCAGCTTTGCCAAGACGGGCGTCCGACCCGACCTCGGCCTGATCAAGAATTCCCCGCGCAACGGTATCCCTAACTTCAACTTTACGGATTCGAACGGAAACCAATATACGAACGTTAATCCGTATCGATACAAGAACTGCGACAACGCAGCTTTTGCGCTCATCCCGATCGGTAGTCCGACCAAGTGCGGTACCGATTATGTGCGCTTCATTGACCTGATCCCGAAGGCCAAGCACGACAACATCGTGGCGCGCGGCGTGCTTCAACTGAACGACGACAATGAAGTCTATGTCGAAGCCACCCATACCAGGGACGAAACGACTGCCCACTATTCTCCGGCACCGTACACCAAGCCAATGATCTACCCGGCAAGCGGTCGCTTTTATCCGAAAAGCTTTACGCTGCCCAAGGGCATGACCTTGTCGAATGGTACTGTCCTCACGGCTGATACCGTGGTAACGCCTGTCGGGCCAATGAGCGGTACCTGGCGTACAGTGGCCGGCGGCGGACGTGCAGACTTGACCAACGTTACCAATAACCGTTTCCTGGTCGGAACCAAAGGCACGATTGCCGGTTGGGACTATGATGCTGCTCTGTCCTACTCGAAGAACAAAGGCGAGATTTTGTTTGGCGACGGCCAGTACAGCTATGCGAAGCTGACTCCTCTGATCGCTTCGGGTGCCATCAACGTTTTCGGCGATCAGGACGCGGACAGCTTGGCGGCATTGCAAAGCGCACGCCTGACTGGTATGGAAAACAGCGCGACGTCGACGGCAAAGGAATTCGACGCCCGGCTGTCCAAGGAACTGATGCAGATGCAATATGGCTCCCTGGGATTCGCAGTCGGCATCGACATGCGCCGCGAGCAGCTGGAGCAGATATCGTCCGATGTCATGGCATCGGGTGACCAGGTCGGCGGCAACGGTCCGGTTCCGGGCGTAAGCGGCGGCCGCAAAGTCTATTCCGCTTATTCGGAATTGTCGGTGCCGCTGTACCAGCATCTCGACCTCGACCTGGCCGCGCGCTATGACAAGTACAAGAACGATTTCGGCACGTCGTTCTCGCAAGTGAGTCCCAAGGCCTCCTTGCGCTACCAGCCGATCAAGGAACTCATGATGCGCAGTTCCGTCGCCAAAGGCTTCCGGGCGCCGACCTTGTACCAAAATCTGTTGCCGTATGCATACGGACAGAACACCAATGGTAGTTTCAGCGATCCGGTGCGCTGCCCAGGTGGCACGCCGATCGCGAGTGTCAATCCGGTGGGCGCGCTCGAGGACGAATGCAATGTCCAGTTGAGCGCAGCACGCGGCGGTAATCCGAATCTGGATCCGGAAAAGTCGAAGCAATTCTCGCTGGGCATGGTGTTCCAGCCGACGCAGTCCATCAGCGGCTCGCTCGACTATTGGAATATCAAGATCGACCATTCCATCGTGCAGACGTCGGAAATCGGTGTTTTCGACAATCCGACCCTGTATCAAAACAATTACTGGCGTGTCGATCCGAAAACCTTGCCGCTTGATTCGACCGGCAAGCCGTTCCTGGATCCCACGACGCTCAACAAGAGTAATTCGATCCAGGGCAGCACCAATAAGGACTTCCCGCTGGCGTTTATCGACTTGCCCTATGCAAACTCGTCGAGATTCTTCGCGTCGGGTCTGGATCTGAACCTGAACTACAAGCGGAAAATCGACGGGGTTGGCAGCTTTGGCGTCAATCTGGACGGTACGTACTATTTGACTCACGGGTATCAGTATACGGGCGTGGGCAGCGTCAGCGATCTCGGTAAATACAAGGACTTTGGCGCGACGCCGCGCTGGCGTCACATCCTGACGTTCACCCTGAAGACCGGTCCGGTGGTGCTGTCGCTGACGCACAACTACACGGAGGGTTACCAGGACTACACGAATGCCGACCTGATCGGTCCGGATTACCCGGCAGAGCGCCGCGTATCGTCGAACAGCACGTTCGATACGCAAGCCGTCTGGACTCCGATCAAGAATGTGGACTTGGCGCTCGGCATCAAGAACCTGACGAACCAGGAACCGCCGTCGTCGCGTAACGACCAGGGTTTCCAGACCGGCTATGACCCGCAGTATGGAAACCCGTTGGGACGCGTGTTCTATGCGCGCGCGAAGTATAAGTTCTGGTAAGCGTAACGACGGGATGTTTCCCGTAGATGTCGGCTAACGTCGTTTTGGCTGAATCGACCAAGCCCCATGTGCAGGCGTTGCGCTGTGCATGGGGCTGAAGTGCTCCTTCATAACGCATCCCATGTCGCCGCCAGGATGGCCAGTGCCGCCAGCCCGGCGGTTTCCGTGCGCAGCACACGCGGGCCCATCGACAGCGGCAGCGCACCCGCGGCAAGCGCGGCTTGTTCTTCCTGATTGCTGAAACCACCTTCCGGGCCGACGAGCAGCGTGACATCACGCGGCGCTTGAGCACGCGCCCAATGCGCAAGAGAACTCGGCGCGTGCGGCGACAGCAGGATCGCCGTGTGGTCGCCCGTGGGACGGGCGAGCCAGTGCTGCAGGTCTTGCACGGGCGCGACATCGGCCAGGCGGTTGCGGCCGCACTGCTCGGACGCGCTGACGACGACGGCCTGCCAGTGCGCGAGGCGCTTGTCGGCCCGGTCGCCGGACAGGCGCACGACGGAGCGCTGCGCTGCCAGCGGGGCGATGGCGGCGGCGCCCAGTTCGACGGCCTTCTCGACGATCCAGTCCATCTTGCTACTCTCGGGCAGACCCTGGGCCAGGGTCACGCGGAAGGGGAGTTCCACGTCGACGGCCTCGATCGCCAGGATCTCGGCGGTGGCGCGGCGCTTGCCGATCTCGACGAGCCGCGCGCGCACCTGGCCGCCCTCGCCATTGAACAGCACGAGTTCGTCGCCGCTCTGCTGGCGCACGACGTGCAGGTGGTGGGCGACGGGTTCCGGCAGGTCGACGACGCTGCCGGGGCGAAGCGGCTGGGGACAGTGGAAACGTGGCATGGATGGCAATCGGAACTGTGGAGAAGCCGGCATTTTAAATCCCGATGACCATGCTCTGGTAAAATAACGGGTTAAGGCCAGCCCGTGCCACCGCTTTCCAATCCTCAGACTTCACCACACCCATGAAATCTCTGCAAACCACCACCCTGATGGCCAACGCAATCCGCGCGCTGGCGATGGACGCCGTCCAGAAGGCGAATTCCGGTCACCCCGGCATGCCGATGGGCATGGCCGAGATCGCCGTAGCGCTGTGGGACGGTCACTATCGCCACAATCCCGCCAATCCGGGCTGGATGAACCGCGACCGTTTCCTGCTGTCGAACGGCCACGGTTCGATGCTGCACTACGCACTGCTGCACCTGTCGGGTTACGACCTGTCGATGGACGACATCCGCAATTTCCGCCAGATGCACTCCAAGACCCCGGGCCACCCGGAAGTCGGCATCACCCCGGGCGTGGAAACGACGACCGGCCCGCTGGGCCAGGGCATCGCCAACGCCGTCGGCATGGCGCTCGCGGAGTGGCTGCTGGCCAAGGAATTCAACCGTCCGGGCTTCGACATCGTCGACCACTACACGTACGCGTTCGTGGGTGACGGTTGCCTGATGGAAGGCATCTCGCACGAAGTGGCGTCGCTGGCCGGCACGCTGCGCCTCTCCAAGATGATCTGGCTGTACGACGACAACGGCATTTCGATCGACGGCAAGGTGGAAGGCTGGTTCACCGACGACACGCCGAAGCGCTTCGAAGCCTACGGCTGGAACGTGATCCCGGGCGTGGACGGCCACGACGTCGCCGCGGTCGATGCCGCCATCGCCAAGGCCAAGCAGTCGGACCGTCCGACGCTGATCTGCTGCAAGACCATCATCGGCAAGGGTTCGCCGAACCTGCAGGGCGGCGACAAGGTGCACGGCGCCGCGCTGGGCGAGAAGGAAGTCGCCGCGGTGCGCGAGCACCTGATCTGGGACGCCGTCCCGTTCGACATCCCGGCCCCGATCTACGAAGCGTGGGACCAGAAGCAGAAGGGCGCCTCGCTTGAGGCCGCATGGAACGAACTGTTCGCCGGCTACCGCGCACAGTATCCGGAACTGGCCGCCGAATTCGAGCGCCGCATGAAGGGCGACCTGCCGGGCAAATTCGAAGAGACGCTGGCCGCCGCCATCGCGCAGACCATCGACAAGAAAGAAACGATCGCCACGCGCAAGGCGAGCCAGAACGCGATCCAGGCGCTGGCACCGGTGCTGCCGGAATTCCTGGGCGGCTCGGCCGACCTGACCGGCTCGAACCTGACCAACTGGAAGGAATCGATCCCGCTGCGTTCGGGCACGCCGGGCAACCACATCAATTACGGCGTGCGCGAGTTCGGCATGGCCGCCATGATGAACGGCGTCGCCCTGCACGGCGGCTTCATCCCGTTCGGCGCCACGTTCCTGACGTTCTCGGACTACAGCCGCAACGCGTTGCGCATGGCCGCGCTGATGAAGATCCGTTCGCTGTTCGTGTTCACGCACGACTCGATCGGCCTGGGCGAAGACGGCCCGACGCACCAGTCGGTCGAACACGTCTCGTCGCTGCGCCTGATCCCGAACCTGGACAACTGGCGTCCGTGCGACACGACCGAATCGACCGTCGCCTGGGGCGAGGCGGTCAAGCGCAAGGACGGTCCGTCCACGCTGATCTTCTCGCGCCAGAACCTGCCGTTCATGGAGCGCGACGCGGCGACCGTCGCCAATATCGCGAAGGGCGGCTATGTCCTGCGCGACGCGCAGAACCCGGCCGCCGTGCTGATCGCGACGGGTTCGGAAGTGGAACTGGCGGTGAAAGCCGCCGAAACCCTGGCAGGCCAGGGTATCCAGGTGCGTGTGGTGTCGATGCCGTCGACCGACGTGTTCGAGCGCCAGGACGCGGCCTACAAGGCTGCCGTGCTGGGCCGCGGCATCCCGCGCGTGGCCGTCGAGGCTGGTGTGACGGACTTCTGGTACAAGTACGTCGGCCTGGAAGGTGCCGTGGTGGGCATCGATACCTTCGGCGAATCGGCGCCGGCCCCGGTGCTGTTCAAGCACTTCGGCTTCACGGTCGAGAATGTCGTCGCCAAGGTCAAATCGGTCCTCCCGGCTTAACGAGGGGAGCCTCGCAAACCTACTGCGCGTTGCAGGTTCGGCCTGCGATGCTCGCTGTACCGTAAGTACAGCTGCGCTTCTCGGCCAAACCTGCGGCCGCTCGCTACGGTTTTCGAGGCCCCCGATACGCTAACGGGATGCACGGACGCGGAGGCTGTCCGTGCGGCTGTATTCGCGCTATGCTTCGGTGTTAGGATTTTTTTAATCAGGAGTGAATAAATGACGATCAAAGTAGCAATCAACGGTTATGGCCGTATCGGCCGCAACGTGCTGCGCGCTTTCTATGAAGGCGGCAAGAAACAGGACATCCAGATCGTGGCGCTGAACGATCTCGGCAATGTCGAGCACAACGCCCATCTGACCCGTTACGACACCACGCACGGCAAGTTCCCAGGCACCGTCGAAGTCGACGGCGACTACATGATCGTCAACGGCGACCGCATCCGCGTCTTCGCGCAGCGCAACCCGGCCGAACTGCCGTGGGGCGAGCTGGGCGTGGACGTCGTGCTGGAATGCACCGGCTTCTTCACCACCAAGGAAAAAGCCTCGGCCCACCTGAAAGGCGGCGCCAAGAAGGTCATCATCTCGGCACCGGGCGGCAAGGACGTCGACGCCACCATCGTGTTCGGCGTGAACCAGAACGTGCTCAAGAGCACGGACACCGTGATCTCGAACGCGTCGTGCACCACCAACTGCCTGGCCCCGCTGGTCAAGCCGCTGAATGACGCCATCGGCCTGGAAAACGGCCTGATGACCACCGTGCACGCCTACACCAACGACCAGGTGCTGACCGACGTGATGCACGAAGACCTGCGCCGCGCCCGTTCGGCCACGCAGTCGATGATCCCGACCAAGACCGGCGCCGCCGCCGCTGTCGGTCTCGTGCTGCCGGAACTGAACGGCAAGCTGGACGGCTACGCGATCCGCGTGCCGACCATCAACGTGTCGATCGTCGACCTGTCGTTCATCGCCAAGCGCGACACGACGGTCGAAGAGATCAACAAGCTGATGAAGGACGCATCGGAAGGCGCGCTGAAAGGCATCCTGACGTACAACACCGAGCCGCTGGTGTCGGTCGACTTCAACCACAACCCGGCCTCGTCGAACTTCGACGCGACGCTGACCAAGGTGTCGGGCCGCCTGGTGAAGGTCTCGTCCTGGTACGACAACGAGTGGGGCTTCAGCAACCGCATGCTGGACACCACCGTGGCGCTGATGAACGCCAAGTAATCCGCACTACCCAACGGAAAACGCTCCCTCGGGAGCGTTTTTCATTTGTGCGGATTACGTAGGGTGGGCGGAGGGCCGCCCACCCTACGAATGGTGTTACCTCATTTTGTTTTTGGCCAGGGCGTGAGGATCTCGAACCCGTTCTTGGTCACCGCGATCATGTGCTCCCACTGCGCCGACAGCGAGCGGTCGCGCGTCACGACGGTCCAGCCGTCGTCGAGCTGTTCCACGTCCGCGTCTCCCATATTGATCATGGGCTCGACCGTGAAGGTCATGCCTTCCTTGATGAGCATGCCCGTGTTCGGCCGGCCGTAGTGCAGCACCTGCGGGTCTTCGTGGTAGACCTTGCCGATGCCGTGCCCGCAGTATTCGCGCACGACGGAATAGCCCTGGCCTTCCGCCAGTTTCTGGATCGCATGGCCGACGTCGCCCAGGCGCGCGCCCGGACGCACGGCGCGGATGCCGGCCATCATGGCGTCGTACGTCGTGTCGACGAGCTTCTTCGCCTCCGGACTCGGCGTGCCGACGAAGTACATGCGGCTCGTGTCGCCGTGCCAGCCGTCCTTGATCACGGTGACGTCGATATTGATGATGTCGCCGTCGTTCAGGATCTCGGCAGGCGTCGGAATGCCGTGGCAGACGACGCTGTTGACGGACGTGCACAGGGTCTTGGGAAAGCCGTGGTAGCCGACGTTGGCCGGCGTGGCCTTTTGCACCTTGCGGATGTATTCGTTGCAGCGGCGGTCGAGTTCCTCGGTGGAGACGCCGGGGACGACGTATTCGGAAATCATTTCCAGCACCTCGGCCGCCAGGCAGCCCGAGACGCGCATCTTCGCAATATCTTTTTCTGTTTTGAGTTTGATAGCCATGGTTCGTTTGTTGTGCACCGGTCGCCCATGATAGCCGCTCGCATGAAAAAATGCCCGCCAGGCGAACCTGGCGGGCATTGTTCAGCCGGTCGATCCGATCAGAACGACTGGTTGTAGCGCACGTAGAAGAAGCGGTCGATCGGCATGTCGGCATCGACCGACGACGACGAAGCGGCACCCTGGTACGTGATGCGCGGCTTCTTGTCGAGCAGGTTGTTGATACCGAACATGATCTGGCCCTTCCACGACGTCTTGTAGCCGACGTTCAGGTCATGATAGACCTCGGCGCCCAGACGGTTGTAGTCGGTGCCCCAGCTTGCGGCACCGCCCGGGTTCGTGCACTCGGTTTCCGAATCCCAGCACTGGTCCTTGACCGCGCTGTAGTAACGGGCGGTCCAGGTGGCGTTCCAGTTGCCCAGGCTCCAGTCCAGCGACGTGACCGACTTGATGCGGTTGTAGTAGTACTCGCCCGCGTAGTCGACCCATTGGGCGTCCGCTGCGCTCTGCACCTTGAACGAGTGGGCGTACGAGGTGTCCGAACGCAGGTTGAAGCGGCCGTACTTGGTCATCGGGAAGCGATAGCCCAGCGACAGGTCGAGGCCGTCGGTTTCCAGCTTGCCCAGGTTGGCGTTGCCGCGTGCCAGGTCGGTGATCTCGCCGGCGGCGTTACGCTTGATCGACGTGCAGAACGACGGCACGTTGTTCACGTAGCACTGGTTCGCGACGTAGGTCGCCGTGACCGCGGTGATGCGGTTGTCGATCTTGATGTCGAACCAGTCCAGCGAGGCCGAGAAGCCCGGCAGGAACGACGGGCTGTACACGAAGCCCGCGGTGTTGGTGCGCGCGGTTTCCGGCTGCAGCGCGGCATTGCCCGCGCCGGCCTGGAACGGGTACGCGCCCTGTGCGCCGCCCGAACCGGCGATCGGCGAGCCGACCTGGTTCAGCTGGCGGAAGCCGGCGGGAGCGCCTGCGCTTGCGCAACGCGCGGCCACGGCCGGGTTGCGCGACGCTTCGCCGAACTTGGTGTCGCACGGGTCCAGGTACGTGTCGTAGGTCTGCTGGCCGCCGCCGAACGTGTCACCCACGGTCGGTGCGCGGAAACCCTGCGCCCAGGTGCCGCGGACCAGCAGGTCGGCGATCGGACGCCACTCGATGCTCATCTTGCTGTTGTTGGTGGTGCCGAAGTTGCTGTAGTCCGAATGGCGGGTTGCCAGGTCCAGGGACAGCGACTTGGCGAACGGTGCGTTCTTCAGCAGCGGGACGCGGGCTTCCAGGTAGGCTTCCTTGACGGTGTAGCGGCCGTTGGTGGAATTGCCCGCCAGGTCGGTCGAGTAGCCCGACTGTTCGAACTGGCCCGGACGGTCATAGCCGATCACTTCGCGGTGCTCGAGGCCGCCCGCGAAGCCGATCATGCCGGCCGGCAGCGCGTACAGGTCGCCGGCGATGTTGGCGGTGGCGCTGTTGATGGTCGAGCCGTAGGTGGCCTGGCCGGTCGACATGATGTATTTCAGCGCGCCGGCGGTGGACGCCGAAGGGCCGCCCAGGATGTCGAACGGGACGCAATCGGCCATCGCGATCGGCTTGGCGGCGGTGCCGCACTGGACGACGCCGGACGCGTTCAGGAACGACGGACCGAGGGCTTTCTTGAGGTTCAGCAGGTTCAGGTTGCCGGTCGACAGCACGGAGCCGCTGACGGCGCTGTGGTTGTAGCCCACGTCCCAGTTGAAGTTGCGGCCGGCCGCGGTGAATTCACCCGACACGGAAGCGTCGATGTGCAGCGTACGGTTTTCGTTGTTCGTGACGCGCGGCACTTCGATCGTGCGGCGATAGAAGAACAGGTCCTGGCCCTTGCCGGCACCGGCCACCTGGTTGCCATACGGGTTGTAGTAGCTGTCCTTGTCGACGTAGACCGGGTACTTCGACTGGGTCATCGAGTTCAGCGGGTAGCCCGCGACCTGCGCCGACGAGTTGCGCTGCGCGAACATCGCGGTGCTGTTGAAGTGCATGCCGAACGGCAGTTCCAGCGAGCCCTTGGTGAAGATGCTGTCGAGCTTGGTCGGCAACGCGAACATCATCTGGCTCGTCGAGTTGAACAGGTCGTTCACCGAGCTGGCATAGCTGTGGTAGTTGTTCGGGTCGCGCGAGTTGGTGCCGGTGCCCACGCCATCGTACGTGCCGGTGTGGTTCAGGACCTTGGTAAAACCGGTCGCACCGCCGCTGGCGCTGACCTGGCGGATACGGCCCCACGGGCCGGTGCCCAGGGTGCCGGCCGCCACGTGGGCCGGGCCGTAGGTGAAGGAGGTGATGTCGCGGTCTTTCGCCCAGACCGGGCCCTGCTCGGTGTGGGTCAGGCCGAACAGCAGCGAACCCTTGTCGCCGGCGACGCCGTAGGAAACCGAGTAGTCCTTCGATTTGCCGTCGCCGTTGCGCTGGTTGGCGCCGTGGTAGACGCTGACCTGGCCGCCTTCCATCGACTTCTTGAGGATGATGTTGACCACGCCGGCGATCGCGTCCGAGCCATAGATCGCGGAAGCGCCGTCCTTCAGGACTTCGATCCGATCGATCATGGAAGCCGGGATGGTCGACATGTCGGTGTAGCCGGCCACGGTGGCGGTCCAGCGCTTGCCGTCGACCAGCGTCAGCAGGCGGTTCGAGCCGAGGTTGCGCAGGTTGGCGTACTGGCCGCCGCTTTCGCGGTTCGACGTCAGGGCGCCGCCCTTGCTGAAGTCCGGCGAGCCGGCCGCCGACAGGTTGTTGATGATGTCGCCGACAGTGACGAGACCCGTTTTCTGGATCTGTTCCTGGGTCATCACCTGGATCGGTTGTGCGGATTCCAGGTCGACCTGGCGGATGCGCGAGCCGGTCACTTCCACGCGCTGCAGTGGCGCGGAGGTTTCTTGGGCATAAGCCGCGTGCATCCCGAACGCAACGCCGCCGAGGCACATCAGGCGGATCGAGCGGGACAAGACTTTTTCCATCATGGTTGCAAACTCCTAGGGTTAAGGCACGGCACACTGGGTACAGCAGCCGTGAATGTCCGTCGCTGAGCGACTGTTTTTGAAATCAATGTGGTTAACATTTTTTTCAAGCTGGCAATGGAATCATCCGCCATGGCAGCGTGTCAATCATCGGGCGTGCATATTTTGCGATTGTTGCACTCTTGCGTAATTACAAGAAAATCACGGGAGTTGAGCGTATTTACTGCAAGTGGGAATGCGTAAAGACACAAAAATATGCGGAAAGAATGGGTTGCCGGTAAAACGGCCTGTGGAATGTTGAATTAAGCACAACATTCTTTCATGCGTTCGGCGCACCAAAACGGGGCGCCGAACGACATCCGTCGTTTAATCTGTTACATTTGTACAACAGGCAAAATTTCTTCCGCGAAATAAAAATGCCCGCCGGCGCAGCCGGGCGGGCATGCATGCGGCGCGAACGGTCAGAACGACTGGTTGTAGCGCAGGTAGAACAGGCGGTCGATCGGCATCTGCGGATCGACGGACGACGACGACGACGTGCCGTTCGCGAACGACGAGTTGGCGTCGTAGACGATGCGCGGCTTGCGGTCGAACACATTGTTGGCGCCGGCCAGCAGCTTCGCTTTCCACGGCAGGGCATAGCCGATCGACAGGTCGCTGTAGACCATGGCGCCCAGCTTCGTATAGCCGGTGCCCCAGCTGGCCGGGTCGTTCGGGTTGCTGCATTCCTCGTTGTTGGCGGCGCTCCAGCAGTGGACCTTCACGCCGCTGTAGTAGCGCGACGCCAGGGTGGCGCTCCAGTTGCCGAGGTTCCAGTCCAGGGTCAGGTTCGATTTCACGCGGTTGTACGTGAATTCGCCGGCGTCGTTTTCCCAGTTCGCCGTCGCATTGCTCTTGATGCGGAACGTATCGGTATAAGTCGATTCCGACCGCACGTTGAACTGGCCGGCCGCCGTGCGCGGGAAGCGGTAGGCGACGGTCAGGTCGACGCCCCGGGTCCGCAGCTCGCCGAGGTTGGCGTTGCCGCGCGACAGGCTGGCGATCATGCCGGTGGCCGGGTCGCGCTTGATCCTATCGCAGAACGCCTGCACACCGCCGACGTAGCACTGGTTGATCTCGTAAGTCGCCGTCACCGCGGTGATGCGGTTCTTGACGTGGATGTCGAACCAGTCGAGCGCGACGGAAGCGCCGTTCAGCCAGCCCGGGCTGTACACGAGGCCGGCCGTCTTCGTCGTCGCCGTTTCCGGCTGCAGCGAGTCGTTGCCCGCGCCCGCGTTGAACGGGACCGGGGTCTGGGCGCCGCCGGCCGGGACCGGCGAGCCGGCCTGGTTGAGCTGGCGGAAGCCGGCCGGCACGCCGGCGGCCGCGCAGCGGGCGGCAGCGGCCGGATTCCTGGCCGCCTCGCCGTACTTGCTGTCGCAGGCGTCCAGGTAAGAGTCGTAGGCCTGCTGGCCGCCGCCGAACGTGTCGCTCAGCGTGGGGGCGCGGAAGCCCTGGGCGTACGTGCCGCGCGCCAGCAGGTCGCGCACCGGCTTCCACATCACGCTGGCCTTGCTGTTGGTGGTGTTGCCGAAGTTGCTGTAGTCGGAATAGCGCGACGCGATGTCGACGCTCAGCAGTTGCGCGAACGGCTTGTTCTTGAGCAGCGGGACATTGAATTCCAGATAGGCTTCGCGCACGGCGTACTTGCCGACGGTGGCATTGCCGGCCAGGTCCGTCGAGTAGCCCGATTGCTCGAACTGGCCCGGACGGTCGTAGCCGCGGACGGACCGGTGCTCGAGGCCCGCCGCCACGCCGATCGGGCCGGCCGGCAGGTCGAACAGTTCGCCGGTGATGTCGGCGGTGGCGCTGTTGACGGTCGAGCCGTACGTCGCCTGGCCGGTCGACATCACATAGGCCAGCGCCGCCGGCGTCGACGCCGACGGGCCGCCCAGGATATTGAACGGCACGCACTGGCTCAGCGCCACCGGATTCGCGGCCGTGCCGCACTGCACGATGCCCGCCGCATTGATGAACGACGGGCCGAGGGCCTTCTTGAGGTTCAGCAGGTTCAGGTTACCGGTCGACAGCACCGAGCCCGTGGTGGCGCTGTGGTTATAGCCGACGTTCCAGTTCCACGCCTTGCCCAGCACGCCGACATCGCCTTCCACGCCCGCCTCGATGTGCACGGTGCGGTTCTCGTTCTCGGCCGTGCGCGGGACTTCGCTCGTGCGGCGGTAAAAGAACAGATCCTGGCCCGGGTATGGGTTGTAGTAGCTGTCCTTGTCGATATAGACCGGGTACTTGCTCTGGGTGGCAGAGTTCAGCGGATAGCCGGCGGCCTGGCGGAACGACGTGCGGTCCGCGAACATCGCGGTGGTCGTGAACCGCATGTCGTGCGGCAGGGTGAGGCGGCCTTTCGTGAAGACGGACGTCAGCCGGGCCGGCGGCAAGTACACCATCTGGTCCGACGAGTTGAACGTGTCGGCGTCGGCGCCGGCATAGTTGTGATAGTTGTTCGGATCGCGCGCGTTGGCACCGGTGCCGTCGCCCAGGTAGGAACCCGTGTGGTTCAGGATCTTGTTGAATCCGGTGGCGCCGCCGCCGGCGTTCACCTGGCGGATGCGGCCCCACGGGCTCGCGCCGAAACCGGCGTTCAGGTGGTTCGGGCCGTAGCTGGCGGCCGTCACTGCGCGGTCCTTCGCCCACACGACGCCGTCCTCGGTGTATGTCAGGCCGACCATCATGTTGGCCCGGTCGTCGCCCGCGCCGTAGGAAAGCGAATAATCCTTCTTCCTGCCGTCGCCTTTCTCGTTCCGGCCGCCGTACAGGCTGAGCAGGCCGCCCTGCATGGTCTTCTTGAGGATCACGTTGACGACGCCGGCGATCGCATCCGAGCCGTAGATCGACGACGCGCCGTCCTTGAGGACTTCGATGCGCTCGATCATGGCCGACGGGATGGTCGACATGTCGGTATAGCCGGCGACGGTCTGCGTCCAGCGCTTGCCGTCGACCAGCACCAGCAGCCGGTTCGACCCCAGGTTGCGCATATTGATGAACTGGCCGCCCTGTTCGCGGTTCGACGTCAGGGTGGCCCCTTTCGAGAAGGCCGGGGTACCGGCGGCCGACAGGTTGTTGATGATGTCGCCGACGGTGACGAGACCCGTTTTCTGGATCTGGTCCTGGGTGATCACCTGGACCGGTTGCGCCGTTTCCAGGTCGACCTGGCGGATCCGCGAGCCCGTCACTTCGACGCGCTGCAATACGTCCGCCGTCTGTGCATGCGCGATGCCCGCCATCGCGTTCACGGCGACGGCGACGGCCATGGCGGTCTTGGTATGTTGTTGCATGGAATCTCCGATAAGGCGCGGCTATTGGCGCACAGCAAGCCATACGCTGGCTGTATCGGAGTATTTTGTATTGAGAAATATCAATACGAAAATATGTTAGTAGAGAAATGTTGACTAAAAACAACGTCCTCGCGTCTAAACGTGGAAGCAGTCGTGCCACAGCCGCACGACGACGTCCGCATGCTTCGCGACGAGGCTGCGTTCCACGCGGGCGTTTTCCTGGCCTTGCAGGCGCACCTGGTGCTGCAGCTTGCGCATCGCGCGGTAGGCGCTGGAGGCGCCGTCGGCGAGGCCGGTATCGATCAGGCCCAGCTGGCCGCACAGCTTCAGCAGCGCGATGTTGCCGACGTTCGCCGTCAGCTGCGGATACGCGCAAGCATGGCGCAGCACGAGGTATTGGACGATGAATTCGATGTCGATCATGCCGCCTTCATCGTGCTTGAGGTCGAAACGCTCGTCACGCGGTGGGTGGGCGTCGCGCATGCGCTGGCGCATCTTGACGACTTCGTCGCGCAATTCGGCCTCGCGGCCAGATCGGTCCTGGCGCAGCACCTGTTCGCGGATCGCCTCGAAACGCTTGCCGATGGCGGCATCGCCGGCGCAGAAGCGGGCGCGCGTGAGGGCCTGGTGTTCCCACAGCCACGCGGACGATTGCTGGTAGCGTTCGAACGCGGACACGGACGACACCAGCATGCCGGACGCGCCGTCCGGCCGCAGCGCCGTGTCGATGTCGAACAGGATGCCGGCCGGGGTATGCGTCGTCATCCACGTGATGAAGCGCTGGGCCAGCTTGGCATAGTTGGACGGCGCCATGTCGTCGTCGTCGTCGAACAGGAAGATCACATCCAGGTCGGACACATAGCCCAGTTCCTTGCCGCCCAGCTTGCCGTAGGCGATGACGGCGAATTGCGGCACCTCGCGGTGGCGCGACGCGATGGTGCGCCAGGCGCGGCGCACGACTTCGCACACGATCAGGTCGGCCAGCGCCGACAGGTGGTCGGCCAGGCGCTCGACGGACAGTTCGCCCGCGAGATCCAGCGCCAGCAGGCGGAACATCTGGGCGTGGTGGGCTTCGCGCAGGATGTCGAGCTGGCGCTCGGTGTCGCCGGCGGCCGCGTCGAGCTGGGCCGCGAGGCTGCTGGCCAGCGCCGGCAGATCCTCGGCGGCATTGCCGCGGTCGTCCAGCAGCTCGTCCAGCAGGATCGGGTGCTGGGTGAGGAAGGTCGCGGCCCAGCCGGACGCGTTGATCATGCGCAGCACCCGCTCCAGCGTGTGTGGATATTCCGTCAGCAGCGACAGGTAGGCGGAGCGGCGCGCGATGGCTTCGAAGAAATCGAGCAGGCGGCCCAGGGTGGCCGCCTGGCTGCCGAGCCCGGCGTCGGCGACGACGAGGGGAATCTGTGTCAGCGCCGTGTTCACGAGCGCGACGAGGCGGTGGCGGCTCGTTTCCGGCAAGGTCTGCAGCCGGGGCGCCTGCCACGTGGCGACGAGGCGGTTCGCGGCCGCCTGCGGATCGTCGAAGCCGAGGCTCGCCAGGCGGTCGGCGATGGCGTCGCGGTTGTCGGGATCGGAGAGCAGGGCATCCGGATCGACGGGCTCGGCGCCCGCCGCCTTGTCGGCGAAGATCGCGTCGAACTGGGCGGCGACGAACACGCGCCAGCTGTCCAGCCGGGCCAGCAGTTCGGCCTCGTCGGCCATGCCCATCATGCGCGCCACGGTGTGCTTGTCCTCGGGCGACACCGGCATGGTATGCGTCTGGGCATCTTCCAGGTATTGCAGGCGGTGCTCCAGGTTGCGCAGGAATGAATATGCCTCGAGCAATTGCTCGACGGTGTCGCCGGCCAGCAGTTCGCGTTCGGCCAACAGGCGCAGCGTCTTGCGCGTGGAGCGCTCGCGCAGGGCCGGGTCGCGGCCGCCGCGGATCAGCTGGAACACCTGCGCCAGGAACTCGATCTCGCGGATGCCGCCGCGGCCCAGCTTGACGTTCTGGTTGCGTTCCGGATGCAGGCGCTCCTGGCGGTTGACCTCGGCGCGGATCTGGGCGTGCATGGTGCGGATCGCGTCGATCACGCCGAAGTCGAGGTAGCGCCGGAACACGAACGGCCGCACGACGGCGTCGAGGGCCGCGATGTCGGCCGGATCGCCGGTGACCGCGCGCGCCTTGACCCAGGCATAACGTTCCCATTCGCGCCCCTGTACGATCAGGTAGTCCTCGACCATGTTCAGGCTCGCCACGAGCGGACCCGACTTGCCATTTGGACGCAGCGCCATGTCGACGCGGAACGTAAAACCGTCTTCCGTCACTTCGGACAGTGCGGCGATCAGCTTGCGGCCCAGGCGCACGAAGAATTCGTGATTCGACAGCGATTTCCGGCCGGGGCCGGCGCGGGTGTCGCCGTCCTCGGGGTAGACGAAGATGAGGTCGATGTCGGACGAGACGTTCAGTTCGCCGCCGCCGTGCTTGCCCATCGCCAGCACCATCATCTGCTGGGCGCGGCCCGACTCGGCGCCGATCGGCTCGCCGTGCAGCGCGGTCATCTCGGCCATGAGCTCGGCCAGGTGGGTCTGGACGGCGAAGTCGGCGAAGCGGCTCATCGCCGTGACGACTTCGTCGAGGTCGGCCTGGCCGTCGAGGTCGCGCCGGATGATGGCGCAGATGAGCAGGTTGCGCAGGCGGCGCATCGCCCGTACCGTCGGGAGCACCGAACCGTTCGGACCGAGCGCGGCTTCGGCCTTCAGCGCTGCGCCGAAATCGAGGGAGGCCAGCGATAATGCAGACAGGGTATCGACGCGTCCGGCACGGGCCGGGTCGGCGGCGAGCCAGCGTTGGTAAAAGCGCGACGTTTGCGCCAGGGACTGCGGGGAAGCTTCGAGCATAGGGCGAATTCCAGACGAGTTGTGCGTTTCGGGACGCTTGCTATGGGGTAAAATTGCCCGCCATGCTGCCCTGGGTCAGCGTGATGGTAAGGTAGACGCCGCGGATGTTGCAAGCGCTCTCTTATTTACAGATTAACAATAAGGCATCTCGAAAACCGTCGTGAGCGGCAGCAGATTTGGCGGAGAAGCGCAGCTGTACGAATGTACAGCGAGCATCGCAGGCCGCATCTGCAACGCGCAACAGGTTTGCGACTGCCTGATTTTCGGCGAGCCTTTTGAGCCTTTTGATGCACAACCCGGAACCGCAGGCGCAGCGCGAGCACGACGCGCACGAGCAGGCGCATCCCCACGGACACGCGCATGAGCACGCGCACGTCCCCCTGGCGGAGCGCTGGTCCCGTGCACGCGCCTGCTACCGCTATGCCAACCTGGCATCGCATCACGTGCTCGGCTTTACCATCAAGGCCGTCCTGCTCGTCTACTTCGCGTTCATGCTGCTGTTCCTGGTCCTGCGCTACGCGGTCCTGCCGAACATCGACATTTATAAACCGGACATCGAACGGGCCGCCAGCCGCGCGCTCGGCAACCAGGTGACCATCGCCCGCGTCTACGCGTCGTGGCGCGGCCTGCATCCGAATCTGTACCTCGGCGACCTGCGCCTGCACGACCGCGCCGGGCGCCAGCTGCTGGCGCTGCCGTCCGTATCGGCCACGTTGTCGTGGTGGTCGGTGGTGGCGGCCGAGCCGCGCTTCGAGGCGCTGGAAATCAACCGGCCGGAACTGGACGTGCGCCGCGGTGTCGACGGCGTCATCGCCGTGGCCGGCGTGCGTATCGACTTGAACAAGAAGGAAGAGGGCGGCGGGGCCGACTGGCTGCTGCGCCAGCACGAGGTCGTGATCCGCGAAGGCCGCCTGTCCTGGACGGACGAGCTGCGCGGCGCGCCGACGCTGGCGTTGTCGGACGTGACCCTCGTGCTGCAGAACCGCTGGACGACGCACCGCTTCGCCCTGAAAGCCGCGCCGCCTCCCGGCGCCGGCGACCCGCTCGACCTGCGCGCGCGTTTCTCGCATCCGCCGTTCGGCACCAAGCCGTCCGACGCGCGGCGCTGGAAAGGGCAGGTGTACGCCGACCTGCGCAACACCGATCTGGCCGCCTGGAAGCAGTACGTCGATTACCCGTTCACCCTGCAGCAGGGCCGCGGCTCGGTGCGCGCCTGGCTCGACTTCGACCATGCGCGCCTGGCCGGTTTCACCGCCGACCTCGCGCTGGCCGGCGTCAGCGCGCGCCTCGGGCCGGACACGCCGCCGCTGGCGCTGGCGCGCGTGTCGGGCCGGCTGTCGGCCAGCGAGACCATCGCCCCGAACGTGGACGACGGCAAGCCGACCTTCGGCGCGCTGGGCCACACCATCGGCCTGGAAAACTTTGCCGCCGTCACGGACGACGGCGTCGTGCTGCCGCCGGCCACGTTGACGGAATCCTGGCACCCGGCCACGCGCACCCAGCCCGAGCGCTTCGAAGTGCGCGCCGAGCAGCTGGACGTGGGCGCGCTGGCCGCGCTGGCCGTGCAGCTCCCGATCGCACCGTCCCAACGGCAGTTGCTGACGGAACTGGCGCCGCACGGCCGCGTCAACGACGCCAACGTCGAATGGCAGGGCCGCTTCCCGCACGTCACGGGCTACCGCGTGCGCGGCGAGGTCGCGAACCTGGGCATGAACCCGCTGGCGGCGCGCGCCGAACTGGCCGCGACGGACGGCCAGCCCGCCCAGGCCGCACGGCCGGCGCTGCCGGGTTTCAAGAACCTGTCGGGCCGCATCGATGCGAGCGACCACGGCGGCAGCGTCGACATCGATTCCGACAAGCTCGTGCTGGCCCTGCCGGCCTGGTTCGCCGATCCCGAGATGCCGTTCGACCAGATGGCCTTGCACGCGCGCTGGACTTTCCTCCGGGACGACCAGCTGGCCGTCGACGTCGACAGCATGAACCTGTCCCGGGGCGCGCTGACGGCGAGCCTGACCGGCCGCCACGTGCTGCCTTTGACGGCAGGGAAGGGGCCGGGCAGCGCCGACTTCACGGGCACGGTCGACAATGTCGAGATCGCGAACATCAAACGCTGGCTGCCGCTGGCGACCCCGGAAGGCCTGCGCGAATGGCTGACGGGCGCGCTGCAGGGCGGCACCCTGCACGACGCGCGCCTGCGCCTGCGCGGCGACCTGGCTCACTTCCCGTTCCGCGCCGACAATGCCGCCCAGCGTGCCAAGGGCGAGTTCCGCATCAGCGGCCGCATCGAGGACGGCAAGCTCGAGTACGCACCGGGCCACAAGGCCGCCGACGGCAAGGCACCGCTGTGGCCGCTGGCCGAGAACATCGACGGTTCCATCGTGTTCGACCGCGCGCGCATGGAAATCCACGGCGACACGGCGCGCACGCTGGGCATCGCGCTGTCGAACGTGCACGCCGTGATCCCCGAGCTCGGCGTGCACGAGATGGTGCTCGACATCGACGGCGCGGCCGCGGCGCCCTTGCCGGACTTCCTGCGCTACGTGGCGGCCAGCCCCGTGCTCGAATGGATCGGCCATTTTACGGAAGATACCCGCGCGACCGGTCCCGCCAAGCTGGGCCTGAAGCTGCACCTGCCGCTCGCGAGCCTGCACGACGCGAAGGTCCAGGGCGCACTGCAGCTGCAGAACAACGACGTCGTGCTGTTCCCCGAGCTGCCCCCCATCGAGGCCGCGCTGGGCCGCATCGAATTTTCCGAACACGGCGTGAACCTGAACGGCGTGGGGGCCAGCTTCCTGGGCGGGCCGCTGCAACTGTCGGGCGGCACCCAGCGCGACGGCAGCATCCAGATCCGCATGGCCGGCAGCGCCACGGCCGAGGGCATGCGCCAGACGCGTTCCCTGCCGGCGCTGCAGCGCCTGGGCGCCAAGTTGTCCGGCGGGGCGCGCTTCGGCGGCACCATCACGGTGAAGGACCGCCAGACCCAGATCGTCCTCGACTCCACCCTGGCCGGCCTCGGCGTCGAGTTGCCGGCACCGCTGAACAAGCCCGCCGCCGACGCGCTGCCGCTGCATTTCGTCCTGTCCGGCCAGCCGACGGGGGCGGATGGCGTCGGCCGCGACGAGCTCCGCATCACCCTGGGCAATATCGCCGCAGCGAAATACGTCCGCGAACGCCAGCCGCACGGCTCGTGGATCGTCAAGCGCGGCGGCATCGGCGTCAACGTGCCGGCGCCCGAGCCCGACAGCGGCATGATGATCAACGTGAACATGAAGGCGCTGAACGTCGACCGCTGGCTCGCGGCGGCGGGTGAGATCGCCGGACCGGGCGAGACTGCGCCGACCGGCAACCCGGCCGTCGACAATGCCACCGGCGCGGGCATGGCCCAGTACGTCGTGCCGGACACGATCGCCGCGCGTGCCAGCGACCTGGTCATCGGCGAACGGGCGCTGCGCGACGTCGTCGTCGGCGCCACCCACCAGAACAATACGTGGCAGGCCAGCATCGATTCGCGCCAGGTGGTGGGCTACGTGACGTGGAACGAGTCGCCCACGGGCCAGGGACTGGGCAAGGTGACGGCCCGTCTCGCGTCGCTCGTGATCCCGGAATCGTCGGCGAACGAAGTCAAGGACCTGCTCGAATCGAACAAGGGCGCCAGCGCCAGCATCCCGGGCCTGGACATCGTCGCCGACCGCTTCGAGCTGTTCAACAAGCAGTTCGGCCGCCTGGAACTGGTGGCCAGCAATGCGCAGGCGCTGGCCGGGCGCGAGTGGCGCATCGAGAAACTGGCGCTGACGAATCCGGACGGCCAGCTGAAGGCGAACGGCCGCTGGCTCACGCGCGACGGCAAGAGCAACACGGCATTGAATTTCACGCTCGACATCAGCGACGCCGGCCGCCTGCTGGACCGCCTCGGCTTCCCGGAAACGCTGCGTCACGGCAAGGGTTCGCTGTCCGGCGACATCTCCTGGGCCGGGCTGCCGTACTCGCTCGACATCCCGAGCCTGTCGGGCCAGATCCAGATGAATGTCGAGGATGGGCAATTCCTCAAGCAGGATCCGGGCGCCGCGAAACTGCTGGGCGTGCTGAGCCTGCAGATGCTGCCGCGCATGCTGAAACTCGATTTCCACGACGTGTTCTCGGAAGGCCTCGCGTTCGACGGCATCACGGCCAACGCGATGATCACCCATGGCGTCGTGCACACCGATAACCTCAAGATGCATGGCGTCGCGGCGACGGTGCTGATGGACGGCACGGCCGACATCGCGCACGAATCGACGAACCTGCACGTCGTCGTGATCCCCGAATTCAACCTCGGCACCAGCTCGCTCGTGTACGGCCTGGCCGTGAACCCCGTCATCGGCCTGGGCAGTTTCCTGGCCCAGCTGTTCCTGCGCGCGCCCGTGATGAAGGCGCTCACGTATCACATGCAGGTGACGGGGCCGTGGAAGTCGCCGCACATCGTAAAGCTGGACAATTCGCCCGCCGTTGCGGCCGCTGCCGAGGCGGCGGCCCAGCAGGATCGCAGCAAGCAGAAGAAGGGAAACCAATGAAGGCTACCGTCGCCGCCGTACAGATGGTGTCCACGCCCGTCGTGGACGAGAATATCGCCACCGCACGCCGCCTGATCGCGGATGCCGCGGCCCGTGGCGCGACCCTGGTCACGCTGCCCGAATACTGGCCCATCATGGGCATGACGGACACGGACAAGGTCGCCCACGCGGAACAGCCGGGCCGCGGCCCCATCCAGGATTTCCTGGCCGGGCAGGCGCGCGAGCACGGCATCTGGCTGATCGGCGGCACCTTGCCCCTCGTGTCGGGCATTGCCGCCCGCGTGCTGAACACGACGCTCGTCTACGATCCGCAAGGGCGCCACGTCGGCCGCTACGACAAGATCCATTTATTCGGCTTCAACAAGGGCAGCGAATCGTACGACGAGGCGCGCACCATCGTGCCGGGCGAGACGGTCGGCAGCTTCGAGGCGCCGTTCGGCCGCGTCGGCCTGTCGATCTGTTACGACCTGCGTTTCCCGGAACTGTTCCGCGCGATGGGCGAGTGCGCGCTGATCGTCGTGCCGGCCGCGTTCACGCACACGACCGGCCTCGCGCACTGGGAAGTGCTGCTGCGCGCCCGCGCCATCGAGAACCAGTGCTACGTGCTGGCATCGGCCCAGGGCGGCACGCACAAGAACGGCCGCCGCACGTTCGGCCACAGCATGCTCATCGATCCGTGGGGCGACGTGAAGGATGTGTTGCCGGAAGGCGAGGGCGTCGTCAGCGGCGAGATCGATCCCGACTACATCGCGAAGGTGCGCGAGAGTTTGCCGGCGCTGAAACACCGCAAACTCTGACGTATGGCACAATGCCCTATCCTTATCTGAAAGACCCGACGCAATGACTCCATTCGAACCGAATCTCTCCTCCCTCGCCGTCGCGCGCGACGTCCTGTTGACGCCATTCGGGCTCGACGAAGGCAAGCTGATCACGACGCTGGGGACCATGTTCACGCACAAGGTCGATTACGCTGACCTGTATTTTCAATTCACCAAGAGCGAAGGCTGGAGCCTGGAAGAGGGCATCGTCAAGAGCGGCAGTTTCTCGATCGACCAGGGCGTCGGCGTGCGCGCCGTGTCGGGCGACAAGACCGCCTTCGCTTATTCCGACGAGATCTCGCAGGCAGCCCTGCTGGACGCCGCCGCGGCCACGCGCACGATCGCGCGCGCGGGCACCGGGCGCGTGAAGGTCGCGTCCAGCATCCAGCCGAGCGGCGGCCGCGCGCTGTACCTGCCGAACGATCCGCTGGCCTCGCTCGACGCCACCGCGAAAGTCGCCCTGCTGGAGCGCGTCGAAAAGATCGCGCGCGCCAAGGACCCGCGCGTCGTGCAGGTGATGGCCGGCCTGGCGGGTGAGTACGACGTCGTGCTCGTCGTGCGCAGCGACGGTGTGCTGGCGGCCGACATCCGTCCGCTCGTGCGCGTGTCCGTCACCGTCATCGCCGAGCAGAACGGCCGGCGCGAGATGGGCTCGTCGGGCGGCGGCGGCCGCTACGACTATGGCTATTTCAGCGACGAGCTGCTGGAAAAATACGCGAGCGAAGCTGTGCAGGCCGCCCTCGTGAACCTGGAAGCGCGTCCGGCCCCGGCCGGTCCGATGACCATCGTGCTCGGCCCGGGCTGGCCCGGCGTCCTACTGCACGAAGCGGTCGGCCACGGCCTCGAGGGCGACTTCAACCGCAAGGGCTCGTCCGCGTACGCCGGCATGATCGGCCAGCGCGTCGCGGCGAAGGGCGTGACCGTCGTCGACGACGGCACCCTGAAGGACCGCCGCGGTTCGCTGAACATGGACGACGAGGGCAACCCGACCCAGTGCACGACCCTCATCGAGGACGGCATCCTGAAGGGCTATATCCAGGACACGATGAACGCGCGCCTGATGAAGATGCCGGTGACGGGCAACGCCCGCCGCGAATCGTTCGCCCACCTGCCGATGCCGCGCATGACGAACACCTACATGCTGGCCGGGGACAAGGACCCGGCCGAGATCCTGGCTTCGGTCAAGAACGGCCTGTATGCGGTGAACTTCGGCGGCGGCCAGGTCGACATCACCAACGGCAAGTTCGTGTTCTCGGCCAGCGAGGCCTATATGATCGAAGACGGTAAAGTCACGTACCCGGTGAAGGGCGCCACGCTGATCGGCAACGGTCCGGACACGATGAACCGCATCTCGATGATCGGCAACGACATGCGCCTGGACTCGGGCGTGGGCGTGTGCGGCAAGGAAGGCCAGAGCGTGCCGGTGGGCGTCGGCCAGCCGACCCTGCGCATCGACGGCGTGACCGTCGGCGGCACGGCTTGACGCCAGGCCGCACCGCGATGGCATCCGCCTTCGCCGCCACGACGCCCGCCCCGCGCGGGCGTTTGTTCGTCAAGGCCACGGTCGCCGCGTTCGTCGTGTCGATGCTGCCATGGTGCGCCGCGGCCGACGAGCACACGAATGTCGCGACCCGCTTCGGCCCGGTCGACACGCAGGCGGTTCCCGGCACCGGCCGTTCCGACATCCGCTTGCGCGGCGCATCGCTCGGGCAGGTCGACGGTACCGCTGGCCTCGTCAAGCTGTCCGTGCAGGATGATGCCGACTACGTGCTCGTCGATGCCCGGTTGCCCGATCCGCAATGCCGGCATCGCTTCACCCTGCTGCAGGTCGGACCAGGTGACGAAGCGACGATGTCGCAACCGTTCGGCGATTGCCTGACGGGGTTCGGCGCGCGCCGCGCGGGCGACAAACTCGTCATCCAGCTGGCCCAGGAAGGCGCTGCGCAGGTGCACGAGTTCGTGTGGATGCAGGATCGCATGAAGGAACTCACCAACGTGCTCACCCGTTGCGAAGCGGCCCAGCTCACGGCGGCATCGCGGTGGATACCGGTCGAGTCCGCGCAAGCAGCACGCGTCGTCACCGGCACCGGCCGCGCCTGGTTCCACACGGCGCCGCTGGACGAGTGCAAGCTCCCGGCACTGTTCGTGATTCCGGGCGATGTGCTGACCGTCCTCCACACGTACGGCGACTATGCGGACGTTACTTACCGCAATCCGCGCACGGGGCGCGAAGCCAGCGGCTGGCTCAAGCTCGACCGTCTCGCGGACGGTGCGCCCAAGCCTTGAACCCTGTGCCACACTTGCCCTGACTGGATCCACCCATCGCAAGGAGCAGACATGGCGAACGATCAAACCCAACAGCCCGGCGGCCAGCCGGCCAATCCGGCCCCATCCCCGCCACCCGACAACGCGCAGGCGCAACAGGGCGCAAAGCCGCCAGACGATTTCGACGGGCTCGAAGGCAAGAAGCCCGACGAGCTGACGCCGGAAGAGTTGCGCCTGATGGCCGACACGATGCCGGGTGAGGGGCCAGGCGACTGACTGGGAATTTATCACCGGCAGGGTGGGCTCCCTCCCTGAGCCCACCACACGTATGCGGTCCGCGAACGTACGGTGGGCACGGGGTGCCCACCGTACGTTCGTTGATGCCTTGTCCGATCGACTCAGAACGAATACCGCGCCCCCAGCGTGAAATAGCGTCCACGCGCGCCCTCGTAGTCGAGCGGGTTGTAGGACTGGGCACCATAGGTCAGCGGATCGAGCGGCGCGATCTTGTCGAACAGGTTCTGGATCGAGCCGAACACTTCCCAGCGCTGCTGCGGTTTCCAGCGCACCACCAGGTCGACCGTCGTGAACGACGCCAGTTCGCAACCGCTCGGGGCATCGGCGCCGTTGGCGAACGTGACGGCGCAACCGCTCGGGTCGCCGCGGAAGAAGCGGTTTTCGAGCACGCCGCGGTAGTTGACGTTGGCCGACACGCGCAGGTTGTCGCGGTCCCAGCCGAACCGCATATTGATCCGGTCGGCAGGCGTGCCCGTGCAGTTGGTGACGTCGCAGTTGCCGTGCGTGCCGGCGAATTCGCGCGACGTGCCGTCCTGCTCCGTGCGCAGCCATTCGAAGATGTGCGTGTACTTGACGTCGAACGTGGCATTGCCCCAGGCGTCCGGCAGGCGGTGGTTGTAGCGGGCGTCGACGTCGAGCCCGCGTACCTTGCTCTGGGCGGAGTTGACGTAGCGCGTCAGCACGGCCGTGATCTGGCCCGGGTCGCCCGGAATGGCGCTCACGCTGCCGGGATCGCGCGCCACGTGGCCGGCGGCGATCGCGGCGTCGACCTGTTCCTGGTTGATCTCGTCCATGCGCTTGATCTTCCAGTAGTCGACGGAGATACTCGTGCGCGGCAGCGGGTCCCAGATGACGCCCAG
The DNA here is from genome assembly GCF_001941825.1 of Massilia putida. NCBI lineage: Bacteria > Pseudomonadati > Pseudomonadota > Betaproteobacteria > Burkholderiales > Oxalobacteraceae > Massilia > Massilia putida. Next base: position 5,338,540 of record NZ_CP019038.1, read on the forward strand.
CGTATAGCTCTTCGAGTGCTCCGGCGACAGGTTCGGGTTGGGCGACGTGATCAGCGCCACCGATGCCGGGTTGCAGGCGCTCGCCACGCCCAGCGCGCAGCGTACCGGGTCGGCCGCGGTCGAGTAGGCGGCCAGGCCGCCGACGCCGTTCTCGGCCGGGCTCGGCGCACGGAAGCCGCGCGCGAACGTGCCGCGCAGCGCGAAGGCGCGCACCGGCGTCCACTTGAGTCCGAACTTCGGCGTGTACGCGCTGCCGACGTCGGTGAAGTGGTCGTAGCGCAGGGCGGCCGACGCTTCGACGTTGAACGGGAGCGGCGCCAGTCCCTCGCCGTACAGCGCGAACACGTTGCGGGCGCCGGAATAGGCGGAATAGCCCAGGCCGATGATGTTGCCGCGCTCCGTGCCCGAGGTCGGCATCAGCTCCGTCATCTCGTGGCGGAACTCGGTGCCGACGGCCAGGCCCAGATTGCCGGCCAGGTAGGGAATCCCGCTGAACTCGCGCGTGGCCTTGAAGTCGACCTGGCCGACCTTGGTGTTGGCCGCGTTGCCGATGGTCGGCGACAGCGCGGCGTACAGCGCCGGCGAATTCAGGCCCGCGTTCTCGGCGATGCGCCAGACGGTGCCCGGTGGCAGCGCCGCATAGGCCGGGCTGCGCAGCGCCGCCGCCACGTTGGCCGGGGTCGGGTTCAGCAGGGCGAACGCGACGTCGCGCTGCAGATAGCCGTTCTGCGTGTTGTTGACGTGGTTGTGCGAGAACAGCAGCGCCGAGTCCCAGTCCCAGCCGAAATGCGAGCCCTTGGCGCCGCCGACCCAGCGGAGGAAGTTGGAACCGATGTCCGACCTGCGCGGGCCGACGTCGGCCGCCAGGTAGCGCACGCGCGCGGCGGTGCCGAAGTACGGGTTGTCGGGATGGGTCGCGCCCAGCTGGACCACCGCATTGTTGACGGGCCCGCCCGGGAAGCCGACCGAGGCGCTGACCGAGGACGGCGTCGTGGACGTACTCGTATCGCTCGTGTACCAGTTGAACTCGCTGTACAACTGGACGGCCGGGTCCAGTTGATACGTGCCGCGCAGGAAGAAGCTGAGGTTTTCCTGCTTGGGCTCGATCTGGTTGTAGAGCTGCGACGCGTCGATCAGGCAACCGCCGCCGGGGTCGCCCTGCGGGTGATTGGTGAAGTTGGAGCAGGCGGCGCCGGGGAAGGTGCGCGTGAAGCCGGGGCCGGCCAGATTGCCCCGGTTGTAGTAATTGGTCGGATCGGCCGGGTTGCGCACGTTGCCGTTGATGGCGTTGCCCGCGGTGCCGGTGCCGGGCAGGATGGCACCGGTACCGCCGAGCGTCTGTTCGGCCGAATAGCCCCACGGCCGCAGGTCGTTGCGGCCGATCCATTCGCGGTCGGAGCGGTCGCGGTACCAGATCTCGTCGAACTTCTTGTACTCGATGCTGAACAGGACGTTGTAGCGGTCGGTATCGAGGTTGCCGATGCCCTTGGTGAAAGCGACGTTGGTGCGCTTGCCGTCCCAATCGCCGCTGAAGCCGCGCGAGAACCGCACCGTGTTGCCCTGGAAGTCGCGGCGCAGGATGATGTTGACGACGCCGGCGATGGCGTCCGAACCGTAGATGGCCGAGGCGCCGTCCTTCAGCACCTCGATGCGCTCGACGGCGTCGGTCGGGATCACGTTCAAGTCCGAGAACTGCTTCTGGCCGTCGTCGGCCAGGCCGTACGGGGCCATGCGGCGCCCGTTCAGCAGCACCAGCGTGGACGCCGCGCCCAGGCCGCGCAGCGAGACGCCGGACGCGCCGGCGGCGAAGCCGTTGCCGAAGGTGGTCGGCACGGAGCCCTGGTTGTCGACGGCCAGGGTCTGCAGCAGCTCGGCCACGGTGGCCTTGCCGGAACGCTCGATGTCGGCGCGGTTGACGGTGATGACGGAGGACGCCGTTTCGGCCTCGGAGCGGCGGATGTTCGAGCCGGTGATCTCGACGCGCGGGACGGGTTTGGGCGCGGCTTCCTGGGCCGGCGCCGGCAGAGCCAGGATGGCCAGGCCGATGGCGCCCCCGCGCGCGAACAGGCGTCGGATCGTTCGGGATATCGTTGTTTCAGTCATGTCCAGACTCCATGTACGATGAGGGATGGTCGACCCGGTGTGCATGCGGCCGGGACTCCGTTGCGACTTTTGCATCTCGCGCAAAGAGGCAACTGACATCTCTCAAGCGTGTTCCGCACAGCGGAAAAGGGTGTCTGGTTGACGCAACCGATCGCCTGTATAGGCAACCGTAGCCGACAGATCACAGATCAATAAAGTCTTGCCAACGTCGATGCAATGTTGTTATAGTCAATCGACCATTCAGGAACCCACATGCGCCACGCCGTTTTCTTTACCTTTTATTTTTGGTTTAGCCATTCCAGCCCAACGGCGGTGGAGTAGCGGCAGGTTCGCGCAGTAACAGAACAGAGTCCGACACAAAAATTCCAAAAGACCGCCACCGAGGCGGTCTTTTTTTTTCAGCCAAGAATTTATTCATCAGATCAGAACGGAGAACAGCAATGCCTCGCACCGACGACTTACGCATCCGCGAAATGAAGGAACTGACGCCGCCCTCGCACCTGATCCGCGAATTCCCGGTGACCCCGGAGGCGGAACAGACCGCGTCGCAGGCGCGCGTGGCGCTGCATCGCATCCTGCACGGCCAGGACGACCGCGTGATGGTCGTGATCGGCCCGTGCTCGATCCACGATCCGAACGCCGCCATGGAATACGCCCGCCGCCTCGTCGAGCAGCGCCACCGCTTTGCCGGCGAGCTGGAAATCATCATGCGCGTGTACTTCGAGAAGCCGCGCACGACGGTCGGCTGGAAGGGCATGATCAACGACCCGTACATGGACAACAGTTTCCGCATCAACGACGGCCTGCGCATGGCACGCGAACTGCTGCGCGACATCAATGAGCTGGGCCTGCCGGCCGGCACCGAATTCCTCGACGTGATCAGCCCGCAGTACATCGCCGACCTGATCAGCTGGGGCGCGATCGGCGCGCGCACGACGGAATCGCAGGTGCACCGCGAACTGGCGTCGGGCCTGTCGTGCCCGGTCGGCTTCAAGAACGGCACGGACGGCAACATCAAGATCGCGGCCGATGCGATCAAGGCGGCGTCGCAGCCGCACCACTTCCTGTCCGTGACGAAGGGTGGCCACTCGGCGATCGTGTCGACGGCGGGCAACGAGGACTGCCACATCATCCTGCGCGGCGGCAAGACGCCGAACTACGACGCCGCCAGCGTCGAGGACGCCTGCAAGCAGCTCGCCGCCAACGGCCTCGCGAGCCGCCTGATGATCGACGCGTCGCACGCCAACAGCAGCAAGAATCCGCAGAACCAAGTGCCCGTATGCGCCGACATCGGCGCGCAGATCGCCGCCGGCGACACGCGCATCGTCGGCGTGATGGTGGAATCGCACCTCGTCGGCGGCCGCCAGGACCTGGTGCCGGGCAAGGAACTGACGTACGGCCAGTCCGTCACGGACGGCTGCATCGACTGGGAGACGAGCATCGCGGTGCTGGAAAACCTTGCCGCCAGCGTGCGTGCGCGCCGCCTGCGCGACGACGCCTGATATTGTCCTTGCCAACAGGAAGCGGCCACTCCAGAATCGTATGGTCGATACATACATGAAGGAACGGCATGGCTTCCAACGATGGTGAAATCGCAGCCTGGGAACGCGCGGCCCAGGCCGCATTGAAGGGCGCCAATCCACGCCTGGCGGCGCAGCTGTGGCAGCGCATCCTGGAACACGTGCCGACGCACGGCGCGGCGCTGCTCGGCATGGCGCAGCTGCACTACCGCGCAGGCAGCCTGCCGGAGGCGCGCGCGCTGCTCGAACGGCTTGTCGCGTTTGATGGTCGCGACAAGCAGCAGTGGATCAACCTGGCCGTCGTCTGCATGGCCCAGCGCGACGAAGCCCGCGAGGAAGAGGCGATCCGGCGCGCGCTCGTGCTGGAGCCGACCGATCTCGTCGCCCTGATCCTGCGTGCCGCCTTGTTGACGCGCCAGGGCAAGCGCCACGCGGCCGCGCGCGCGCACGGCGCCGTCGCCGCGGTCGCGCCGCCGCTGCAGCAACTGCCGCCGGAACTGCGCCCCGCCGTGCAGGAAGCGCTCGCTTACCGCGAGCAGTACGACACCGATTTCGGCCGTTTCCTCGACGACTACATGGCGCCGCTGCTGAGCGACCTGCGCGGCGAACGCGTACAACGCTTCACGGAATCGCTGGACATCATGCTGGGGCGCAAGCGCCGCTACAAACCGCAACCGGCACTGTTCCACTTCCACGGGCTCGCGCCCATCACCTTCTTCGACCGCGCCGATTTTCCATGGCTTGACGCCTTCGAGCGCGAGACGGACACGATCCGCGCCGAATTCCTCGCCGCGCAGGCCGGCGACGAAGGTTTTACGCCCTACATGCAGTACGGCGAGGACCAGCCGCTGCGCCAGTGGGCCGAGCTGAACAATTCGCTGCGCTGGAGCGCGTTCCACCTCGTCGAGGCCGGCAAGGTCAACGATGCCAATGCGCAGCACTGCCCGCGCACGATGGCGCTGCTGGCGGGAGCGCCGCAGCCGGACCAGCCGGGCCGCACGCCCGTCGCGATGTTTTCCGTGCTCAAGCCGAAGACGCGCATCCCGCCGCACTGCGGCGTCAGCAATGTCCGCCTCGTGACGCACCTGCCGCTCGTCGTGCCGCCAGGGTGCGGCTTCCGCGTCGGCAACGACGTGCGCGCGTGGGAAGAGGGCAAGGCCTGGGTGTTCGACGACACCATCGAGCACGAGGCGTGGAACGACAGCGATGCGCCACGCGCGATCCTGATGTTCGACATTTGGCATCCGCATCTCACCGGACCGGAACGTGCGCTGGTGGCGGCGATGAGCGCCGGCATGAACGCGTTTTCAGAGGACGAAGGCAGCTTCGGGCTGTAGGGTGGACGGGTTTCCCGTCCACGTGCACGTTGGGCGCTGCAGGGGGGCCCTCCGCCCACGCGTGCCCGCCGTGTTGGCGTCACGCGCGGGCACTTGATCGATGCCCCGGTAGCAATCAAGTGCCCTACGTCTTAAATGCCGCGCAAAACAAAACCGCCGCCGGCTTCGCAGCCGGCGGCGGTTTTTTTACGGCCTCGGATCAGGCGATCAGAAGCGGTAGGTCAGGTTGGCGTAGATGAAGCGGCCGTACGAATCGTACACCTGCGGGAACGTGTTGCCGTTGCCGAAGGAACCCGTCACCGAGCTCGACGATGCGATCGGCGGATCCTTGTCCAGCAGGTTGTTGACGCCCACGCTCAGGGCCAGCTTGCGGTTGAAGCGGTATACGCTGTTCAGGTCGAAGTAGCTGCGCGAAGCCAGGTACGCGTCACGCTGGGTGTCCAGGTCGCCGGCCAGCTGCGGGTTCGAATCGAGCAAGTCGTTCTTCAGGCGGTCGATGTAGCGCCAGGTGAGCGACAGGTCGAAGTTGAACGGGCTCGACCAGGTGGTGCGCAGCTTGTGACGCCATTTCGGGGTCGGGGTGCCGCAGGTGCCGCCGTACAGGCCCGTGCAATCGTAGCTGCCGTTGCCCGGCAGGTTCTCCACGGTGTAGCTGTGCACGTAGGTGCCGTTCAGCGTGAAGTCCAGGTTGCCGTAGCTTTGCGGCAGGCGGGTGCGGTAGCTGGCGCCCACGTCCAGGCCCGAGGTGCCCTGCGAACCGATGTTCGTGGTGCCGGCCTCGACGTAGCCGTTCGGGGTCAGCCACAGCGAACCGAGCTGGTCGCGGTGGATCAGGTTGCAGTACAGCGGATTGCCGGTCTGCAGGCACTGCGTGAACACGCTCTGTGCGTTGACGGCCTGGATCGCATCCTTGATCTTGAGCTTGAACGCATCCAGGGTGATGGTCAGGTTCTTGATCGGGTCGATCACGATGCCCACGGTGTACGTGTTGGCGGTCTCCGGCTTGACGTTCGGGTTGCCGCCGGTGCGGCCGTTGTACTGGCTGGTCGAGTTTCCCGGCACCTGGCCGTACAGCGAAGCGGGCAGGCCCGTGTTGGCGCACTGGGCTTGCGTCGCTTTCGGCTTGTCGCCGCCGCACGGGTCGTCGCTCGGACCGGCCAGCACCACGGCTTGCGGCGTGTACAGTTCAAAGATGTTTGGCGCACGGACGGCGCGCTGGGCGGAACCACGCACGCGCACCTGGTCGACCGGTTGCCAGTCGAGGCCGAAACCGAAGGTGTTGGTCTTGGCATCGGTGCTGTAGTTCGAGCGGCGGTACGAGCCCGACAGGTCCATGTGCTTGGCGAGCGGCATGTTGTCCAGCAGCGGCAGCTTGAATTCGCCGAAGGCTTCCTTCACGTTGTACGCACCCGCGACGGCCGGGGAGGCGCCGCCGGCACCGGACAGGTCGCCCGTCTGGTTTTCGTAGTCGGGCTGGAACGACAGCTTCTCGACGCGCTGCTCGTAGCCGAACGACACGCCGGCGCCGCTTTCGGCGGTCGGCAGCTTGATGCCGTAGCGGGTCAGGTCGGTGCCGACGTTCAGGCCGAACACGGATTGCTGCGTGAAGCCGCCGTTCGAGCCGGTGGCGTTCAGGTAGTCGAGCGCGGCCTTAGTGACGCCGCCTTGCTTGTACAGGTTGTACGGCACGCAAGCGGGGTCGGAGCCATTGACGACGGAGCGGCATACGGCCTTGCCCGTAGAATCGGCGACGACGTCGAGCGCGTTGGCGATCAGGTGCTTCGAGAAGTAGCCGGTCGAGCGGTCGCCGTGGTTGACGCGCGCGAACTGGCCGAACACGTCGTACGACCAGTCGCCGATCATGCCCTTCACGCCCAGCACTTCGCGGAACGACGTGTCGTTGATGTTGTTGGAGCGCGGGCCGCCTTCGACGTTGCGCTTGCCGACGGAGACGGTGGTGGTGTCGCCCGCCTTCTTGAGGCCCAGCGCGGCGCGCCACGCATCGTTCAGCAGCGGGTTCTCGTAGGCGATCGTCGCCTGCTGGCCGTAGAAGATGCCGCCCGGCGCGATCTGGGCGTCGGTCGTGTAGTTGTGGAAGCTGAATTCGCTGTACAGGCGCGCGTTCTCGTTCAGGTCGTAGTGCACCATCGAGTTGACGTTGTACTCGTCCGACGGGCGCTGGAAGAAATTCAGCGGACCGAAGTTGTAGGCGTCGGTGGCCGAGACGTACTTGCGCGGATTGCCGTTCGCATCCGGCGTGTACTTGCCGACGCGGGGGATCGACGTGCCCGAGCCGGAGCAGGCGAAGCCCGGATCGGACGCGCCCAGCGAGCAGGCCGAGAAGTCGCGCTGCGATTGCAGCAGGGCGTCGGCGTGGCGGTGCGACGCGAAGAACGTGGCGTTGCCCTTGTTGTCGGCGAAGTTCGAACCCATCAGGATGCTGAAGTCGTACTTCTTCGCGTCGAAGGCGTGGTTGCCCGGCAGCGGGAAACCCTTCTTGTTGACGACGGCCTGGATCTCGTCGTTGTGCTGCTGGTGGTTGGCGCCGGAGATGTTGGCCTCCAGTTCCACGCCTTCGTAGTTGTCCTTCAGAATGAAGTTGACGACGCCCGACACGGCGCCCGAGCCGTACACGGCGCCGGCGCCGCCGGTCAGCACGTCGACGCGGCGGATCAGTTCACTCGGGATCTGATTCAAGTCGGCTGCGACGCTGAGCACGCTGCCGGACGGTAGACGCTTGCCGTTGACGAGGACCAGCGTACGCTGGGCACCCATGCCGCGCAGGTCGACGGTTGCGGTACCGCTGGCGCCGTTCGAGATGGCGGCACCCTGGGACGCGAACACCTGGGGCAGGTTGTTCAGCAGGTCTTCGGTATTGCGCACGCCATCGATCTTGATGTCCTTCGCGCTCAGGGTGGTGATGGGGCTGGAGCCCTCCGTGTTCAGCGATGGAATGCGCGAACCCGTCACTTCCACGCGCTGCATAGGCGCGGCGGCCGGGGCCGCGTTACTGTCCTGTGCGTGAGCGACGGATGCGCCGAGCGCCATGCCGCCGGCGAACATCAGACGCACCGATCGAGATAAAACTTTTTCCGACATCATTGTTTTGAGTCCCTTCTGAGCCTGGGCCGGTGCGGACTACGCGCCGACTCGCAGATCGTGTTTATTGATCTCGTCCATCCTTTTGGGACGGAATTGTTATTTGCTACAGGACAATGACATCATTGCTAATAAACAAAGTCAACGAGTAAACATGCATATACGCAGCATCGCTGTAAATATCAAATCAAATTTTCCTGATTACAAAATATACCGAATATGATTCCTGGATAAATGTTGTATTCGGTTTTTTATTTGATTTTTCGCTGATGCGTAATTACAACGTTCTGCACCGTATTTGTGCGGCAGTGCACCAAAAGAAAACGGGACAGTGAGTGCTCACTGTCCCGTTTTTTACCCTTCAAGCATCGAACCGGAAAATCCGGTCAAACGATCAGAACTGGTAACGCACGCCAGCCTTGAAGAAGCGGCCGATGGCGCCGCTGGCGTCCATCGGGTTGTAGCTCATGCCGCCGTAGGTCAGCGGATCCAGCGGCGCGATCTTGTCGAACAGGTTCGAGATCGAACCGTAGACCTGCAACTGCGGGGACACCTGGTAGCGGGCCGACAGGTCGAGCGTCGTGAACGACGCCAGGCGGCAGTTACCCGGGGCCGGCGAGCCGTTCGCGAACTGCGAGGCGCACTTGTCGCCGGCGAAGTACACGTTCTGCATGTCGGCACGGTAGTTGACCGTCGCCGTCACGTTCAGGCTCTCGCGGTCCCACGACAGGCTCGTGCTGACCTTGTCCTTCGGCGTGCCGGCGCAATCCGACGTGTCGCAGTTGCCGTGCGTGCCGGCGTACTGGTAGCGCGTGCCGTTCTTCTCGGCGCGCACCCACGACGCGACGTGGGTCCAGGTCAGGCCCAGCGTGGCGCGGCCGTAGTCGCCCATGCGGAAGCGCTGCTTGATGTCCAGGTCGACGCCCTTGACTTCGGTGAAGCTCGAGTTCTGGTACGGCGCCTTCGACAGCAGCAGCGTGCCCGTGTTCGGGATCGCGACGCCGTTCACGACGAGGTTGTTGTCGTTGCGGATCGCGGTCGGCAGGGCAGCCGCTTCCACGTACGACAGCGGGTTGATCTCGTTGGAACGCTTGATCTTGAAGGCGTCCAGCGACAGGGCGGTACCCTCCAGCGGATCCCACACCATGCCCAGCGTGTAGCCTTTGGATTTCTCCGGCTGCAGGTTCGGGTTGCCGACCTTGACGGCGCCGATCGAGATCGCGCAGTCGGCCTGGGTCGCGCCGCCGGCGGCCGGGACGCCGTTCGGGCAGCGGATCGGGTCACGCACGGACGAGCTGCCGGTGCTCTGGCTGGCTGCGCTGAATTCGGCCGGACCCGGGGCGCGGAAGCCTTCCGTGTAGGTCGTGCGCAGTGCGAAGGTCTTCAGCGGCGTCCACTTGGCACCGAATTTCGGCGTGGTCGACGAGAAGTCCTTGTACTTGTCGTAGCGGACGGCGGCGTTCAGCTCGACCGTCTTGATGATCGGCGCGGCCACTTCGAAGAACACGGCCGACACGTTCTGGGAGCCTGCGGCGGCCACGTACGACGCGTTGATCGAACCATCCTGCGTGCCCGACAGCGACGGGTTGTCCAGCGACTGGTGGCGGTATTCGCCGCCGACCGCCAGGCCCAGCGCACCGCCCGGCAGCTGCATCAGCTCGCGCGATGCCTTGAAGTCGACGACGTCGAGCTTCGTGGTCGAGTGCGACGTCGCGTTCGTCACCATTGCCGCGTACAGCGACGCCGGGTTCTTGCCGGCCTGGGTGCCGATGTAGTACGGGAAGAACGCGCTCTTCGGATCGCCCAGCGCGGCCTGCAGCACCTTCATGTTGATCATGTTGCTGTAGTTCAGGTCGAGCGCGGACTGCGAGTGCGTGAGGCCGGTGTCGAAGTCCCAGCCCGCCATCGAGCCTTTCAGGCCGACCACGAAGCGGGAGAATTCGTTGTCGGCGGAGCGGGTGCTGGGGCCGACGTCGAACATCGAGTAGCGCAGACGCACGGCCGCGCCGTACGGGTTCTGCGGGTGCTGGGCCGACATCAGGATCGCATTGCCGTAGTTGATGACGCCGGTCGGGCTGGAGGCGTTCGGCGGGAATGCGACGGTGGAGCTCGTCGACGGCGGGGTCAGCGTGAATTCGGTGTCGCGCTTCGAGTAACCGGCTTCGGCGTAGAGCTGCAGGTCGTTGTACAGGTTCTTCGTGAAGCGGCTGTAGAAGTTCATGCCGCCGATCTTCGGCTGCATCGAACGGAACTGGTCCTGGTACCACAGGCAGCCGCCGGCCGGGTCTTGCGCGGTCGTGACGGAGAACTGCGAGCAGCCCGGCAGCGAGGCGTAATTGCCCGTCTTCGGATCGCGCAGCGCACCGGTCGGGGTCGGGCTGGAGGCGCCCGGGGTGATGTAGCCGGCGGCGAACTGGGTGTTGGCGGCATAGCCCCACGGACGGATGTCGCCGTGGCCGATCCAGGCGCGGCTGGCGCGGTCCTTGTTCAGCAGCGACTGGTTGCCGTAGAACTCGGCGTTGACCATGACGTTGTAGCCGTCTTCGTCCAGGCGGCCACGGCCCCAGGTGAGGGCGGCCTTGCCGGTACCGGCGTCGTGGTAGCGCGATTCGCCCGCCTCGGCCTTGAAGACCGTGCCGACGAAGTCCTTGCGCAGGATGATGTTGACCACGCCGGCGATCGCGTCGGCGCCATAGGTCGACGAGGCGCCGTCCTTCAGGATCTCGATGCGCTCGACGGCTTCCATCGGGACGGTCGACAGGTCGGTGAAGCTCTTCTGGCCGTCGTCGGCACGCGCGAACGGCGCCATGCGGCGGCCATTCAGCAGCACGAGGGTCGAGGTGGCGCCCAGGCCGCGCAGCGAGATGGCGGTCGAGCCGGCGGCGAAGCCGTTGCCGAAACCGGTCGGCAGCGAACCGGCGCCGTCCGAGGTCAGGGTCTGCAGGTATTCCGCGACGGTGCCCTTGCCGGACTTGGCGAGGTCTTCACGGCTGACGACTTGCACGGGCGAGGCCGTTTCGGCGGTTGCGCGCTTGATGCTGGAACCGGTGATTTCGACACGCTGGATCGGACCCTGGGCGTCTTGCGCCATGGCCGGTGCAATGCCCGCCGCCGCGTAGGCGAGGGCCAGCGTCACTGCTTGTGCGATAGCTTTCTTTTGATACATTACAACTCCAAATGGTGCTTCGATGACAAGGATAAAACATCGATGCGTTCCCGATTTCGCACAAATTTGGTATGCATTTGTCGAAATGGGTTGTCTCTTGATGTGGTCTCTCTCGGTTTAGCCAAAAAGTCAAAATTAAATTTTGGCAACGCATCAGACCATCGGTGCATGCGATGTGTCAATATGATGACAATACATATTGCGTAAATACCACATTCGCCCATCCATTTGGTTATAGCCCCATGACATCTTTTCCCGGCCGGGGCGGCACAATCTGGTCTATAGTTCCGAACGCGTTCGATGAATCACCCGGGAATCCCGATGTTTGCTTATATCCTGCGGCGCCTGTGGCAGATGCTGCCCACGATGGCCGGCGTCGTCGTGCTGGTGTTCGTGCTGTTCAACTGGGTCGGCGGCGACCCGGCATACCTGTTAGCGGGCAAGATGGCCGACGCCCGCGCCATCGCAAACATCCGCGCCCAGCTGGGACTCGACGCGCCGTGGTACGTCCAGCTCGGCATCTTCGTGAAGCAGATCGCGACGTTCGATTTCGGCAATGCCTGGGCGACGGGCGAGCCCGTGTCGCACATCATCGCGAGCCGCCTGGGGCCGTCGCTGACGGTGCTCGTGCCGCTGACGGTGCTGGAGACGTCCATCGGCATCGCGCTGGCACTCGCCGTCGCGTTCGTGCGCGGCTCGCTGACGGACCGCCTCGTGATGGTGGCGTGCACGGTGGGCATGTCGATCTCGATCCTCGTCTACATCATCGTGTTCCAGTACGGCCTTGCCTATAAGCTCGGCCTGTTCCCCGTGCAGGGCTGGGGCGACCACTTCACGGAAAACCTGCTGCGCTACGCCACCTTGCCGATCCTGATCGGCCTCGCCGTGTCGCTGGCGCCGACCTTGCGTCTGTTCCGCAGCTTCGTGCTGGACGAGGTGGGCCAGGATTACGTGCGCACGGCGCGCGCGAAAGGCCTGCCGGAGCGCCGCATCGTCTGGGTGCACGTGCTGCGCAACGCCGCCATCCCCATCATCACGTACGTCATGGCCAACCTGCCGGCCTTGCTGATCGGCGCGTTCCTGCTGGAGCGCTTCTTCGGCATCCCGGGCATCGGGCGCGAAGTGATCCTTGCCGTCGAGCGCAGCGACTTCCCCGTGATCAAGGCGATCACGGTCTACGTCGCCGCGGCCACGATGGTGTTCAACCTGCTGGCCGACCTGATGTACCAGGCCGTCGATCCGCGCGTGCAACTGAAATGACGGGGCAGGTGATGAACCATCCGGCAGTTTCTCCCGGTCTGTGGACGCTGGCGTGGCGCCGCCTGCGCGCCGACCGCGTCGCGATGGCGTCGCTGGCCGTCGTGTGCCTGTTCCTGCTGTCCGTCGTCCTGTCGGCCACGGGGCTCGTCGCCGCCGACTGGGAAGACGAGGTGGCCGTCAACTATGCGCCGCCGGCCTTCGTCGGTCCCGACCCGGCCTTGGCCGCGCTCGCGCAGCCGCAACGTCCCGTACCGTCGAACGCGTTCGATCCGCTGGCCGGCGACATCGCGCAGCTGCAGTCCGAGCTGGCCCGCCACGGCCATGCCGCGCACGCGGTCAAGCGGACGACATTGCCGTTCGGGGCCGACAAATGGGGCCACGACGTGATCAGGAAGACGATCAAGGGCGGGCAGACGTCGATCGTCGTGGGCCTCGTCGCCGCGTTCGTCGCCGTGCTGCTCGGCACCGTGTTCGGCGCCTTGTCCGGCTTCTACGGCGGGCGCGTGGACGACCTGTTCAACTGGTTCTACAGCGTGTTCACGTCGATTCCCTCGATCCTCATGATCCTCACCGTGGCCGCCGTGCTGCAGACGAAGGGCGTGCTGACGATCGTGCTGATCCTCGGGCTCACCGGCTGGACGGGACCGTACCGCCTGATCCGCGCCGAGTACATCAAGCACAAGGCGCGGGAGTACGTGATGGCGGCCGATGCGATCGGCGCGTCCGGCTGGCGCAAGATGTTCGTGCACATCTTCCCGAACGTGTCGCACGTGGCGCTCGTGCAGATGTCGATCCTCGTCGTCGGCTTCATCAAGGCCGAAGTGATCCTGTCGTTCCTCGGCTTCGGCGTGCCGGTGGGCGTCGTCTCGTGGGGCAGCATGTTGAACGAGGCGCAGAATGAACTCATCCTCGGCAAATGGTGGCAGCTGACGGCCGCCGCCACCGCCATGGCCGTCCTGGTGACGGCGTTCTCGCTGTTCGCCGACGCGCTGCGCGATGCGCTGGATCCGAAACTGAAATGAGCGACATGAACCTTCTCGAAGTCCGCGACCTGGGCGTGTCCTTCAAGACCGACAAAAAGAACACGTTCGAGGCCGTGAAAGGCATCTCGTTCAGCCTGCCGCCGGACGCCACCGTCGCGCTGGTCGGCGAATCGGGCAGCGGCAAGTCCGTCAGTTCGCTCGCGGTGATGGGCCTCCTGCCGCCCGAGACCACGATCATCCACCCCGGCTCGTCGATCCGCTTCGAGGGCCGCGAGTTGCTCGATCTCCCCATCGCCGCGCGGCGCCGCCTGTGCGGCAAGGACATCGCGATGATCTTCCAGGAGCCGATGTCGTCGCTGAATCCCGTGTTCACGGTCGGCTTCCAGATCGGCGAAGTGCTGCGCCTGCACCTCGGCATGAACAAGCGCCAGGCGCGCGCGCGCACGCTCGAACTGCTGGAGGAAGTGGGCATTCCCGATCCGGCGCGGAGAATCGATGCGTATCCGAGTCAGATGTCGGGCGGGCAGCAGCAGCGCGTGATGATCGCGATGGCCATCGCGTGCGAACCCAAGCTCTTGATCGCGGACGAGCCGACGACGGCGCTGGACGTGACGATCCAGAAGCAGATCATGGACCTGATCGCGTCTCTGCAGAAACGGCGCCGCATGGCCGTGCTGTTCATCACCCACGACCTGGGTCTCGTCGGCGAGATCGCGGACCGCGTGATCGTCATGCGCCACGGCGAGGTGCGGGAGGAGGGCGAAGCGCCGCAGGTGCTGGGCGATCCGCGCGACGCGTACACGCGCGCGCTGCTGCACTGCCGCCCGCCGCTGGATGCGCGGCCCGTGCGGTTGCCCGTCATCGACGATTACATGAGCGGACGCGCGCGGCCCGGCGCCACGCTGCCGCAGCGCGCGCGCGGTTATGCGCCGGACGACGAGAACATCCTCGTCGTGAACGGACTCGCCAAGAGTTTTCACGTGCGCGAAGGCCTGTTCGGCACGCGCGAATTCAAGGCCGTGAAAGACGTGTCGTTCACGCTCCCGCGCGGCAAGACGCTGGGCGTCGTCGGCGAATCGGGATCGGGCAAGACGACGGTCGGCCTCACCCTCCTGCGCCTGCACCGCGCGACGGGCGGCACCGCCATCTTCGACGGCCGCGACCTCGTCGCGATGAGCGACGCCGAGTTCCAGGCCTATAAGCGGCGCATCCAGATCGTGTTCCAGAATCCGTACGCGTCGCTGAACCCGCGCTTCACGGTCGGCCAGATCCTGCTGGAGCCGATGCGCATCCACCGCATCGGCGCGCACGATGCGGAGCGCACGGAACATGCGCGTTATCTGTTGCAGCGGGTGGGCCTGCCGGCGCATGCGTTCGACCGCTATCCGCACGAATTCTCCGGCGGCCAGCGCCAGCGCATCGCCATCGCGCGCTGCCTGACGATGAAGCCGGAGATCCTCGTGTGCGACGAATCCGTGTCGGCGCTGGACGTGTCGGTGCAGGCCCAGGTGCTGAACCTGCTGCAGGACCTGCAGGACGAGTACAAGATGAGCTACATCTTCATCTCGCACGATCTGTCGGTCGTGAAATACATCTCGGACCGCGTGATGGTGATGCACCACGGCAGCGTGGTCGAAATGGCCGACGCGGACGAGCTCTACCGCAATCCGCAGCACCCGTACACGCAGCAATTGCTCGCCGCGATTCCGCGTGGCACCTGAAAATTCGGGGGCAGAGCGCTTTATTTGGCAATAGCCCCGGAATAATTTGGTCGGGATGTGGGGGAATGTCCCGTCACTATAGCCTGCCGAGGCGATTTTTTAGCTGCCAGCCATTGTTCGAAAAAGTGCTCTGCCCCCCGAATTTCGCGCAGGTGTTGCATGCGGGCTGGGCAGGCTGTGCACGTTGCCGCCTTCGCCACGCCGGCACCCGTTTTCCGCTACCATACGGGGATGACCCAGCTCTCGCACCTGATCCACGTTTACGGCGTTCTGATCGTGTTCGGCACCGTCCTGCTCGAACAGATCGGCCTGCCGATTCCCGCGTTTCCGGTGCTGATCATCGCGGGTGCGCTGGCCGTCGACAGCGGTGCGAACTGGCCGATGTACCTGGCCGTGTCGGTGCTCGCTTGCCTGATCAGCGATTACTTCTGGTTCCGCGCCGGCCGCTATTACGGCAAGCGCATCCTGCGCCTGTTGTGCAAGATTTCGCTGTCGCCCGATTCCTGCGTCAGCCAGACCGAGGACAATTTCAGCCGCTGGGGCGCGAAATCCCTCGTCGTCGCCAAGTTCATTCCCGGCTTTAACACGATCGCGCCGCCGCTGGCCGGCGCCATGGGCACGACGACGTCCCGCTTCGTCTGGCTCTCCATCGCCGGCGGCCTGCTGTGGAGCGGCGTGGGCATGGGCCTGGGCGCCTGGTTCCACGGCAGCGTGGACGATGTCATCGCCTGGTTCGAAACCCTCGGCAGCACCGCGCTGATGGTCGTCGGTGTCCTGCTCGCGCTGTTCGTGTTGTTCAAGTACATCGAGCGCAAGCGCAATCTGGGCGCGGCCGACCTGCCGCGCATCACGATGGACGAGCTCAAGGATCTGGTCGAAAGCGGCCACGATCCGCTGATCGTCGACGCGCGCGGCGTCACCGCCCGCCAACTGGAAGAGGGTATTCCCGGCGCGCTGGTCTACGGCGACGCGGTGCCGGAACGCCTGATGGCCTCGCTCGACAAGGATCGCCACATCGTCATCTATTGCTCCTGTCCGAACGACGTCACGTCGGCCCAGGTGGCCAAGGAATTCCTGAAGAACGGTTTCCACCGCGCCCGCCCGCTGCGCGGCGGCCTGGACGCGTGGAACGATCACTGCGCCGCCGGCCGCGCCGACGCCGAACTCAAGCCCAAGGCCGGCTGAACGATTCTATCCGGCGGATTTCGCAAACTTTCACAATTGGTAGCTCGACTACTCGACTACCGTGCATAGTTTTACGCGCAACCCCACGGTTTTGGGGTGTGATGTACCTAAACTACAATAAAAGCTTGCGCTGGAGCCAAGAAATCCTTAAAGTTGAGGAATCCGTTTCTTAGGCCTGCCATGATTGTTTCGCCCGTTGCCATCGTCGATCCGTCCACCGAACCGCGCCTGGACAGCGCGCGCCATCCGAGCCCGCGTCTGCTGGCCGATATCGGCGGCACCAATGCGCGCTTCGCGCTCGAGACCGGGCCCGGCAGGATCGATGCGATCGAAGTCCTGCCCTGCGCCGCCCACGCCACCCTCGCCGATGCGCTGCGCACGTACCTGGCGCTGCCTGCCGTCGCGGCCGCCGGTGCCGTGCGCCATGCCGCGATCGCGATCGCAAATCCCATCGTCGGTGATTGCGTGCGCATGACCAATCACCACTGGGAATTCTCGATCGAGGCCCTGCGCCGCGAATGCGGCTTCGACGAGCTGGCCGTCGTCAACGATTTCTACGCCCTGGCCATGGCGCTGCCGCACCTGGCCTCCGGCGACAAGCGCCAGGTCGGCGGCGGCGTCCCGGTCGCCGGGAAGCCGATCGGTCTGCTCGGCGCGGGCACGGGTCTCGGTGTGTCCGGCCTCGTGCCGGCCGAGAACACCGCGAAACCGGGCTGGACCGCGCTGCGCAGCGAAGGCGGTCATGTGACGTTTTCTCCGGCCAACGAGACGGAAGTCGCGATCCTGCAATTCGCCTGGCGCGAGTTCGAACATGTGTCGGCCGAGCGCTTCCTGTCCGGCTCCGGCCTGGAACTGATTTATCGCGCGCTGGCGCATCATCGTGGCGTGGCGCTTGACGCGCTGGATGCGCCCGAGATCACGCGCCGGGGCCTGGCAGGCAGCTGCCCGCTGTGCGCCGAAGTCATCGAGGTTTTCTGCGGCATGCTGGGCACGATCGCCGGCAATCTGGCCGTCACGCTGGGCGCCCAGGGGGGCGTCTACATCGGCGGCGGCATCGTGCCGCGCCTGGGCGAGCGTTTCGCCGCTTCCTGCTTCCGCGCCCGCTTCGAACAGAAGGGCCGCTTCAGCGGCTATCTGGCGCAGGTGCCGACCTATGTGATCACGGCCGAATACCCCGCGTTCGTTGGTGTTTCGGCCATCCTGGCGGACCGTCCGGGCGTGTAATTCCGCCCACCGCGACGGCGTGCCGCAGCGCGGCATGCCTTTTCCCGGTTTTATCGGGTACAATGAACGGCAGTTGGAAGAAACGATGTCGTTCGCTTTGCCCGGCGCCAGGAGCCTCGCCTCCAGAGCATCAGTCTCCCGATGGTGCCGGCAGCCCCCGTTTCTTTGAAAATCAACCGTTTGCGGACCACTTTGCCGGTGGGCCGCCCCCGTGGCAGGGCGCAGCCCCCACGGTATCCGCCCGGTATTCCAAGCCGGGTGATGGAACCCCGTTTCAAAGCGTGAAGTCTCAGTCTGGCGGCCGTCGCACGGTCCGGCCGCGTTGAACGGGTTATGTTTGATGGTTCTTAGCATCCTGAGTTGCACACTCCGCTGACGACATCGTTATGAACACTGATGAGGCCAAGAAGGTCCTCGAGACCGCCTTGCTGTGCGCGCGCGAGCCGATGACGATCCACGCCATGAAGAAGCTGTTCGTCGACGTGGACAAGGATGGCCAGCCGCTCGGCGCCGGCGTCGGGTCGGATACGATCAAGATCCTGCTCGAGGAATTGCGCCAGGATTGGCAGGATCGCGGCATCGAGATCGTCAGCCTGGCGTCGGGCTGGCGCTTTCAGAGCCGCCCGGAAATGAAGCCTTACCTGGACCGGATCGCGCCGGAAAAGCCGCCGAAATATTCGCGTGCGACGCTGGAAACGCTGGCGATCATCGCCTACCGCCAGCCGGTGACGCGCGGCGACATCGAGGAAATCCGCGGCGTCGCCGTGAATTCGCAGACGATCAAGATGCTGGAAGACCGCGGCTGGATCGATGTGGTCGGCCACCGCGAAGTGCCCGGACGCCCCGCGTTGCTGGGCACGACGAAACAATTTCTCGACGACCTGGGGCTCGCCGCGCTGTCCCAGCTGCCGCCGCTGCAGCAGGTGGCCGATATCGGCGCCGGACGCAGCCTGGAAGCGCTCGAAGCGGCCCTGCAACAATTTGACGACACTTCACCCGTTGAAGTCCCGATACACGACCCGGCGCCCGCGTCCAACGACTGATTGTCGCGCAAGGTCAGCAAAACCAAGAAACGAATGATGAATCCAACTGACATGAACGAGACGACCCCTGCCGAGGCAGGTCTGGAGACGGCCGCCAAGCCCAAGCGTCGCACCGCCAAGCCAAAGGTGGACACTGCCGCGCCCGAGGCCGCCGTGCAGCCCGAGGCTGCGGAGAAACCGAAACGCACCCGCAAGACCGCGGCCCAGAAAGCGGCCGAAGCCGCTGAAAGCCCGGCCGCGGCCGCCGCCGAGCCGGCCGTCGCGGCGGCGCCGCGCAAGCCGCGCGCCCGCAAGGCCGCCGTTGCCGAGGCGGCACCGGTAGCCGTCGAGCCCGCACCGGCTCCGGCAGCCGCCCCCGCGCCCGCGCCTGTCGCAGCCGCTCAGGCGGACGATGGCGCCGCCAACCAGCGCAAGCCGCGCGGCCCGCGCCAGATGCGCGAGCAGCGCCAGCAGCGCGACGCCCGCCAGCCGGCGCGCACCGAGGCGGAAGCGCCGGCCATGGACGCGGCCGCCGCCGATGCCGCGCCCGCGGAAGGTGCCCGCACCGAGCAGCGCCGCGAACAGCGCGGCGGCAAGCAGCAGAAAAAGAAGGGCCAGCAGCGCGGCCAGCAGGCGCAAGGCGGGCAAAACGGCCAGCAGCAGGGCGGCCCACAGCAGGGCGGCCAGCAGCAGGCAGGCCAGCAGCAGGCAGGCCAGAAACCGCAGCAGGGCAAGAACAAGAACGCCAGGAGCAACGCCAAGCCGGCCAAGGGCGGCAAGGGCAACGATGCGGATGCCGTGTTCTCGTTCGTCACGTCGGACGCGTTCGACGCCAACGACGGCGGCCGCGGCCAGAATCAACCGGCCAAGGCTCGCCGCGACCTGACGGCCGAGGATGACGCGCCGAAGCTGCACAAGGTGCTGGCCGAAGCCGGCCTGGGTTCGCGCCGCGACATGGAAGAACTGATCATCGCCGGCCGCGTGTCGGTGAACGGCGAGCCGGCCCACATCGGCCAGCGCATCCTGCCGACGGACGCCGTGCGCATCAACGGCAAATTGCTGCAGCGCCGCGTGAACAACAACAAGCCGCCGCGCGTGCTGGTGTACCACAAGCCGGCCGGCGAAATCGTCAGCGCGGACGATCCGGAAGGCCGTCCGTCCGTGTTCGACCGCCTGCCGACCATGAAGACCGGCAAATGGCTGGCCGTGGGCCGCCTCGACTTCAACACCGAGGGCCTGCTGCTGTTCACGAATTCCGGCGACCTGGCGAACCGCCTGATGCACCCGCGCTACAACATCGACCGCGAATACGCCGTGCGCACCTTGGGCGAACTGGAAGAGGGCATGCGCCAGAAGCTGCTGGCCGGCGTCGAGCTGGATGACGGCACGGCATCGTTCACGAAGATCGTGGACGGCGGCGGCGAAGGCGTCAACCGCTGGTACCGCGTGGTGATCGGCGAGGGCCGCAACCGCGAGGTGCGCCGCATGTTCGAGGCGGTGGGTCTTACCGTCTCGCGCCTGATCCGTACCCGCTACGGCGCCATGACCTTGCCGTCCGGCCTCAAGCGCGGCCGCTGGGAAGAGCTGGAAGAGAACGACGTGCGCCACTTCCTCGACGCCTTCGGCATCGAGAAGAAGGGCGGCAACGGCGCCGGCAAGGGGCAGGCCAAGGGCCAGGGCCCGGGCGGCAAGGAGCGCGGCGGCAACCGGGGCGACGATCACCGTTCGAACGGCAACCGCATCGATCGCGCCGATGCCAACCGTAACGTCGATCCGTTCGGTCCTCCGGTGGCCCGCGTCGGTGCCGGACGCGAACCCGGCATCCTCGGCAACGGCCGCGCGCCGCAGGGCGGCGGTAATCGTGGCGGCCAGGGTGGCCAGGGCGGACGCGGCAAGGCGATGGGCGGGCAGGGCGGGCAGGGCGGTCAAGGCCGCGGCGCCGGCAAGGGCCCGCGCCAGCCGGACCCGCTGCAGACCACGTTCGGCTTCGCCGGCAACGGCCAGAGCCGCCGCGGCCAGGGCCCGCGCGTAAGCGATCACGGTCTGCCGCGGCGCGGTCGCCGGGGCTGATTTGCCCGTCATTCCCGCCAATGCCGGGAATGACGGCATCGATGCCGCGCGAAAATGAACCGTCCGCAGCGTCGTGTTGACCAAAAGAGTAGACTGTTGCATAGCTGTTCATTTTGCAGTGCGGCGATTGCGGCCGACCCTGTATCGGGTTATAATGCGTGTCCTAACCCGAGTGCTTCCCAATATTGTTTTGGCGAACAAGCTCCAGTTGGGAATACAAAAGATGGGCAGTTGCCCATTTTTTTTTTGTTGAAACGTTTTAAGGGTCCGGCACCGGACCGTGGAGAAACTTGTGCAGTTGTTTGATTTGATCGCCACGACAGTCAGCGGACTGGGCTACGAACTCGTCGATATCGAACGGGCCGAGCGAGGCATCCTGCGCGTGTTTATCGACTTCCCGGCGGCAGTGGCGGACGAAAAGGGACCGATCTCGGTCGAGGATTGCGCCACGGTGAGCCACCAGCTGTCGCATGTGTTGACGGTCGAAAACGTCGACTACGAGCGCCTGGAAGTGTCGTCGCCCGGACTGGATCGTCCGGTGCGCACCCTGGCCGACTTCGAACGCTTTGCCGGCAGCGAATGCACGGTCAAGCTGCGCGTCGCGATGCCCGGCACCGCGAACCGCAAGACCTACACGGGCATTCTGCATGCGCCGCAGGGCGAGACGATCGGGTTGGAATTTGAAAGCAAGGACGGTCCGGCGTTACTCGAGTTTACGCTGGCCGAACTGGACAAGGCACGCCTCGTGCCAAAGGTGGATTTTAGGAGTCGCAAAGCATGAGTCGCGAAATTTTGTTACTGGTTGATGCGCTCGCGCGCGAAAAGAACGTCGATAAGGAAGTGGTCTTCGGGGCGCTCGAGTTCGCCCTGGCGCAAGCTACGAAAAAGCGCTACGAAGGCGAGGTCGACATTCGCGTGTCCATCGACCGCGACACTGGCGAATTCGAAACGTTCCGCCGCTGGCACGTCGTGCCGGACGAAGCGGGCCTGCAACTGCCCGACCAGGAAATCCTGCACTTCGAAGCGAAGGAGCAGATCCCCGACATCGAAGTCGACGAATACATCGAAGAGCCGATCGAGTCGGTCGAATTCGGCCGCCGCTTCGCCCAGGACACCAAACAGGTCGTGCTGCAGCGCGTCCGCGACGCCGAGCGCGAACAGATCCTGCAAGACTTCCTGGAACGCGGCGACGCGCTCGTCACCGGCACCATCAAGCGCATGGAGCGCGGCGATGCGATCGTCGAGTCGGGCAAGATCGAAGCACGCCTGCCGCGCGACCAGATGATCCCGAAGGAAAACCTGCGCATCGGCGACCGCGTCCGCGCCTACATCCTGCGCGTGGACCGCAATATGCGCGGCCCGCAGGTGATCCTGTCGCGCACGGCACCGGAATTCATCATGAAACTGTTCGAACTCGAAGTGCCCGAGATCGAGCAGGGTCTCCTGCAGATCAAGTCGGCCGCCCGCGATCCGGGCGTGCGCGCGAAGATCGCTGTCTTTACCTCGGACAAGCGCATCGACCCGATCGGCACCTGCGTCGGCATGCGCGGTTCGCGCGTGCAGGCCGTGACCGGCGAACTGGGCGGCGAGCGCGTGGACATCGTGCTGTGGTCGGAAGATCCGGCCCAGTTCGTGATCGGCGCGCTGGCCCCGGCCAACGTGTCGTCGATCATGGTGGATGAAGAGAAGCACGCGATGGACGTCGTCGTCGACGAGGAAAACCTCGCGATCGCGATCGGCCGTTCGGGCCAGAACGTACGCCTGGCGTCCGAGCTGACCGGCTGGAAGATCAACATCATGACGGCCGAGGAATCGGCCAACAAGGCTGCCCAGGAAACCGCTGCCGTGCGCACGCTGTTCATGGAAAAGCTGGACGTGGACGAGGAAGTGGCGAACATCCTGGTCGAAGAAGGTTTTTCGAGCCTTGAAGAAGTCGCATACGTGCCCATCTCTGAGATGCTGGAGATCGAATCGTTCGACGAAGACACCGTCAACGAACTGCGTACCCGCGCACGTGATGCGCTGGTGACCGAAGCGATCGCATCCGAAGAAGGCCTCGAAGGTATGGACGAGGCGCTGGCCAACCTGGACGGGATGGACCGCACTACCGCCGGCAAGCTGGGTCTGGCCGGTATCAAGACCCTGGAGCAATTCGCGGGTCTGGCCTACGACGAGTTCGCCGCCATCCTGGCGCTGCCGACCGATCGTGCCCGTGAACTGATCAAGAATGAATTTAATGATGTGACCGACGATGAGATGAAACTGGTCGACGCCAAGTACGACGACCGGGCCAAGGCCCTGCAGGCGAAAGCCTGGAGCCAGGTTGAAACGGCCAAGGCATAAATGAAGTGCGCAGACCGGAGCGTAATGCTTTCCGGTCTTCGCGCTTTATTAAGCTAGCAAATTTCTTTATCATCTCGCGACACATAGAAAAGAGGACTGAATGGCGAGTAACAACGTAGCCCAATTTGCCACCGAACTGAAGATGCCTGCAGATTTGCTGCTGACGCAGCTGCGTTCTGCCGGCGTCGACAAAAGTTCGACGTCAGATCCCTTGTCCAAGGATGATAAGGATAAGCTGCTGAACCATCTGCGCCGTACTCACGGTGCCGCCGACCAGGGCGAAAAAAAGAAGATCACGGTGACCCGCAAGGAAACCTCCGAGATCAAGCAGGCTGACGCCAGCGGCAAATCGCGCACGATCCAGGTCGAAGTGCGCAAGAAGCGCACCTTCGTGCAGCGTGACGATCTCGTCACGCCGAAAGCGGCTGCCCAGCAGTCGCCGGTCGTCGACGCCGCCGAGCAGGCGCGTCGCGAAGAAGACGCACGCCGTCAGGCGGAGCTGATCGCGCGTCAGGAAGCGGAACTGCGCGAAAAGCAGGAACGCCTGGCCAAGCTCGAATCCGAGAAGGCCGCACAGGCCAAGGCGGCCGAGGAGCAAGCCAAGCGCGACGCTGAAGAGCGTGCCAAGCGTGAAGCGGCCGAAGCTGCGGAAGCGGCAGCGGACAAGGCGGCTGCGGCCGCCCAGGCAAAGGCCGGCGCGGCAAGCGCCGTCGAGGAAGCCAAGCGCGCAGCGGCCGACGAAGCCAAGAAGCTTGCTGCCGAGGAAGCCAAGCGTCGTGCCGAGGAGTCGGCCCGCGAAGCCGCCGAACGCGCCGCCGCCACCGAGCGTGCGCGCAAGGCCGTCGCCGACGAAGTGGCGCAGATCAAGGCCATGATGGCCCAGCCGCGCCGCGTGATCAAGGCGCCGGAACCGGCCCCGGCCAAGCCGAAGGCAGCCGAGCCGAGCACGCTGCACAAGCCGGCGACGACGGCGAAACCGGCCGAGGCCAAGCCGGCCGACGGCGCGGGCGCCCGTGCCAAGCCGGGCGACAAGAAGTCGATCAAGTCGGCCAACGTGGCCTCGACCTGGTCGGACGAGAAGAAGCGCGGCGGTCCGGGCGCGGGTACGAAGGGTCGCGGCAACGCGGCGCCGACGGGCCGCGACGGCTGGCGTGCGGGCGGCGGCCGTGGCGGCCGTCGTGGCGGTCACGACGATCGCGAATCGAACTTCCAGGCCCCGACCGAAGCCATCGTGCGCGACGTGCACGTGCCGGAAACCATCACCGTGGCCGAACTGGCGCACAAGATGGCCGTCAAGGCATCGGAAGTCATCAAGCAGCTGATGAAGCTGGGCCAGATGTGCACCATCAACCAGGTGCTGGACCAGGAAACCGCGATGATCGTGGTCGAAGAAATGGGCCACAAGGCGCATGCCGCGGCCGTCGACGATCCGGAAGCGGTCCTGGCCGACCAGGGCGAGCACCACGAGTTCGAGTCCAAGCCGCGTGCGCCGGTCGTGACCGTCATGGGTCACGTCGACCACGGCAAGACGTCGCTGCTGGACTATATCCGCCGTGCGAAAGTGGCGGCGGGCGAGGCCGGCGGCATCACCCAGCACATCGGTGCGTACCACGTGGACACCCCGCGCGGCATGGTGACGTTCCTGGATACCCCGGGTCACGAGGCCTTCACGGCAATGCGTGCCCGCGGTGCCAAGGCGACCGACATCGTCATCCTGGTGGTGGCGGCGGACGACGGCGTGATGCCGCAGACGAAGGAAGCGATCGCCCACGCGAAAGCGGCCGGCGTGCCCCTCGTCGTGGCGATCAACAAGATCGACAAGCAGGGCGCGAACACCGACCGCGTGACGCAGGAACTGGTCGCGGAAGGCGTCGTGCCGGAAGAATACGGCGGCGACGCGCCGTTCGTCCCGGTGTCGGCCAAGACCGGCCAGGGCATCGACGACCTGTTGGAAAACGTGCTGCTGCAGGCCGAAGTGCTGGAACTGAAGGCACCGGTGGAATCGCCGGCGCGCGGTCTCGTCGTCGAGGCCCGTCTGGACAAGGGCCGCGGCCCGGTCGCGACGATCCTCGTGCAGTCGGGTACCCTGAAGCGCGGCGACGTCGTGCTGGCGGGTTCGTCGTTCGGCCGCGTCCGTGCGATGCTGGACGAGAACGGCAAGTCGGTGTCCGAAGCGGGCCCGTCGATCCCGGTCGAGATCCAGGGTCTGACGGAAGTGCCGAGCGCAGGCGAGGAAGCGATGGTCATGGCGGACGAGCGCAAGGCGCGTGAAATCGCCCTGTTCCGTCAAGGTAAGTTCCGTGACGTCAAGCTGGCGAAGCAGCAGGCAGCGAAGCTGGAAAACATGTTCGACCAGATGGCCGAAGGCGAAGTCAAGAACCTGCCGCTCATCATCAAGACGGACGTGCAGGGTTCGCAGGAAGCGCTGGTGGGCTCGCTGCAGAAGCTGTCGACGTCGGAAGTGCGTGTGCAGATCGTGCACGCGGCCGTCGGCGGCATCACCGAGTCGGACGTCAACCTGGCGACCGCATCGAAGGCAGTCATCATCGGCTTCAACGCCCGTGCCGACGCCCAGGCGCGCAAGCTGGCCGAGACCAACGGCGTCGACATCCGTTACTACAGCATCATTTACGATGCGATCGACGAGATCAAGACGGCACTGTCGGGCATGCTGGCACCGGAGAAGCGCGAGCACGTCACCGGCCAGGTGGAAATCCGCCAGGTCATCCTCGTGTCGAAGGTCGGCGCGATCGCGGGCTGCCTCGTCACGGACGGCGTCGTCAAGCGTACCTCGTCGGTCCGCCTGCTGCGCAACAACATCGTCGTGTGGACGGGCGAGATCGACTCGCTCAAGCGCTTCAAGGACGACGTCAAGGAAGTGCGTGCCGGTCTCGAGTGCGGTCTGTCGCTGAAGAACTACAACGACATCCAGGTGGGCGATACCCTGGAAGTGTTCGAAGTTCAGGAAGTGGCGCGTACGCTGTAATCACGGCCGATCGAGCGATTGGAGTACCATTTGGGGCCAGGAGCTCGCGCCGTTGCGGCGCGGGGCGACTGGCCCCAAGTTTCTTTTCGCCGTCATTCGCGCGGAGGCGGGAATCGATGCCGAGCGTATCGAATCGAGCTATTCGCTCTGTCAACGCGTGGCCCGAAGTCGGGCGCGTCTCGATTTCCGATCCTCGGTATGGGTTCCTGCTTTCGCGGGAACGACGGGATGGATAACAAGAATACATAGCAGTAAACCAACATGGCAAAACATAGCAAAAGCATCCCCCAACGCGGCCTGCGCGTCGCCGACCAGATCCAGAAGGACCTGTCGGAACTGATCGCCTTCGAACTGAAGGATCCGCGCGTCGGCATGGTCACCATCAGCGAGGTCAAGCTGACCCCTGACTACGCGCACGCGAAGATCTATTTCACGCTGCTCAAGGACAGCCCGGAAGAGATCAAGCAGACGCTGGAAGGCCTGACCAAGGCGTCGGGTTACCTGCGCAACCTGCTCGGCAAGCGCCTGCACATCCACACGCTGCCGCAGCTTCATTTCGTGCACGACACGTCAACCAGCCGCGGCCTCGCGCTGTCGGCGCTGATCGACCAGGCGAACGCCACGCGGGCGAAAGACGATGAGGCCGACACCGGCCACATCGAAACCGATCGAGGAGTTACCGGCAACGACGTTGCCGAGGATGCCGAGTGAACGCACGACCGCCGAAAAAGCCCCGCGACCTCGTCGACGGGGTACTGCTCATCGATAAACCCGTCGGCCTGTCGTCCAACGATGCGCTGACGAAAGTAAAACGCATCGTCAACGCCAAGAAGGCGGGCCACACGGGCACGCTGGACCCGTTCGCCACCGGTCTGTTGCCGCTGTGCTTCGGCGAGGCGACCAAGTTCTCGCAAGACCTGCTGGAAGCGGACAAGACCTATGACGCCGTCGTCCACCTGGGCATCACGACGACGACGGGCGATACCGAGGGCGAGGTTGTCGAGACCCGCCCCGTCGATGTGACGCCCAAACGGATCGACGCGGCGCTGGCCCGTTTCCGCGGCCCGATCATGCAGATCCCGCCCATGTATTCGGCCCTGAAGCGCGACGGCAAGGCGCTGTACGAGTACGCGCGCGAAGGCATCGTGCTGGAGCGCGAAGCGCGGCCCGTGACGATTCATCGGCTTGAGATGCTGGCGTACGATGCGCCGATGCTCACGATCCGCGTCACCTGCAGCAAGGGGACCTATGTGCGCGTGCTGGGCGAGGACATCGGTCTCGACCTCGGCTGCGGTGCCCACCTGAACGCGTTGCGCCGCATCCAGGTCGGCGCGCTGACGGTCGACGGCATGGTGACGTTGGAACAGTTGCAGGCGCACGACAATCCGCTGTCGCTGCTGGCCCCGGTCGACGCGCTGCTGTCGAGCTTCCCGCGCGTCGACCTGACGCCCGAGTTGGCCGCGCGCTTCCTGAACGGCCAGCGGCTCGCACTGAACCGCGAACCGGTCACGTTGCCGGAAACGCAGGGCAGGGTGCGCGTCTATCACGACGGCAAGCTGCTCGGCACGGCCATCCTGCACGACTACGGCGTGCTGGCGCCGGAACGGCTGATCGCACGGACGCAGGGCTGATCCGGTCTTGAAAATGGCGGGCGCATGCGCACATGGGGCTCGTCTCCACGTCATCGCCATTCAATATTTCGCCGGTATGCTGGGCTTTCTCCCCGTCGCGACGCGGCAGGGCCCGTAAGCATGCTATACTAGTGGGTTCTCGGAATCGGGAGCTTCGAGCTCATCGGCCCATCACGCAACATTTTCTGTTGAAAACGCATATGTCTAACACCAAACGCGCGATTCGTAATATCGCAATCATCGCCCACGTTGACCACGGCAAAACCACTCTGGTGGACCAGCTGCTGCGCCAATCGGGCACCTTCCGCGAAAACCAGCAGGTGGACACCCGCGTGATGGACTCGAACGACCTCGAGAAGGAACGCGGCATCACCATCCTCTCGAAGAACTGCGCCGTCGAGTACGAAGGCACCCACATCAACATCGTCGACACCCCGGGCCACGCCGACTTCGGCGGTGAGGTCGAGCGCGTGCTGTCGATGGTCGACTCCGTGCTGCTGCTCGTCGACGCGCAGGAAGGCCCGATGCCGCAGACCCGCTTCGTGACCCGCAAGGCCTTAGCGCTGGGCCTGAAGCCGATCGTCGTCGTCAACAAGATCGACCGTCCGGGCGCACGCGCCGACTGGGCGATCAACCAGACGTTCGAACTGTTCGACAAGCTGGGCGCGACGGACGAGCAGCTGGACTTCCCGATCGTCTACGCGTCGGGCCTGAACGGCTACGCCGGCCTGGACGAAAGCGTGCGCGGCGGCGACATGAAGCCGCTGTTCGACGCCATCCTGAAATACGTGCCGGTGCGTGACGACAATCCGGACGGTCCGCTGCAAATGCAGATCACCTCGCTGGACTACTCGTCGTACGTCGGCAAGATCGGTATCGGCCGCATCAACCGTGGCCGCGTCAAGCCGGGCATGGACGTGCTGGTCGTCAACGGCCAGGACGACAAGTCGCCGATCAAGGGACGCATCAACCAGGTGCTGAACTTCAAAGGCCTGGAGCGCGTGCAGGTGGAGGAAGCCGTCGCCGGCGACATCGTGCTGATCAACGGTATCGAAGACATCGGCATCGGTTCGACGCTGTGCGCCGTCGACACGCCGGAAGCGCTGCCGATGCTGACCGTCGACGAGCCGACGCTGACGATGAACTTCATGGTCAACACGTCGCCGCTGGCCGGCCGCGAAGGCAAATTCGTCACCAGCCGCCAGCTGCGCGACCGCCTGGACCGCGAACTGAAATCGAATGTCGCGCTGCGCGTGCTGCCGACCGACGACGACACGATCTTCGAAGTGTCGGGCCGCGGCGAACTGCACCTGACCATCCTGCTGGAAAACATGCGCCGTGAAGGCTTCGAGCTGGCCGTGTCGCGTCCGCGCGTCGTCTTCAAGGAAATCGACGGCGTCAAATGCGAGCCGTACGAAAACCTGACCGTCGACGTGGAAGAAGTCAACCAGGGCGGCGTGATGGAAGAACTGGGCCGCCGCCGTGGCGACCTGCAGAACATGGAATCGGACGGCAAAGGCCGCGTCCGTCTGGAATACCGCATCCCGGCCCGTGGCCTGATCGGCTTCCAGGGCGACTTCATGACCCTGACCCGCGGCACCGGCCTGATGAGCCACGTGTTCGACGCCTACTCGCCGGTCGACACCGGCAAGGGCGAACTGGCCGGCCGCCGCAATGGCGTGCTGATCTCGCAGGATGACGGCAATGCCGTCGCCTACGCACTGTGGAAGCTGCAGGACCGCGGCCGCATGTTCGTCGAGCACAACACCCCGGTGTACGAAGGCATGATCATCGGCATCCACTCGCGCGACAACGACCTGGTCGTGAACCCGATCAAGGGCAAGCAGCTGACCAACGTGCGCGCGTCGGGTACCGACGAAGCCGTCCGCCTGGTGCCGCCGATCCAGATGTCGCTGGAATACGCCGTCGAGTTCATCGAGGACGACGAACTGGTCGAGATCACGCCGAAGAGCATCCGCCTGCGCAAGCGCTTCCTGAAGGAACATGAGCGCAAGAAGGCCAGCCGCGAAGCCGCGTAAGCTTAGCCGCACCAACGAAAACCCGCTGCTCGCAGCGGGTTTTTTTATGCCTGTTGGGCGGCATCGCGGCCTGGCTCGCGAAGCCATCGATTTGGCTCCGTGGACAAGCCCGCCGGCGTGCTGTTATCTATTGGAAAGCATTAGCATAGTTTCCACTTAATTGCTTTCCGATTAAGTTCGCGTTCCGCCACTCAAACAACACTGGAGACTCCATGAAACTGCTGAAACAACTGACCGTCGTCGCTGCCCTGTCCTCGATCGCTTCGTACGCATCGGCCCTGACCCCGATCGCCGACAGGGACCTGTCCTCGGTCTCCGGCCGCGACGGTGTGTCGATCGCCGCCGACCTGCATGTGAACATCGGCTCCTTCGTCTACACGGACACGGACGCCGCAGGTGGTTCGGTGAGCTTCAACAACATCAAGATCACCGGTGCACTGGCTGCCACCATCGACATCATCAACAACGCCACGTTCAAGGGCGAAGTCAGCGCCTACAACGCGGACGGCTCCGTCAACACCAACACGACCCTGGGCGTGATCTCGCCGCTGGCCGTGGCCGGCGCCAGCCCGGGCCTGGCCGCGTTCCAGCCGGCCGGCGACGTCGTCAAGATCGCCATCCCGAAAGTCGACACCACGAAGAACCTGAGCTTCTCCGTCGACTCGATCAAGATGGGCAATTCGACCGCGTCGTTCGGTTCCATGGCCGCCAACGACATCAAGCTGCAGGGTACGACCGTCTACATCTGGGCACACTAAAAGGTGTCGGATGACTGGCTCACGAATCCATCGATTTGGCTTCCTGAGCCAGGACAAAAGGATGTGGCGATTGCATCGGAAGTAATAACATAGTTTCCACTTAATTGACTATCAATTAAGCCATAGCGGTCCCGACGCTGCCGTCCCGACTGGCCACAAGCCGCAGAGGAACCGAAGCGGACGCGCGGGGAAGCCCGAAGAGATTCCCGTCGATCATAATAAACACTGGAGATACCATGAAACTGCTGAAACAACTGACCGTCGTTGCTGCCCTGTCCTCGATCGCTTCGTACGCATCGGCCCTGACCCCGATCGCTGATACGGAACTGTCCAAAGTCTCGGGCCGTGACGGTGTGTCGATCGCCGCCGACCTGCATGTCAATATCGGTTCCTTCGTGTACACCGATACCGACACCGCAGGTGGTTCGGTGAGCTTCAACAACATCAAGATCACGGGTGCACTGGCTGCCACCATCGACATCATCAACAACGCCACGTTCCAGGCCGAGGCCAGCGCAGCGTCGGGTTCGGCGAGCGTGCTGGGTGTGACCGGTGGTGCAGGCCTGGCTGCCTTCATGCCGGCTGGCGACGTCGTCAAGATCGCCATCCCGCAAGTCGACACCACGAAGAACCTGAGCATGTCGGTCGACTCGATCAAGATGGGCAACTCGAGCGCTTCGTACGGTTCGTTCGCTGCCAACGACATCAAGCTGCAAGGCACGACCGTGTACATCTGGGCGCACTAAGCTTCACGGGTTGGGTGATGGACGGCCCGCGGGCTTGCCCCGGGCCGTTTTTTTGACCTCCGCGTTGTCGTTATTATCGGGTTTGATCATGCGCTCCATGCTCGCCGCGTCCCTCGTCGTGCTCTCGCTGTTGCCCTGCGCGGCATCGGCCCAGATGCGTCCGATGTCCGACAATGAACTGTCCAAGGTCAGCGGCCAGGGCCTGTTCACGGTCAGCAATTCCAGCTACAACGGTTTCGATTTCACCCGCATCGCCCTCGATGCCGACGTCACCCTGAACGCCAACCTGGCGAATATGCGCCTGGGCGAATACACGTACGCGCCGCGCAACGGGACGGGCGCCGACCTCGACATCAGCGCACTGCAATTCGGCCGCACCGACGGCACCGCCGCCCAGCGGCTCGTGCAGATCACGAATCCCTATTTCGAATTCGTATACAAAAACACCGGTGTCGCCAACCAGCGCGAGGTCGTCGGCATGCGCCTTGGCTTCGACGGCATCGCCGGCGACATCGGCACCAAGATCGCCACCTTGTCAGGCTCGATACGCATCGACGCGGGCGCGGGCGGCATCATCGACAGCATGAACGACGCCGGCGGCGGCAAGCGCTGGGACGGCACGTGTACCGGCTGCACGCCGTTGTCCAGCGTGGGCGGCGTCACGGCCGGCGACGCGAACGGTCCGAGCCGCGATTTCTGGATCTCGATCCTGAAGACGCCCGTGCAATTCCAGGCCGCGGCCGGCATGCCCGCATTGACGGAAGCACAGGCCGGCATCTGGCTGAACTGGCGCGACAAGCTGACCGCGCTGAACCTCACCGGCACCGTGCCGGTCAATAACGCGACGGGGCATTGATGCGCGCCGCGCTGCTTGTCCTGCTGTGTGTGCCCGCGCTGGCCAGCGCGCTCGAGCCGCTGCCGGACAGCGCCCTCGCCAAGGTGGCGGGCCGCGACGGCATGAGTTTCAACCTGTCGAATTTCGCCATGTCGGGCAACGCCGAGCTGCGCTATTACACGCCCGGCGGCGACAGCATCGGCATCGGCAACCTGGCCGCGTCGCGCTCCGACAACACGGACGCGCCGTTCGCCGATCCGTACCGCCTCGACGTCGTCCCCGGCGGCACGGGCCGCGCGGACATGATCAACATCGCCTTCCCGCAGAACGCGGCCGGCCGCGAAGTGTGGCGGATCGCCTACGACTTCGGCGTCCGTGCCGGCGGCTTCGACGTCAAGAACGGCAGCGTGATCCTGAAGGACCTGGTGTACTACGGCGGCGGCCTGCAGTGGTCGACGCCGGTCGCCGGCGACGGCCTCGCATTCGGCTTCGCCACGCGCATCGAGCTGGGCAGCCTGACCCTGGCGCCGAACGGACGCGACGCGACGAACGAGGCGATGGTGCTGTCGAACGTGAAGATCGGCGCGGCCACGTCCGACGGTTCCGCGCCGACGGCGCCGTGGCAGATCGCCGACGTGACGAGCCAGGCCGGCATCTTCAATGCGCGCACGGATGCGGCGGGCAATTCGAGCTTGCACATCGGCGTCGGCTGGCCCGATGCCGGCAAGGCGGCACCGAGCGGCACGCTGCAGATCGGGAACATCAGCTTCCGCAGCGACGCGGGCGCGAACATGGACCTGGGCAGCTCGCGCATCGGGTCGATCCAGTTGCAGTACCTCGACATCAAGTTCCGCCAGTGAGCATGCGACTGCGCCTCCTCGCCCTGATCCTCCCTGCCTTGTTGTGCCGGGCAGCGTGGGCGGGTCCGCAGCCGCTCGCGGACGAAGAACTGGCGCAGGTGCGCGGCGCCGACGGCATCAGCTTCGCCGTGCGCCTGCAGTTGAACCGGCCGAACGACGGCAGCATCGGCGACAGCCGCCTGACCATCGGCCAGACGGTCGACGGCCGCACGACGTACACGGTGCTCAAGAATGTCGGCGGGCTGATCCAGATGGTGGGCCTGAACATCAGCCCGCAAACGGCGGCGGACGGCACGAATTACCTGGCGCTGACCTTGCCGGCGTACACGCGCTTCACGGATGCCGGGTTCGAGTCGATCAGCGTGCAGGCCGATCCGCGCGCGCCCGTGACGCAGAGCCTGGGCCAGGTCACCCTGAACGGCGACTTGCAGATGCAGGGCCAGTTGCGCCTGTGGTCCCATTGACGGCGGCCTGGCCATGGGCGTTCAACCGGTCTTGCTGGAACTCGCCGGGCGCCTTGCCGAACCAGCGCAGGCAGGCGCGGTGAAAGGCGCTGGGATCCGCGAAGCCCAGCTTGTAGCTGAGGTTCTTGACGCTGATGCGGTCGCTGCCCAGGTATTGCTGGGCGATCGTACGCCGCACCTCGTCGACGAGGGTCGAGAAGTCGGTGCCTTCGTCGGCCAGGCGGCGCTGCAAGGTGCGCTCGCTGATCGCGAGGCGCCGTGCGACGGCATCGCGCAGCGCGCCGCCCTGGTCGATCATCGCCGGCAGCAGCTCGCGCACGCGCGCGGCCACGCTCGTGCGCTCGGCTTGCGCGAGGCGCTCGTCGAGCAGGCGGAACAGGCCTTCCGCGGCGAGCGGGTTCGCGGTCGGAATCGGTGCCGTGATGTCGGCATTGGCGAATTCGAGCGCGTTGGCGGGCGCGCCGAAGCGCACCGGGCAGCCGAACCAGCGCGCGTACGGCGCCGTGTCGACCGGCGCCGGGTAGGCGTATTCGACGAGGGCCGGCTTGAGGTCGGGCCGGCTGCCCACGAAGCGCATCGTGGCCAGCAGCAGATTCCAGGTGAAGTCGTAGCGCGCCTGCGGCACGGTGCGCGCGCCGCCGACGAGGTTCAGGCCCACGCGCACGCGGTCCGCCTTCGGTTCGATGGTGGCGCGCACGACGGGCGACACGAGCGGCATATAGCGCGTCAGGCTGTCCGCCGCCTGACGCAGGGTAGGGGAGGCGAGCATCAGGTGGCCCAGCACGCCGAGCCAGCTGAGCGGGTCGGGCGCGAACACGCGAAAGCCGATCAGCGCGTCGCCGCTGGCGGCCGCGAGGCTTTCCCAGAGCATGCTGAACTGGTCGGACAACGCGAGCAGGTCGGCCGCGCGCTGCCCTTGCGTGCCGTGCTCGAACCACTCGAGGCCGGCCTTGGCGAACAGGGCGTCGACGTCCATGCCCTCGGCGCCGAGGCAGGCCTTGATGCGTTGCACCACGTCCGTGGCGGACAGGTACTTCACGCTGGCGACCGCGTACGTGCGGACGCGTCCTGCGCTGGTCTCATGCTTGGTCTCCTTACGCATTCATCGAGTGGCCCAGGGTTCTTTTGCCGAGGTGCCGTTTTTTATTATGTGTGCATGCGAAATCCCAACGCTTCGGAAAATGATCCCATATTTATCAAAATACGCTCATTTTCGATAGGCAAGTTTTTTTATTTGATGCAACGCAACCCGACCGTTTTCGAGCGAGCGGCGCAGCGTTCAGGCGCGCGCCTGCTGGCGCGCACGAGCGGGAGTGATGCCGTACGCCGCCGCGAAGCAGGCCGTCATGTGACTCTGGCTGTTGAAGCCGCATTGCGCCGCAACACGGGCGATCGAGAAGCTGGTGCGGGTCAGTAATTCATGCACCCGTTCGAGGCGTAAACGCAACACATAGCGATGCGGCGTCATCCCCATCGCTTCCTGGAAGATGCGGCGGAAGTGCGATTCCGACACGCCGGCGCGCTCGGCCAGCTCGGCGTTGGACAGTTCGCTGGACAGGTTCTGGCCGATCCATTCCAGCACGCCCTGCAGGCGGCCGAGCTGGAGGGCGTCCGGCGGCAGGTGCCGGCCGGTCTTGCCTTCCAGGACGCGGCAGGCCTGCTCGATCATCAGCGAGGAGGCCCGCTCGATGAAGCCCGTGTTCGGCGTGCTGGTGCGGGCGACCTCCGCCAGCACCTGCTGGGCGGCGGCATGCACGAGCGGGTCGGAAAAGGTCGGTGACTTGGCGCGCGCAGCCAGCAGGCGCTGCAGCTGGCGCACCATTTCGTGGTTGGGGTCGAGGAAGTGGAACATCGCCATGTCGATCGCGCCGAAGAAGCTCCAGCGGCTGGCAAAGCCGGGCTGGAACACCGTCGCGGCACCGGCGAGAAAGTCGAAGGAACGGCCCGGGTTGCGCCCGGCTGTTGCGCGCGCGCCACCCATGTGGCACGCCAGCACCATCGAATCGAGCGGCGGGACTTCGCAACCGCCCAGCTGGAAGATGTAGCGTTCGGCCCGCAGCGGCACGCCGCCGATCTCCACGCTGATCACCGGCTCTCCCAATGCATTGCTGATCCTGTCCCAAGTATGCATGGTGCTCCAACCTCGATGAGCGATTTTTTATAAAAACGATAGCGTTTTATAACATCGCCCGGCCTTGCCTGCATCCAGAATATAGAAAAAGTGCAATAAACGTGGCCAAGACACCACGTCGGGCACTGCATGAAATCCAGGCATCCGGACGCCACGCATGCGCACGGAGCAGGGCCACAAGGGGCTGCATGAAGCGTCCCAGGGAGACACCATGTTCACATTCCTGCTGGGGATCCTCGCGGTCCTCGTGGGCGGGGCCGGCGTGCTTGCCAAGCACGAGGCGCAGGACCGTCCGCTCGACCATTTCGACCTGCCGACGACGATGTCCGTGGCCGCCACGGGCATACCGAACGTCGCGATGGAGCCGTTCTCCGAGCTCAAGTACAAGAACATCGTCCACCAGGCCTACGACTACAGCTGCGGCTCGGCGGCCCTCGTCACGATCCTCAAGTACCACCTGGGCATCGACGTCACCGAGCAGCAGTCGATGGAAGGCATGATGGCGTTCGGCGAGAAGGACAAGATCATCGAACGGCGCGGCTTTTCGCTGCTCGACATGAAGCGCTACCTCGCCTCGATCCAGGTCGAGAGCGCCGGTTTCCACGCCGAGATGTCGGACCTGCTCACGCTCGATTCGCCGGGCATCGTGCCGATCGACTACGCGGGCTTCAAGCACTTCGTGGTGCTGCGCGGCGTGCGCGGCGGCCTCGTGTTCCTGGCCGATCCGTCGGCCGGCAACATCACGTTCTCGGTCGAGGAATTCGCCACCCTGTGGGACCGCAACACGCTGTTCATCGCGTATCCGCCGAAGGGCCATCCGCCCGCCCTCAAGCTGGCGCTGGCCGACAACGAACTGGGCGTGGTCGACATGGACCGCATCCGCGACCGCGGCCTGCAGCGCCCCATCGACACGCAGCTGGCGAACGAGCGCCTGTTGAACGGTTTCGGCGGGATCTCGATCCGCAAACAATAGACCCACCACGAAGGACCACCATGAAGATTTCCACGATGCTGGCGCCGGCGCTGGCTGCCGCCGGCCTGTTCGCCCAGCTGCCGGCACTGGCGCAGGACACGGCGAGTTCCTCCACGCTGAATGCCGCCACGGCCGGCACGCCGCCCGCTTCCGCCGACGCGGTGCGGGACGCGCTGGCGAAGAAGGAGGGCGACGCCGACAACGCGACGCTGCTCAAGGAAACCCTGACCGCCGTCGACAAGCAGTACTCGCTGCTCCGCAAGGGCAAGGTGCAGGTGAACTACGAACTGGGCTACACCTACATCGGCCAGGAAAAGATCAACACCGACCTGTCGTCCGGCACGGCGACACTGTTCTCGATCGAGAACACGAACTCGCACACGATCACCAACACGATCATGGCGGACTACGGCGTGCTGAACAACCTTACCGCGAACGTGACCCTGCCCATGATCAGCCGCTATTCCGATTCGGCCGGTTTCTCGGGCGTGTCGCACACGATCGGCGACGTGGGCCTGGGCGTGCGCTGGCAGCCGCAGGAAGTCAAGCGCGACGAGGTCGCGTACACGATCACGGCCGGCACGCGCCTCGCGACGGGCACCAGCCCGTACAAGGTCGACGTGCAGAAGGGCGTGGCCACCGGCTCCGGCGTCAACAGCTTCAACCTCGGCGCCAACATGACGCGCATCGTCGATCCGGTGGCGCTGTTCGGCTCCTTCAACGCCGGATACGGCCTGACGGCCAAGCACCTGAACCAGCAGCTGTACGGCGCCACGCTGCGCCAGGTGAAGCCCGGCGCCAGCTTCGGCTTCGGCCTCGGTTTCGCGTATGCGCTGTCGTACAAGATCACGACGTCGTTCTCGTTCCAGGAATCGATCCAGGCCCGCTCCACGCTCACGTTCGACAATAACGCCAGGGCGCAGACGCAGACGCAGAGCGCCGGCATCCTGTCGATCGGCGCGGGCTACCGCATCTCGCCCAAGACCACCGTCAACGTGACGGTCGGCGCCGGCCTCACCGCGGCCGCGCCGAACCTGTCGCTGACCATGAGCCTGCCCCTGTCGCTGTGAGGCCGACGCCATGACCCCCGCGCCGTCGTCGACTGCTTTTCCCGCGCGCCGTCTCGCGTGCGCGCTGGCGCTGGCCGGCCTGGCGCCGGGTGCGCATGCCGGCGTCACCGACAACCTGGTCACCAGCCCCACCGCGATGGCGATGGGGAATGCGGTGACGGCCGACCCGCCCGGGATCGAATCGATCCACTTCAACCCGGCCGGCCTCGCGCGCCTGACGGGCACGCAGAAGATCGATTCCGTGTTCATGGCGGCGATCCGCAACCCGAACCATTTCGTGTCGGCGCCGGACATCGACATCGGCGGCTTCAAGGACGATCCGGTCAACGGCAAGTCGAGCGGGCCGGTGCGCCAGGCGATGGAGATCCCGTTCTACGGCATCCCCAAGGCGCGCCTGCCGGCCGTGCTGGTGCCGGGCCTCGGCGTGTCGTACAACGCGCCCGGGTCGCGCTGGACGTTCGGCACGATGGTCTACCTGTCGGCGGCGATGAGTATCGACCGCACCAAGGACCCGGACGATCCGGCCCGCTTCGACGGCCGCCTGGTCCAGCTGCAGCGCCTCGTGTACCTGTCGCCGGCGGCCGCGTACAAGGTCTCGGACACGCTCAAGATCGGCATCTCCGTGCCGATCGCATATTCCGCGTTCGCCATCAACACCGACTTCCGCGCGCCGAACAAACTGCTGGGCACCGTCGGCCAGCTGCAGAAGGCCGTCTGCCCGAACGGCAACGGCACCGTGATCGATACATTGACGTTCGGCCTGTGCGGCGGCGGTCCGGAAGGCATGGTCAACCCGTTCAAGCGCGCGGCCAACATCGACTTCGACCTGCGCGCCTCGTTCGACCCGACGGTCAACATCGGCGTGCTGTGGGAGCCGAAGTCGTGGTTCGCGCTGGGCCTCGTGTACCAGGGCGGCGCGCGCACGACCTATACCGGCTCGTACATGTTCCACAGCGACCCGATGCTGCGCAGCTTCGTGCGCGGCCTGCATTCCAGCCTGCTCGGGCCGGTCGTCGGCGCCGTCACCGGCATGCCGCAGGAGATTCCGGAATACCAGTCGGGGAACATGACGGCCAGGATCCCGTTCCCGTGGCGCGTGCAGGCCGGCATGAAGCTGATGCTGACCGACTACGTGCAGCTGAACGCGGACGTCAGCTATGCCGACTGGTCCCAGTGGAACGAGCTGACGTTCCAGTTCGACCGCAGCGTCAAGCTGCTCGAGATGGCGCGCCTGTTCGGCTACGCGAATTCGAGCCAGGCCACGTTCAAGATGGGTTTCCGCAGCGTCGTCAACTACAGCCTCGGCACCCAGTTGAACCTGACGAAGAAGCTCGCGCTGCGCTTCGGCTACGAGCCGCGCAAGAGCTCCATCCCGGGCGACAAGATGAGCCTCCTCGCGCCGCTGCCGGACACGAAACTCAAGAGCGTGGGCCTGCGCTACCGCTTCGACGACGGCGGGGAAGTCAACCTGACAGGCAGCTACATGAAGGGGACGTACAACATCCCGGCGCGCAGCGACTGCAATCTCAACTGCGACAATTTCTTCAACCTGATCTACAACCCTTATGCGGCCACCGACGTGTCCGGCAGCCTGATCGTGAAGTACGCGGGCGCCTCGTACACGCGGCCTTTCTGAATTTTTTTCGTGGAGATGACGATGTCCCGATTGATGTGTGTGACGATGGCCCTCGGTATCGGGCTTGGCCTGGCGGGTGGCGCGAACGCCGAGGGCATGACCGGCGTGCCGGCGTCCAAGCAGGCGCTCGTGCAGCGCGTGCTGGACAAGATGGGGCTGGACGCCGTCGGCCTGCAGATGCTGCAGTCGCCCGTGGCCGACATGCTGCGCCAGTCGCGCGTGGTGGTGCAGAGCCGCGTGCCGGCCGACAAGCAGGACGCGACGATGAAGGACATCACGGCGGAAGCGGCGAAGTTCGTCGAGCAGGAAGCGCCGGCGCTGCGCACGAGCACGCACGCGATCGTGCAGTCCAGCGTGGCGCCGCTGCTGGCGCAGAAGTTCAGCGAGGACGAGTTGAAGCAGCTGGCGGGCATCCTCGAGTCGCCCGTGCTGGCCAAGTTCGAGGGCATTGTGCCGGAGCTGAAGAAGGCGGTCGGCGAGAACGTCGCCAAGGCGAATGCGGCCCAGATCCAGCCCAAGATGACGGAACTGCAGAACCGCGTCGGCCTCAAGCTGCGCGCGGCCGTCGGGCAGTGATGACCACACCATGAGGAGACGGGGATGAGCGACTGGATGACACGCAGCACCAACAGGTCCCGGCTGGGCCAGATCCTGATCGAGAAGAAGCTGATCTCGCAGGAACAGCTGGACGCGGCAATCCGTGCCCAGGAACAGAGCGGGCGCAGGCTGGGCGAGATCCTGGCCGACATGAAGCTGATCACGCAGGCGCAGGTGCGCGGCGCCGTGCGGCGCCAGCGCAGCCTGCGTATGGCGGCGGCACTCGCCACGGCATTGCTCGGGCCGTTGCACGCCTACGCGGCGGTGGCGGCCGCGCCG
This sequence comes from Massilia putida, assembly GCF_001941825.1. Classification (NCBI taxonomy): domain Bacteria; kingdom Pseudomonadati; phylum Pseudomonadota; class Betaproteobacteria; order Burkholderiales; family Oxalobacteraceae; genus Massilia; species Massilia putida. Next base: position 5,378,578 of record NZ_CP019038.1, read on the forward strand.
GCGGCGGGCGTCGCCACGCGCATTGCCGGGGAGCGCGAAGGCGAGCGCGAATTCGGACGCGGGCTGCGCGCGCTGTCGGACGTTGAATTGAGCGACGTGACGGCGCAAGGCCGCAACGACGATGCGCTACGCGACCAGGCGCGCCAGGCCGAACTGCGCCTGATCGCCCTGGCCGCGCAGGGCGGCCAGCAGGGCCTGCAGACGGCCGTGCAACACGCGCTGCCGAATGACGGCGTGCGCGTGCTGGGCGAGCTGGCGGCGGTGTTCAATCCGCTCGCGCTGATGCTGTCGGCCGACACGACGGTGCGCGACGTCAGCTACGATCCCGCCAATTCGCAGGCGACGGTGAACAAGGACGGCTCGATCACGCTGCGCCTGCCCAGCACGATCGGCGAGATCAGCTTCCGCAACATCCGCGTGGGCAGCCATCCGGGGCCGACGTTCGGCAGCATCGAGATCCACGATATCGATCTGCGCGGGACGACCATCAGCGTCAAGCCGATCACGCGCTGAGGCCTCAGCTTTGCCGACGTCATCCCCGCGCAAGCGGGGATCCATACAGACGCTCCGACAGTCGCTAAGTTCGCGCTGACGGAAACTCGGCACGGATTCCCGCTGTCGCGGGAAAGACGTGCAATGCAAGCGGGTTTGTCGGGCTCAGCGCAGCCCGAGCAGCGCCAGCACGCGATCGCGGCTGACACCGACCAGCGCCGACGTCAGCGCCAGCAGCGACTCGTAGTCGGTGCTGGCCGCGGCCTTGGTGAAGTCGTCGGCGGCGAGGGGCACGTCCGGCGGCGGTGTTTCGGCTTCCGCCACCTGGGCACTGGCGGCCGACAGGGCATTGCTGGCGGCGACCTGCGAACGGCGCACGCGTTCCAGGGCCTGCACCACTTCGCGCAGGCTCTGGCGCAGTGCGTCGGCGTTGCCAGTGTCGGTGCTCACGTTCCACCTGTCGGGTGCCAGGTTGGCCGGCACTTCGTCCGTGGTCACGCGGCCGCGGCCGCTCATGGCGATGCTGCCCTTGATGGACGACCAGTCCGACTCCGAGGCCGAGAAGACGACTTCGCCTTTATCGTCCAGGCGCGCACGTACGCCCATCGGGGCGAGGGCGCGGTCGAGGGCGCGGGCGACTTCCTGGTTCGACTGGTCCGGTTCGATGTTGACGGACATCTGCGGGCCGCCGGCGCCGCCGACCGAGAACGAGATGCTCTGCGGTGCGTTCTTCTTGAGCGTATCGATGTCGAGGCCGCGGATGCGGAAGCGCTGCGTGGCCGGCGCCGCCGAAAAATCCAGATTGCTGTCGACGCTGGCGCCGCCGTTTTGCCGGCGCGCGGACAGCGTCTCGGCCAGCTGGCGTACCTGGGCCTCGAGGTGTTGGCGCGAGCCGTTGCGAGTGCCGGCCAGTTTGGCGGTCAGCTCGCTCTTCAGGGTTTCGAGCTGAGTGGCCACGCGGTCGAGGTAGTCCAGCGCCTGCTGGGCGCGCGCCACCTGGTCCTGCAGGCCACTGTCGAGCCGCGCGGCGCTGCCGTTGGCGCGTAGCGGCACCCCCGTCGTCGGGGACGCGGCCGCGGCGGCCGCGCTGTCGTCGGGGCGCTCGGTGGTGCGCGCCGGAAGCAGTCGGGACGATGCGTTCGTCCGGGTGCCGAGGGTGCCGCCGGTAGCGCCGGCGGTCGTGGGACGTAATGTGGTATCCATGACCATCAGAGCGCCGAGAACAGGGACAGGTTACCGATCTTGCTGTAGGCCTTGTAGCTGGCCTGGAGTGCCGTCTGGTAGCCGTTCAGCTCAATGGCGGCGGAGCCGACGTCGAGCTGGCCGATGTCCAGGATTGCCGTCTGGTTCGACAGGCTGACGTTCTCGTGGTTGGCATCGATCGTCTTCAGGATGTTCTGCTGGCCGCCGATGACGGCGACCTTGCCCGAAACGAGGCCCATGGTCTGGTCGAACCCGTCCAGGTTGGCCTTCAAGGTATTGCGCACGGCCGGATCGTTGGCGTTGACGCCGCTGGCCGACAGCGTGTTGATCGTCTGGTCGAGCTCGTTCAATAGTTTTTCCAGCCCCTTGACATTCTGGTTGCCCACCTGCGTGATGCCGTTGCCCACCACGACCAGCTGGTCGTTCGTGTTACCGGCATAGCTGTAGCGCGAGCCGAGAGGGGCAGTGGCGTCGTAGGCGATCGGGGCGGTGCCTGTCGCGGTGCCGGAAAACACGTGGCGGCCTTCCTGGTCGATTGCATTTGCCGAATACATCAGGCTGTCGCGCAGCGAGGTCAGCGAGATGACCATCGCGTTCAGGTCGTTCGGCGTGTTGGAACCGTCCGACGCCCACACGAGCAGGTCGCGGCCCGAATGCATGTCGTTGACCATGTTCTGCAGGGAGCCTTCGTTCTTCGACAGGCGAATCTGGACAGCGGCGATGTTGCTGCGATACTGCGCGATGGTCGCCTCCTCGCGCTTCAGGCGCGACAGGCGCACGCTGTCTACCGGATCGTCCGACGGCACCTGGATGCGGTTGCCGTTGGCCATCTGCTGTGTGACATAGGTGATGCGCTCTTGGTTCGTCTCGAGCGACTGAGTCATCATCGCCTGGTATTGACTGGTGGCGATACGCATGCTGTTCTCCCTTAACCCATCATCCGCAAGGTGGCGTCGAACAGCGCGTTCGCGACGGACATCACCTTCATGTTGGCCTGGTACATGTTCTGGTATTCCACAAGGTGCACGGCTTCCTCGTCCTGGTTGACGCCGCTCGTCGACTGCCAGTCCGCTTCGGACTGGGTGCGCATCGTCTGTGCAGTGGCCAGCGCACTCTTGTTTTGCTGGCTGTCCACGGCGAGGCGTCCTACAAGCTGGGTGTCGGCGTCGCTGACCATCACGGTGCCGATCTTGGTCAGCGTGATCGACTGGCTCTTAATGTCGACCAGTTTTTGCAGGTTACCGGTGTCACCGGGCGTACCGTCGCCGGAAAACGCGAGGTCCGAGGTCTGGAAGCCATCCGCCACCTGCAGCATGTTCGACGTGCTCCCCGTGTTGTAGACAAACAGCGGCTTGCCCGGGGTGCCGTCCATGGCATAGCCGGCCTTGAGCTGGGTGTTGACCTTGTCGGCGATCTGCTGGGCCATGTCGGCCACGCCTTGCTGCAGCGGCAGCAGCGTGTCCTGTTCATAGGCCGACAGCCCGCCCAGCTGGCCGCCGGCCTTGGTCGTGTCGAGGTCGAACGCGGAGCCGGCGAACGTCAGGCTGAAGGTCTGCGCAGCGCCGCCGCCGACGGACAGCTTGCCGGCCACGCCACCCAGCACGAGCGACTGGCCCGTCTTGAGCGAGACGTTGCGGGTGCCGTCCGGTTGGTCGCTGACTTCCAGGCCCATCTGGGTCGCCAGGCTGTCGATGGCTTGGTCGCGCGCGTCCACCAGGGTCGAGGCATTGCTGCCGGTGGCATTAGCGTTCGCGATCTGGGCATTCAGCGACGCGATCGATGCGATCGTGCTGTTGGCCGAATCGACCAGCGCGCTGCGCTGTTGGCGCACGGATTGCAGCTGGGCGTTGAAGACGTTGTTCAGGCTATTGAAGCGTTGCGACAGCAGACCAGCCGCCGTCACCACCTGCTGGCGCAGCGGGGTTGACGTCGGATCGACGCCGGCTACCGCATTCAGCGCAGAGAAAAAGGCGTCGACGCCGCTCGACAGGCTGGCCGTGTCGTCGCCCATCACCTTTTCCAGCTGCGTCATATAGGGCTGGGTCTGCGAGCGCGCACCCAGGTCGGACGCGCTGCGCCACAGCTGCTGGGTCTTGTAGCTGTCCGAGAACCGCAGCAACTGGGTCACGTGAACCCCGTTGCCGGCCTGGGCCGAGCCGGCCGCCGGTGCGACAGCGGTCAGCAGGGCAGATTGGCGCGTGTAACCCTTGGTCTGCAGGTTGGCGATGTTCTGGCTGCTGGCCGACAGGGCCAGTTGTGAAGCGACCGCTCCGGACAGGGCGTTGTTCAGGATGCTCATCGTGCGAGTCTCAATTGTGCGTGATCAGTATTAACAGGCGACCGTTCACGACGACTTATTAAGGGGGGCCGGCAATATCTGACGCAAAATCGCATCGGCGACGCCAAAGGCACGCTGGTGGGCCATATTTCCTGCCAACATGTTGTCCACCATGTCCGTCATGTCTTGGTTGACTTTGTCCTTGGTCGGGCTGTCGTCCGGGGCGATGGCGCGCGTGCTCTCGCGCATCTGGTGCAGCATGTGCGAGATGAAAAAGCTCTCGAATTCGATGGCGGCCTTGGTTGCTTTGGCAACATAAGCCTTGTCGGCCGCGGGGGCCACTTTGTCCTGGTCCGCGGCCTGGTCCGGCGTGCCCGGATCGATGGCATTGACGTTGTTCATCAGATCACCACCAGTTCGCCTTCGATTGCGCCGGCCTGGTCGAGCGCCTGCAGGATGGCCATGATGTCGTCCGGCGAGGCGCCGAGACTGTTGACCGTGTCGATGATGGTCTGCAGGCGGGCGCCGGCCGGCCAGTGGAACATCTGGCCCGAGCCCTGGTCGACGGACACCTTCGATTGCGGCGTGACCTGCGTCTGGCCCCTGGAGAACGGTCCCGGCTGGCTGACGGCCGAGCTTTCCGAGATCACGACCTTCAGCGAGCCGTGGGTGACGGCGGCCGATTTCACGCGCAGACCGTCGGAAATCACGACGGTGCCGGTGCGCGAGTTGAATACGACGCGGGGCACTTCCGCGCCCGCTTCCACCGCCATGTTCTCCAGCTTGGCGACGAAGGCGACGCGCTCGGTCGGGTTCGTGGGCGCCACGACCTCGACGCTGGTGCCGTCGGCCGTGGTGGCGACCTGGCCGAAACGGCGGTTGATGGCATTGACGACATTGGTCGCGGTGTCGAAATTCGGATGGCGCAGGCGCAGCAGCACGGCCGGACGGGTGGCGAAGTCAGTCGGGATTTCGCGCTCGATCTGGGCGCCGTTCGGGATGCGGCCGCCGGTCGGCGTGTTCACCGTCACCGACGAGCCGCTCTTGCCGGCCGCGGACAGGCCGCCGACGACGAGGTTGCCCTGGGCCAGCGCATACACTTCATTGTCGGCCGCGCGCAGTTGGGTCAGCAGCAGGGTACCGCCGCGCAGGCTTTTCGCATCGCCCAGCGACGAGACGGTCACGTCGATCGCCTGGCCGCGGCGGTAGCCGGGCGGGAACACGGCCGAGACCATGACGGCGGCCACGTTCTTGTTCTTCGCTTCCTCGCCCTCCGGCAACTTGACGCCGAACTGCTTCAGCATATTGACGACCGATTGGCTCGAATACTTCACCTGCGTGGAGTCGCCGCTGCCGTTCAGGCCGACGACGAGGCCGTAGCCGACGAGCGGATTCTCGCGCACGCCTTCGACGCTGACGAGGTTGCGCAGCGGTTGGGTGCGGGCGAGGATGGCCGTGTCGGGGCTGACGGCGGCGGTCTTCGCCACGGGGGCGGCGAATGCCGGCAGCGCCAGCAGCGCGGCCAGCGTCAGGGAAGCGAAACGTAAAGTTCGGGTCATGTCGTCCTCAGAAAGGCATGAACGGACCGGTGAAGAACCGGGTCAGCCAGCCGGGGGTGTTCGCGTCGGCCAGCGTGCCCTGGCCGGAATAGGCGATGCGGGCATTGGCCACGCGCAGCGAGGACACCTGGTTCTCGTTGTCGATGTCGGCCGCGCGCAGATAACCCTTGATGCGCACGTATTCCTCGCCCTGGTTCAGCTGCAAGCGCTTTTCGCCGGCCACGCGCAGGAGGCCGTTCGGCAGCACTTCCTGCACGAGCACGGTGATGGCGCCGGACAGCGCGTTCTGCTGCGTGCTGGTGGCGTCGCCGTTGAAGGTGCGGTCACCGGCGATGTTCAGGCCGGTACGGCCGAAGGTCTTGCCGAGCGCGCCGATCGGCGTGACCGATGCGGAGGAGCCCTTGTTGAAGCTGGTCCCGGCCTTCTTGCTGGCCTGGGTCGTTTCCTGCAGCAGGACGGTGACCACATCGCCCACGCGGAACGCGCGCGCGTCCGAGGTCAGCGAGACGGTGTCGGCGCTGAACACGCCGCCCCCGATGCCGGCGCGTGGCGCCTGCGCTTTCGGCAGGGCGAGGACGTCGTCTTCGGGAACGGGGGTGTTCAGGGGGACGTGCGACGTGGCGCATCCGGTCAGCACGAGGCTGGCCGCCATCCCGGCGGCGAGGGCGAAGCGTTTCATGGTCAGCGGGAAGCCTGGGACAGGTATTGCAGCATGTTGTCGGCGGCCGACAACACCTTCGTGTTCATTTCATAAGTACGCTGGGCGGCGATCATGTCGACCATCTCTTCGACGACCTGCACATTCGAGCCTTCCAGTGCGCCCTGCTTGATCTTGCCGAAAGCGCCGTCGCCGGCCTTGCCTTCGTTCGGGTTGCCGCTGGCCGCCGTTTCCTGGAACAGGTTCTCGCCCAGCGCTTGCAGGCCGGCCGGGTTGACGAAGGTCGTCAGGGTCAACTGGCCCAGTTCGGTCGGGGCGATGTTGCCCGGGATGGACGCGCTGACCATGCCGTTCTCGCCGATCGTGATCGAGGTCGCGTTGTTCGGGACGGTGATCTGCGGCACGAGGGGCAGGCCCTGGGCATTGACCAGCACGCCGTTCGAATCGACCTGCAGCTGGCCGGCGCGGGTGTAGGCCGGCTGGCCGTCCGGGCGGCGCACCTGCAGGAAACCGTTGCCGTTGATCGCGACGTCGAGCGACTGGCCGGTGGTCTGGATGTTGCCGTTGGTGAAGACCTTCTGCGTGCCGACGATGTTCACGCCGTTACCGAGCTGGACGCCGTTGGAGACGGTGTTGTCGGCCGTCTGGGCGCCCGGTTGCTTGCCGACCTGGTAGAACAGGTCTTCGAAGACGACGCGGTCGCGCTTGAAGCCGACCGTGTTCACGTTGGCCAGGTTGTTGGCGATGGCTTGCAGTTTCGTATCTTGCGCCTGCACGCCGGTCTTGCTGATCCACATTGCTGGATTCATGGTTTCTCTCTCCTGATTCTGTTAGGGACGTGCGGTTAACCGGCGATCAGCTTGTTGCCCGCTTCGTTCATGCCGTCGCTGGCCTTGAACAGGCGCATCTGCACCTCGAAGCTGCGGTTCAGGCTCATGGTGGCGACCATTTCCTCGACGGCCGAGACATTGCTGCCTTCCAGCGCGCGCGGGCGGACCTTGACGCTCGGGTCGGTCGGCAGGTTGGCCCCGTCGCGCGACACGATGAGGCCGGCCTCGTTCTTCGTCAGTTCGGCGCCCGTGGCGTTCACGAGACGCAGCTTGTCGACGACCTGCATCTGCTTGGCACCTTCGGTCAGCACGGAAATCGTGCCGTCCGTACCGATCTCGACCGCGGTGTGCTGCGGCAGGACGATCGGGCCGCCTTCGCCCATCAGCGGATGGCCGTGCACCGACAGCGCGCCGTCCGAACCGATTTCGATTTCGCCCGAGCGGGTATAGGCTTCGCCGTCGCCGTACTGCACGGCGAGATAGCCCTGGCCGCCGATCGCGACGTCGAGCGGGCGGCCCGTTTCGCGCACGGTCCCGGCGCGGGTCGAGATCATGTCGGCCTGCATGGCCGACATGTGGCGGTCGTCGTAGCCGAAGCCGCCCAGCTGCTGCTGGGTCGCCACTTCCATGCTGGCGCGAAAGCCGGCGGTGTCCAGGTTGGCCAGGTTGTTGGCGTGGACCTGCTGCGAGCGCATCAGGCGCTCGGCGCCCGAGACGGCGGTGAAGATCAGTTTATCCATGGGTCGTCAGGCTTACAGGGCCTGCATCAGGGCCTGCATCATCTGGCTTTCGGTGGTCAGGACCTTCGAGTTGGCCTGGTAGTTGCGCTGCGAGGTCATCAGGCCGACCAGTTCCGACGTGATGTCGACGTTCGAGCCTTCCAGTGCGCCGGTCGCCAGCTTGCCCGACAAGCCCACGCCCGGCGGATCGGTCAGGGCGGCGCCGGATTCGGCGTTGGCGACCCAGCTCGTATCGCTGATGGCCGACAGCGCGCCTTCGTTGGCGAAGGTGGCGATGGCGACCGTGCCGACCACCTGCGACTGGTCGTTGCTGTACTTGGCGACGAGCGAGCCGTCGGGGGACATCGAGAGGCCCACGAACGCGCCCGACGCATAACCGTCGCTGCGGTTGGTGGTGGTGCTGGCTTCGCCGGCGAAATAGGTCGTGCCCTTGTAGTCGAACTTGACGGAGGAGGCGGTCGCGCCCGTACCCGTGAAGGTCACCGTGCCCGTCGTGGTTCCGGTCAACTGACCGCTCGTGTCGAAGGTGAGGCTGACTTTGGGGTTTGCCGCGGTGTCCGGCGCGGCGCCATCGACGCCGTAATACACGTCGACCTTGCCGGTACCAGTCTTGACGAAGTATTGCGACACGGTGTGCTGGGTGCCCAGCGAGTCGTACGCGAGCGACTGCTTAACCATGTTGTAGCTGGACGAATCGGTGGATTTGAAGGCCGTCGCCGGCACGTTCCAGTCGGCCGACAGGTTGCCGACGTAGGACACACCGGTCGTCGCGACGGCCGGGATCTGGCCGGTCGGGACCTGCACGTCGCCCATCGCGCCCAAAGCGCCGTTCTTGGTCGGACCGTAGCCCTGCACCTTGTTGCCGTTGCTGTCGATCAGGACACCCTTCGCGTCGGTCGAGAAGATGCCGACGCGCGAATATTGCGTGGTGCCCTGGTTGTTGACGCTGACGAAGAAGCCGCGGCCGTCGATGGCGGCGTCGAGCGCGCGGCCGGTCGTCTGGGTGCTGCCGTTCTGGCTGATGTTCTGCGTCACCGAGCCGATTTGCACGCCGTTCGGCTGGGTGCCGGCCATGACGGAGGCGAAGTTGGCGCGGCCGGCCTTGAAGCCGTACGTGGCCGCGTTGGCGATGTTGTTCGAGACGGTGTTCAGTTGCTCGTTGATGGCCTGGATGCCGGACAGTGCGATGTCGAAGCTCATGTCGATTCCTTAAATGCGTTGCGGTAGAGGGAGGGCACCGGTCAGGAGCCCGTCTTGCCGTTGAAACCCGTGACGGACGAGGGATCGACCTCGCCGATATTGGCCACCTGGAGCACGACGTGGGTGCCGTTGACGCGCACGCTGTTCAGGCGCGCCGCCACTTCGACCGTGGGCGAGCTGCCGTCCGATGGCTTGGCCTGGATCGTGTATGAACCGGGCGCCAGGCCAAGGGCATCCGGATCGATGGTGAACGACTGGGCGCCCGAACCGGGACCCAGGTTGATCGTATGCTGCTGGCCGTCGGTGCCGGTCAGGATCAGGCTCGTGCCGGCGGAGAGGCCGTTCAGTTGCACGTTGCCGCTCACCTTGTTGCCGTCGAGCTTGAGAGTGCTCGTCGCCACGGCCACGTCGGAACCGACCTGGCCGCCCATTGCCAGCGTTTGCAGGCTTTGCAGGACGGTCGCGCTGGCGGTCGTCGTCTGCGACAGGTTCTGCAGCGCTTCCGTCTGCGACAGTTGCGACAGCTGGTTGACGTAGGCGGTCGGGTCCTGGGGCGACAGCGGATCCTGGTTGCGGATCTGCGCCACCAGCAGCTTGGTGAACATGTCCTTGTTCGCGCTGGTCGGCGCCTGGGCCGACACCTTGTCGGTGCCCGCGTTCGCCGTGTTGCCGAATTGGCTGTTGGTGGTGGAGGTGGTCGTCATCATGATCAGGAATCTCCCAGCTTGAGCAGCGACTGCTGCATGGATTTGATGCGGCCCAGGACTTCGACGTTGGTTTCGAAGGCGCGGCTGGCGGACATCATGTCGGCCATTTCGGACACTTCGTTGACGTTCGTGTAATAGACCATGCCGTCGGCGTCGGCCTTGGGATTGTCCGGCTCGTGCACGCGGCGCAGCGGCTCGGCGCTTTCGACCACGTCGAGCACCTGCACGCCCGCGCTGGCGTTATTGCCCATGACGGCCGCGAACACCGGCTTGCGGGCGCGGTACGCTTCCGCTTCGGAACCGGCCGCGACGTCGGCGTTGGCCAGGTTGCTGGCGATCGTGTTCAGGCGCACCGACTGCGCCGCCATCGCCGAACCGGCGATCTGGGAAATGTCCTTGAAGCCCATTATTGACCTGTTATTGACCGTTGATGGCTTTCGCCAGACCACGCAACTGCATGTTGATGAAGGTGAGGCTGGTATTGAAATCGGACGAGTTTTGGCCGAACGCGGCTTGCTCGACGCCGATCTCGACGGTGTTGCCGTCGGCACTCGGGTGGAACGGCACGCGGTACAGCGGCTTGTCGTCGCTCAGGCTGAGCTCGCCGTTCTCCGTGTCGATGCGATCCTGCAACATGGCGCCAAAATCGATGTCGCGTGCGGTGTAGCCGGGCGTGCTTTCATTCGCAATATTCGCCGCCAACACCTTGGTGCGCTCGGCGCGCAGTTCCAGCGCGTCCGCGTGCACACCCAGTGCGTCTTTGAAATTAATCGTCATGTCAGGAACTCCTGTCGGTTGAATGTCGGATGATTGGTTAGAATCAGATTTTTCCGCAGCCACTATTCTCTAATGATTGCTTTCTGTAAGGCAACCCTTGCCGCTTCGTCACTGATGTTGTTTTCTGCGTTCGCGCACGCGGCAACGCCGTCGATTCCGGTGCAAATTGAACAAACCGCCCATGCCGAACTGGAGAAGCAGATGGCGGCGTCAGGATTGACCGAACCGCAATTCGAGATCGCCGTCGTCGCCGCGCGTCCGGCGCCGCCGTGCAGCCAGCAAGTGGCCGTCGAACCGCTCGATACCCGCTCTCCCCAGAGGATGCGCTTCGTGGCGCGCTGTCCGGACACGCCCGGATGGCGGTACGAGTACACCGTCCGCGCGCGCGTGACGGCCATGGTCGCGATCGCCGCCGCGCCGGTCGCGGCCAATGAAGCGTTGACGGATGCACAAGTCACGATCGAGCGCCGTGATATTTCGAACATTGCCGATCCGGTCAGCAATCCGGCCGACGCGGTCGGACAAATGTCTCGTCGCATGTTGCGTCCAGGAGACATTCTGCGCAGCGGCCAGCTCAGCAGTCCGGTGCTGGTGAAGCGCGGCGATGCCGTCACGATGGTCGCGAAGCGCGAAGGCATCGAAGTCAGCATGGCCGGAGAGGCATTGGATGCGGGCGGGAAGGGCGCCGTCGTGCGCGTGCGCAACGCCGGCAGCGGACAGGTCGTGCGCATGCGTGTCGCCGGACCTGGCACGGTTGAGCCCATCGACATGGAGCTCAACCGCTGATGTTCTGCAGTTTGCCGGCCAGGCGGGCGAGCTTGGCCGCATAGGCCGGGTCGGTCGCATACCCGCCTTTCGCCAGGCCGGCGGCGAACGCCTGGGCATTGTTCCCGGTGCCGAGCGCGCCGTGGAAGCGCGGATTGTCGATCAGCATTTGTGCATAGTCGCGGAAGGCGCTGGCCTGGTCCGGATAGGCACGGAACCGGGCGCTCGTCTTGAGCGCGGCACCGCCCACGTATTCCGTCGTGGCGGATTCGGCCACACTGCCGCGCCAATTGGCGTTGGCCTTGATGCCGAACAGGTTATACGTCGAGCTGCCGTCCGCATTGCGCAGCGGACGCTGGCCCCAGCCGGATTCCAGCGCGGCGTGCGCGGAGACGAGTTCCGGCGCCACGCCCAGCTTGTCGGCCGCTTCCTTGGCCCACGGGGCGATGCTCTCCAGGAAAGCCTGCTGGTCGGGGGACGCGTCGGTGCCGTCGCCCATGACGGCGGCCGTCGTGTTCTGGCTGCGCGCGGCCCACATGCGGCCCTCGGCGCTGAGCTGAGCGCTCGTGGCGAAATCGCCGCCGCCGTTCTGGATGAAGTCGGACACCTCGCCCTGCACCTCGTTGAAGATGCCGCCGAATTTGCCGCCGCCCGCATTGCTCCCATTTTTCAGGGGCGCGGTCGGCGCGGTGGCCTGTGTCGGGGTGAGGGCGGGGATCGACGTCGTGAATTCAGCGTGGCGCATAGGTATCGTCTTCGCCGTGCAGCAGGCGTTGCATGATCGTAAATTGTTCAGCCATCAGACTGCCGTTGCGCGTCGTCGCCTGCTTGCAGTCGCGCACGAGCGCTTCGAGCTTGTCCCAGTCGGTCTGGCCGCGCGTGCGCTGCGGTGCCGGCAGGCTGCCGAACAGGTCATTCATCGTCGCTTGCGGGCCCAGCAGGGCGCGTACGAGCTGCACGCGTTGCTGGCGGCGCTGTTCCATCGCGTCCAGCTCGGGCGTGAGTTCGTCGGCCAGCTGGGCCAGTTCCGTGCCGCGATGGCGCAGGGCGGCCTGGAACTGGCGTTCCAGCAGGTCGCGGATCGTGCCGCAGGTGCCAAGGTCGGCCTGGATGCCGTCCAGCAGGCGCGCGACGGCCTGGTCGCGGGTCATGCGGCTCATCGGATTCACGCCTTGTTGCCGCTGCCGTGGAAGCGCTGGATCAGGCCGGCCAGCCGGCCCGCGTCGAACGGCAGCTCGCCCTTAGCCAGCGCGTCGCGCAGCTCGGCCACGCGGGCGGCGTCGAAGTCGGGCAGGGCTTTGATCGCTTTCTGCGCCGGTTGCAGCACGGCGGATTCGAGCGCGTCGGCGCCCGCGGGGGCGGCAGCGGGTGCCGCGGCCGGCGCGGCGGCGCCGCCCACCTGCGGGGCGATCGAGACGGAAGGTGTGGAGGCGCTGGAGATCTTCATGCGTGGTCCTCGGGTTTTCGATTGAATCGTCATGGTTTCTTTACCATCTGGCTGCGCAGTGCCTTGAGCTCCGTATCGTTGGTCTTCGCCGTGGACGCATCCTCTGTCAGGGACTCGGTGGCCGGTGGCGCGCCGAACATGGTCTTGACGGCGGCGGACTGCTTGCTCGTCAGGATCAGCAGTTCGATGCGGCGGTTGGGCGAAGCATCCGGATGCGCCGGATCGATCGGGGCCCGGTCGGCCATGCCGACCAGCTGCAGGATCGTATCGCCCCGCATGCCGCCGATGAGCAGCTCGGACCGCGCCGCCAGAGCGCGGTTGACCGACAAGCTCCAGTTGGAGTAGCTCGCCGGACCCGCATTAGTGTACTGCAAGGAATCCGTGTGGCCCACAATCAACATCTGGTTTTCCATCTTTTCGAACAGCGGCGCCATCGCACGCAACAGTTTTGCGAACTTCGGGGTCGGCAGCGGGCTGCCGCGCACGAACATGCCCTGGTGGTCGGTGTCGTGCAGCATCACGCGCAAGCCGTCCGGCGTGATCACGGTGGCAAGGTTCGACGCGAGGCCGGCGTCCGCGCTCATCTGTTCCAGCTGGTGCGCGAGCGCCGCCAGTTCCGATGGCGATTCGTATTTCGTGCGCACCGTCGACGTGTTCGATTTGGCACCGCTGCCGGGACCTTCGCTGCCGCCATTGCTCTTGGGAAGCTGGAAGCGTTCGATCAGGCTGCCGGCCGGGCTCGACTTGATTTCGGGCTTGCCGCCGGTGCCTTCGATCAAGCCGCTTGCCGTGTTGTCGCGCACGATGTTCTTGACCCGCTCGGCGTCACGCGAGGCGATCAGCCACAACACGAGGAACAGCGCCATCAGCGCCATGCAGAAATCGGCGAACGCCACCTTCCACGCACCGCCGTGCTCGTCGTCGTGATGCTTGCCGCCGCCACGTTTGACGATGGTGGCTTCGTGATGCTTGTCGGGGCCTTTTTTGGTTGCTTGCACTTATTGCTCCGGATCAGGCCTTGCGCTTGGCGCCGGCGTCTTCGCCGTCGGCCATCGCGTTGATCCACGCTTCGAGCTGGGCGAAGCTGGGCTTGGTATTCAGCTGGATCAGGCGGCGGCCAGCGTCGATCGCCAGCAGGGGCGGCTTGCCCGCCACGTGCGTGCACAGCACGACTTTCACGGTTTCCATCGTCGACGCTTCGGAATTGACCAACTGCTTCATCATGCCGGAGATCGGGTCGAGCACGCCGTAGCAGAAGAAGATACCGATGAACGTACCGACCATCGCGGCGCCGATGTGTTCCGCGATCTCGGCCGTGTCGGCGCCTTCGCCGACGGAATTCATCGTGATCACGATGCCCAGCACGGCGGCCAGGATGCCGAAACCCGGCATCGCTTCGGCGACCTTGTGCAGCGACTTGGACGGCTGGGTCAGTTCTTCGTGGATGGCCTCGAGTTCCTGCTCGAGCACGCCTTCCAGCTCATGGGCGCTGATCTTGCCCATTGCCATCAGGCGGAAGTTGTCGACGATGAAAGCCAGCAGCTTGGGCTCTTCCAGGATCAGCGGATAGCGCTGGAACATCGGGCTGTCCTTCGGTGCCTCGACGTGCGCGTCGAGCGCCTTGAGGCCGCCGGCGGCCGTCTGCAGCAGTTCGTACATCAAGAGGAGCAGCTGGCGCTGGAACTCCGAGTCGTGCTTGTGCTTGCCGGCGATCTTCTTCATCTGGCCGATCAGCTCGATCAACACGTGTTTCGGATTGGCGAGCACGAGGGCGCCGAGGGCGGCGCCGCAGATGACGATCAGTTCGTTGGGCTGCCAGATGGCGCCGGCACTGCCGCCCATCATCATGTAGCCGCCGAACACCGCGCCGAGGACGATGAGAATGCCAAGGATTTGCATGATTGTTATTACCTTTCTTGTCGGGTCGTTCAGGCCTGGGCCAGCGCCGCTTTCATCTTGGCCAGCGCACTTTTGTTGAGCTGGCAGACGCGCGCGTCGGACAGGTCGAGCACGGCCGCGATTTCCTTGTAGCTGAGCTCGAATTCATAAATCATCTGGATGACGCGCTGCTCGCGCTCGTTCAAGGCGCCCAGCGCCTGCTCGAGGCTGCGGCGCACCATGAACTGGTCTTCCGGACCGGGGGCGCTGTGGGCGCGCTCGGTGGCTTCCTGCAGCAAGTCGTCGAAGCTGAGCAGTTCTTCCGCGCAGTCGTCTAGCAGGAACTGGCGCCACTCTTCCTGGCTGATGCCGAGCGCCTCCGCCGCTTCCCTGTCGTTCGGCTCGCGGCCGAGCTTGCGGGTGAGGGCGCGCACGGCGTCGCGCATCTTGTGGCTGTCCTGGCGCACGGCGCGCGGACGCCAGTCCTGGCGGCGCAGCTCGTCGAGGATCGCGCCGCGCACGCGCAGCGACGCGTAGCTGGCGAAGCCGGTGTCCGGGGTACCGTAGCGGCGCAGCGCTTCGAGCAGACCCATCAGTCCGATCTGCTCCATGTCCTCGCGGCCCATCGCACCCGACACCTGCGACGTGAGCTGGCGCGCGATGCGCTTGACCAGCGGCGCGTAGGCGACGAGGTGTTTCTGCTCTTCGGCCGCGTTCATGCCCGCGTGGATGGCGGCGTCGGCATATTCGCTGCTGGCGTAGCTGTCGGCGTAGTCGGTCATGTAACCCACGTTGTCCCCGATGGTTATTCGATGATCAGCTTGCCGATCATGACTTGCACGAACGGTTTTTCCGTGTGCTCGTGCTCATAATTGGCGTCGAAGGATTTGTTCAGCTGGTCCGCGTACTGTTCGACAGTCATGCCGGCCGCTTCCTTCATCGTGTAGGCCGACAGGGTGCGCACCGCCAGGCTGCGCAGCAGGGGCAGATTTTCCTTCGTTTCCTTTTCCTTCGACGCTTCCGTCGACAGCACCAGGTCCGTCGACAGGTAGTGGGTGTCGTTCTCGTCCGGGCCGCGGCGCAGCATCACGATGACCTTGTCCAAAGTCACGTATTTGACCGGTTTGCCGTCCTTGGCCTTTTCCGGTTCCGCCTTCTTGGCGGCGCCGGCGGCGGCCGCGGGCTTCGGCATGAACCACCATACCGCGCCACCCGCGCCGGCCGCACTCACGATCACGGCGCCGGCGATGGCGATAATCATTTTCATTTTGCTCATGTTGGTACTCGCGCCTCGAGGGCGCTATCGATGCATCGATTGCTTACGAGTCGCGGCCGAGGTTGAACACGGACGCGGGATTGCCGGCCTCGGCCAGACCGCGGCCGGGCTCGTTGTCCTGGTCGCGGCCCCGCTGGCGGCCGCGCCCCTGCTGTTGCGGGTCGCCGAACGGCGCCGCACTATTCTTCGGAGCCGGGGTCACCGTCACCGCGACTTCGGTGTACTGGCGCTGCGACAAATCGTTGCGCAGGTTGTCGCTGACGGTCTGCAACTGGCGCAGCACGTCGCCATTGCTGGCTGATATGTTTACTTCAAGCGTGCCGGCGCTGTGGCGGATCGCGATGTCGATGCGTCCCAGCTGGGGCGGCTCGATGCTGATCGTGGCCTGCTGCACGTTGCCCGCGACGTGCACGTTCAGGCGGTCGCCCAGCGTTTCCTGCAGGGTCTGGCGCCAAGCGGTCGGCGGGCCGGCCAGCTTGACGGTATCGGCGGCCGGCTGGGCCGCAGGCAGGGGCACGGCGCCCGGCACGGCCGCGGCCGGGGCGGTGTTGGTGCCGGCTTGCACGTTCTGGGAGGCCGATCCGTCCGCGTTCGCGTCCTGGCTGCTGGTGCCGGCGTTGCCGTTGGCAGCATTGCCCTGGACGGCCAGGCGCACGTTCGTGGCGGTCGCTTCCGGCTGGGCGGCCTGGGCCGCTTGCAGGGCCTGGGGCAGGGCGATGGCGGCGCGGCGGCCGTCCTGGCCGGAGACGGCCAGCGGCTGGGCCGGCGTCTCGGCCTTGCCGGCGTCGTCGGTGCCACGCGTCGTGCCTTGCGGATTGCCCTGGGCAGCCTGTACGGCCTGGGTGACCTGTTGCGGCGACAGCGGCATCAGGGGCATCGCCATCGCGGCCAGGAGTGCGCTGTCGGGTACCGCTGCGGCGGCTTTGCCGTCATCGGTGCTTTTGTCGCCGGCCGGGGCCGCCGTGGCGCTCGACGGCGGTGCGCTGTCGTCATCCGCTTCCTGCGTGACCGGCACGGCCGCCTGGAGCACCGGCCCGGCGCCGTCGAGTTGCTGGCCGAGCCAGCGGGCGAACGTTTGGGCCGGCGCCGGGGCGGCGCCGTCGGTCTGTGCGGACGGTGTGGCCGGTGCGGGCGCGGCGTCCTTGACGGCGGCCGGCGCGTTGGCCTGCTGATCCGATTGGGCCGGGGCGGAAGGGGATACGGTGTTGAGCATCATCGTCATTCGTGGATTGGGCCGAGTTCGGTTTCGCCGAACATCGCGTAGGCGATCCAGCCCTCTTTGTTGGCGCGCATCTCGTCCAAGCGCGATTCGAGCGCGCGCGCGGCTACTGCGGCGGCGGCGGCGGCGGCGCTGTGCCGTGCGCGCACCTGTTCCAGTGCGGTGCGTTCCGTGGCGTTCCATGGACCGTGCTCGGCTAGCGCGCGTAGTGCCGGGATCAGGGCACGGGCCTGCTCGCCTAGCCGGTCCCAGTCGGCACGGGCGGCCGCCGCTTGCAAGGCGTCGCCCAGCTGCACCAGCTGGGCATGACGGTCGAGTGGATCAGCCATTACGCGACCGCACCCCATCCCAGCCCTGGCGGATGGTGGTCATGATCTTCACGACCTCGTCGACCATCGCCGGATCCTGCTTGATGCCGGCGCCATGCAGGTGCGTGACACAGAAATCGTACAGATTGGCGAGGTTGGCCACGACCTGGCCGCCGCTCTCGAAGTCGAGGGAACTCGACAGGCCGTTGATGATGTCGACGCACTTGTTGATGCTGTTGGCGCGTTGCTCGTAGCGCTTGGCGACGATATGGGCGCGTGCACGGGCCAGCTCGTCGAGCAGGCCGTCGGTCAGAACCAGCACCAGTTCGACTGGCGAGGCGCGAGAGGTCTGTGCATCCAGACTCGTCGCGTGATAGCTGCTGTAGGCTTCTTGATAAGACATGACTGTTCTCTCAGGACTTATTGCTGCCGAACATTGCGTCGAACATGGACAGGTTGCTGTTCATCGTCGACTGCAGGGTTTGCAGCGCAGTAAATTGCTTCAGGTAACGCTGGTAAGCGATGTCATATTGTGCGCTCAGGTCGGTCTGGCGCTTGCTCAGGTCCGACTGCAGCTTGGTGTTCGCATTGGTACGTTGCTGGATCTGGCCGGTGGTGCTATTGCTCCACTGGTTAAGGTAGGTGGTCAAATTGCCCGCGATACCGGTCGGGCTGCTGATGCTGCTCGAGCCGATCAGCTGATCCAGGCCGTTCGGATTGGAGGCCAGCTGCTTGGTCAGGCGAGTCGAGTCGAGCGCGAGGGTACCATCGCGGTTGGCCGTGATGCCGTAGGCGGCCAGCGACAGGCTGCCGGTCGGGCGCAGCAGGTCGACAAGACGGCTTTGCAGCGCCTTGATCCCCGAATCGCTTGCGAAGGCACCCGCAGCCTTGTTGCTGCTTGGATTGCCCGGATCGACCAGTGAGTCGATCGTCGTCTTGAGCTTGTTGTAGGCGTCGACAAACGACTGTACGTTCTTGGTCGTGCCGGCGGTGTCACTATTCACCGTCAGCGTGATGGGGTTTTCGCTCGCGCTTTGTCCCCGGGTGAAGGTGGCCGTCACGCCATTAATGTTGGTAAAGGTGTTCGACGACTGCTGCATTGGCGTGCCGGTCTTGCCGCCAAACAAGACGATTGCGTCCTGGGCCGCATTGACGATGGTGCGCGTGCCCAGGCCGGTCTTCAGGGTCGCATCCGTCACGAGGGACGGATCGAGCGAAACCGTGTTGGCTACGCCCGTGTTCTTTGAGGTCAGCACCAGCCGGGTGTCGGTGCCGATGGTGACCACGCCGGCCGAGACCAAGCCCGCATTGCCGGAAGAACGGTTGATCGCGGCCGCCACTTCGGCAATGCTCAGCTTGCCGTCCCCGTCGGTATCCGCGGACGCGGCCGACAGGTCGACGTTGAACGTGGCCGTGGTGGTCGCAGTGGATTCGTTCGACAAGGTCACTTTCAGCGTGCCGCCCGGCGTCCTGCCGTCGGACAAGCCGTTGTACGAGACTTGGCTCGCCGTGGCCAACTGTTGCACGAACAGGCTGTAGGTACCAGTGGCTGCCAGCGGTTTCGCGGTGGCAGTGCCGACCGTCGTGTCGGAGAGGACGGCGCTCTGGGCCAGCATTGAACTGTTGAGGCCGGTCAGCGAGGCCAAGCTCGTCTGGAACGCCGAGATTGCCGAGCCCAGGGTCGTCAATGCGCTCGCGGTTGCGTTTGCAACGGCGGTCTGGTTGGTGATCTGTTGCTGCGGCTCGGCGACGAACTTCTGGGCCATCGCGGTGGCAGTGGTGGTCGGATCGTACGCTGGTGCAGTAATGGTCGACATGCTAGCTCCTTAAGAGTTGTGTATTGCGTATCAAACCTGTCGGAGAAGCCAGGATTGGGTGGCAATTTCGTCATCGTGCTTGTGCTGTTTGCGGTGTTGTTCGCGCGCGTACGCGACCTCGTGGCGCTCCAGCACCTTGCCCAGCAGCTCGCGCCGCGTCCAGGCCTGGGCCAGGGTTTTCTGCGCGACGGCCATGTCGGCCTCGTGCAGCTGCAAGTCGGTGCGATGGGTATCCGCCAGGGCGAACACGGCCTGCTTGTAGTTACCGCAATTCATGGCCAGCGCCGGCGACAGCGGCCGTGCGCCAGCCGGCTGGCCCGACGGCCCGCTGCCTTCGGCCAGTGCCGTCAGGCGGTCGACGCTGGCCTGGTAGCGCGCACGCGTCGCTTCCTTCTTGGCCAGCGCCGTCTGCAGGCGCTCGACTTCCGTGCTGCGTACGCGCACGAGGGTGTCCAGGCTGGTGATCGTCTCGCGCTTGCTCATGCCATGATCGCTTTCAACTGGTCGACGCAGGCCGCGAACGGCGCGTCTTCGCGCGTGCCCTGGCACAGGTATGCTTCGATATGCGGGTGCAGCTTGACGGCGCGGTCGGTCTCCGGATCGGCACCGGGCTGGTAGGCGCCGAGCGGGATCAGGTCGCGCACGCGCGCATGTTTCGCCAGCGCCGCCTTCAGCTTGCGCGCGGCCTGCGCGTGTTCCGGCGTGACCACCTGCGCCATGCAGCGGCTGATGGATTGCGCCACGTCGATCGCCGGGTAGTGCCCCCGTTCGGCCAGTTCGCGCGACAGCACGATGTGGCCGTCGAGGATCGCGCGGGCGCTGTCGACGACCGGGTCCTGCTGGTCGTCGCCTTCCGCCAGCACCGTATAGATGGCGCTCATGCTGCCGTTTTCGTTTTCGCCGTTGCCGGCCGATTCGACCAGCTGCGGCAGGTTCGAGAACACCGACGGCGGGTAACCGCGCGTGGCCGGCGGCTCGCCCAGCGACAGCGCGACTTCGCGCAGCGCCATCGCGTAGCGGGTCAGCGAATCGCACAGCAGCAGCACGTTCTGGCCGCGGTCGCGGAAGTGCGCCGCGATCGAATGGCACAGTTCCGTCGCCATCACGCGCATCAAGGGCGACTCGTCGGCCGGCGCCACGACGACGACGGCGCGTTTCAAACCTTCCGGGCCCAGCGACTTCTCGACGAACTCGCGCACCTCGCGGTTACGTTCGCCGATCAGGCCCACGACGATCACGTCGGCCACGGTCTGGCGCGTGATCAGGCCGAGCAGCACCGATTTACCGACGCCCGAACCGGCCATCAGGCCGACGCGCTGGCCCTTGCCGATGGTGAGCATCGAATTGATCGCGCGCACGCCGACGTCCAGCGGTTCTTCCACGGGGCTCTTCCTCAGCGGATTCACTTTGGGCGGCGTCGTCGACAGGGTCTCGTCGCCCCCCAGCTTGCCGCGGCCGTCGATCGGTTCGCCCAGGCCGTTCACCATGCGGCCCATCCACGACGGGCCGATCTGGATGCTGGACGGACCCGTGGCCGGCAGCACGCGGGCGCCGGTCACGAGGCCGTCGGCCTGCTTGAACGGCATCAGGTACGTCACCTTGTCGCGAAAGCCGACGACCTGGGCGTCGAGCCAGGAGCCGTCGACCGTCTCGACGCGGCAGCGCTGGCCCGTGTGCAGGCGGCAGCCCACGCTTTCGAGCAGCAGGCCTTGCACGGCGACGAGGCGACCGGTGGGCGTCGCGACCGGCGGCGCCTTGATCTCCAGCGCGCGCAGGGTTTCGGCCAGGGCGCTCATTGAGCGTCCTCCTTCGCGGCCGCATCCAGGCTTTCGCGCACTTGCGTCATGCAGGCGGCCAGACGGTTCTGGCAACCGGCGTCCACTTCATGGTCGCCCGCGCGCACGCGGCATTCGCCCGGGTCCAGGGCCGGATCGGACATCAGGTTCCACTTCTTGGCGCGCTTCGGATCCAGTTCCTGGATGCGCTTGAGTTCTTCCGGATTCATGAACACTTCCACGTCCTCGCGCGTCGGCGGCATCGCGGCCAGCGCCTCGTCGACGAGGTTCAGCATCTGCACCGGCTGCAGCGCCAGTTCGGCACGGATCACCTGGCGGGCGATCTTGCCGACCAGGTCCACGACTTCCTTGCGTTGGGCATTGCGGAATTCGGTCTTCATCTTCTTCAGGCTGCGCAGCATCGCGTCGATCGGCTTGGCCATCTGTTCCAGCTCGGTCAGCGCCTGCTGGCGGCCTTCGGCGATACCGCGCTCCACGCCTTCGGCATGGCCGGCGTCGTAGCCGTCGGCACGGCCTTCGTCCAGGCCGACTTCATAGCCTTGGCGCTGGCCCTGGCGATAGCCGTCGGCCACCGCG
Organism: Massilia putida; assembly: GCF_001941825.1. Lineage (NCBI taxonomy): Bacteria > Pseudomonadati > Pseudomonadota > Betaproteobacteria > Burkholderiales > Oxalobacteraceae > Massilia > Massilia putida. The sequence continues at coordinate 5,400,104 of NZ_CP019038.1, forward strand.
CTCTGCCAGTCTTCGTTCGGCGTGGCGGAGGACGACGATTGCGCGCCTTTGGCCGCGCCGGCGGCGATGAACTGCGCCAGCGGCGGGAAGTGGTAAGGCCGGAACTGCTTCATTCGGCAGTCGCCTCGGCAAACAGCTGGACTTCGATCTCACCGTTGTCGACGAGCTCCTTGACCTGCGCCATGATCTCCTGGCGGGTCTGCACGATGCGCGACATCGGCACCGGGCCGGACCGCTTCATGAGGTCGTCGAAGCTCTGCGCCTGGCGCTTCGGCATCGCGCCGAGCAGCGCGTCGCGCAGCGCGGGTTCCGCGCCCTTGAGTGCGATCGCCCACTGCTCCAGCGGAATCTCGTCGAGCAGGCGGGTGATCGTCTGTTCGGTCTGCGTCGACAGGATGAAGAAGTCGTACATCGACATCTCGATCTTGGACACGACGTCCGGATCGTGCGCACGCAGCAGTTCGACCATCGTGGCGCGGTTGTTCGGCAGGCGGTTCAGGATGTCGGCCGCCTGGCGCACGCCTTCCACGGTGGCGCTCTGGGTGTCGAGCGCGGACAGGCAACGCTGCACCAGTTCTTCCAGCTCGGAGAGCAGGTCGCGGTCGATCTCCTCCAGGCGCGCCAGGTTCAAGAGCACCAGTTCGCGGCCGTCTTCCGGCAGCGCGTCGATGATCTGGCCGGCCAGCGCGGGCGGCAGGAACGCGAGGAACACGGCCTGCATCTGCACGTGCTCGGCGGCGATGTAGTCGGCCAGCCATTTCGGCGACGCGTACTGCAGGCGCGCCATCATCGGGCGGATCGCGTCGCCGTAGATCGTGTTCAGCACGCTGTTGGCGATCTCGCTGCCCAGCGCCAGGTCGAGCGAGCGCTTGAGGTAGCTGCGCGACGCGCCGTGCAGGCCGCTTTGCTGGCGGTAGTCGTCGAAGAACTTCTGGATCGAGTTCTTCACGGCGTCGACCTTGATGCCGCTCATCCGGCTCATCACCTGGGTCAGCTCGATCAATTCCTCGCGTTCGAGGCAGCGCAGCACGGCCGCTGCCGGTTCCTCGCCGATGGACAGCAGCACGATCGCGGCCTGTTCGACCGGGCTCAGCACTGCTTCCTGCACGTCGTTATTGTTCAGATCCGCCATTTTTCTTTTGCACCCATTGTTTGACCACTTCCGCCACCCGCTCCGGCTCTTTACCCGCCAGGACCTTCAGGTGGTCGACCATCACATCCACGGCCGAGCCGGCCGGGGGCAAATCGTATTCCTCGAGCAGCGCCTGGACCGGCAGCGTGCCGCCCGTCGGGGTTGCCGCGGCCGGCAGTGCGCCTGCTGCCGCGTTCGCTGCGGCATTGGCGGCCGGGGCCGGCAATGCGCCGGCGCCGCCGTTCGCGCCCGGCAGGGCATTCGCTGCGCCGGCCTGGACGGTCGCCAGGTTCGGCGCGGCCGCCGCCTTCGGTGCGACGCGCTGGTTCAACATGCGCATCAGCGGGCGCAGGATCAGGAGCCAGCCGAGCAGGGCGCCGATCGCGTACATGGCATAGCCGGCCATGTCGACGATGTTGTCGCGCTCCTGGTACCACGGCTCGACCGGCGCGGGGGCCGGGAAGGACAGCGAGGACACCGTCAGCACGTCGCCGCGGCTGGCGTCGATACCCAGGCCGCCGCGCAGGATCTTGTCGATGTTGGCGATCTCGGCCGGGGTCCAGCCCGTCTTCGGCGTCGCGGCCTTGGCGTTGTTCAGCACCACCGCCACCGACAGCTTCTTGAGGCGGCCGCGCGAGCGCTTGATCTGCGTGATCGCACGGTCGTAGGCGTACTGGCGCGTCGTCGCGTTCTTGCGCGCGCTGCCGTCGTCCGGCTTGGCGTTCGGGTCGGCGGCCGCGCCGTTCGCGCCGGCGGCGTTCGGATCGGCCGGCGGATTGCTCGCGACCGGCGGACGGTTCGACAGCGTGCCCGGGACGCCAAGGGCCATGCGGCTCTTTTCCATCTCTTCGCGCATCGCTTCGCTGGTGACTTTCGGGGCTTCGCCGTACTTCTCCTGCGTTTCCTCGATCTTGTCGTTGTCGACGTCGGCCGTGACGCTGACCTTGAAGTTGTCGGCGCCGAGCACCGGACCGAGCAGGCCGGCCACGTTGGTGCGCACTTGGTCCTGGTAGCGTTTGGCGGCGGCATCGCCCTGGGCGGCACCGTCGAAGCCTTCGGTCAGGTCCACGCGCGACGACAGGTAGTTGCCGCTCTGGTCGACGAGCGACACGCGAGAAGGTGCCAGGCCGGCGACGCTGCCGGCGACCATGTTCACGATCGCGGCGATCTGTTCGTTCGACAGGGCATGACCCGGCTTTACCGCTACCACGACGGACGCCGACGATTTATCGCCGTCGCTGGCGACGAACGACGACGACTTGGCGATGGCCAGGTGCACGCGTGCCGAGGCGATGGCGTCCAGCGTCAGGATCGACTGCGCCAGCTCGCCTTCCAGGCCGCGGCGGAAGCGCACGTCCTGCACGAACTGCGACACGCCCAGCGGGTCGTTCTTGTCCATCAGCTCCAGGCCGGCCGGCAGCTGCGCGGTGACGCCCTTGGCGGCCAGCAGCATGCGTACCTTGCCCAGCTGGCCGGTCGGGACCATCACCTGGCCCGAGTCCGGGTGGATGCGGTAGGGCACGTGCTCGGCATCGAGCACGCCCATCATGTCGCTGGCGGCGATCTTCTCGTGGGCGCCGAACACCGGCTTGTAGCCGGCCTGGTCGTTCCACATGTACAGCATGACCGCCGCGGTGATGCCGATGGCCAGCACCAGCATCGGGGTCAGGTTCTTGGTGAGCGCGGGCGGCAGGGCCAGGCGCTTGCCGCCGAAGGCGGACTTGAGGGTGGCAATCACGATCGGTTTTGTTCCTGTCAGACGGGCAGCTTGAGCAGCTCGTCGACGGCGCCCATCACTTTGTTACGGACTTGCATCAGCATCGAAAAGGACAGGTTGGCCTGCTGCGACGACAGCATCGCGCCGACCAGGTCGTCGCTCTTGCCGCTGTCCACGTCGGCCATCTTCTGGTTGGCCACTTGCTGGTCCTGGTCCACGCTGACCAGGGCATTCTTCATGCTCTGGGCGAAGGAGAAATCGCCGCTGCCATCGCCCAGAGCGGCGTGGCCGGCGTCCACCGGCGGCGCCACGACGGCGAGGCGGCTGGCGTCGTTGTTGAGGGCTGCCAGGTCGGCCCGGATCAGGCCGGCAAGTTCAGTTCCCATCGTGTTCATCGCTCCATGCTGTTAGTTTGCGGGTTGTAACTTTCCGTAAATATTGCCTTCGGCGGAAGAGGTTACATTTGTTGTAACTACTGTTGACAATTAGAAAATTGTTAAATTCTAAGTCTCATACTGTGGCTTGGTTTCTGTCGCGGAACCGAGGAGAATAGCAGCGGTTTCATCCATACCCAGAGTGATTTTTTGTTTCCCCCAGCGCAGTGAAAGCATCTTACCGTAGGGCAATGGCGAATTCAAAGGGGAAAATCAAATGGCGTGACACAATTTCCCGGGTATAATAGTTGCCCAGAGGAATGAAAAGAAAGCATCTCCGCTTATCATTTTTGTAACTAGACCATGCCGATTGCAAACTCCGACACCACCCTGCAGCACCAAGTGCTCGACCCCTGCCTGCTAGGGCGTCCGGTACACCAGCTGCCCCAGTTTGCAGCCCGTTTCCAGGAGGACCTGGACGCGGCGATGCAGGGTAGCGCCCGTCGTTACTGGGCCGGATGGCGTCTCGAGGACGTCGAATTCGGCCGCGCGCCGCAAGAACACAGCCTGCGCTGGATGGCCGTGCTGGGCGCTCTGGGCACCGTCGCGGTGACATTCGACCGTGGTTTATTACTGACACTGTTGGAGCGGCGCTACGGTGGACGTAGCGCTGCCGCAACGCAACGCGACCCGCAAACGGAGCGCGTGACGGCCACGGAAGAACGGCTGAGCGTCGTATTGACACAACAAATGGTGGACCTGTTGTATGCACGCGTCGCTGCCAGTGTGGCAATGGATGTTGCGCCGCGACCCGTTCAGGCCAACGCCGTGGTGGCTTCGTCCATGCCCGGCGAGAGCAACTGGGCCGTGCGCGTGCGGGTCCGTGACAAGAACGACAACATCGGCCAGTTCTGGATCGCGCCCGACCAGCAACTGATGGCCACGATTCTGGGCACGCTGCGCCCGGACATGGGCCGCACGACCGCGGTGCGCGGTCCGGCCGAGCCGCTTGCCACCAAGCTCCAGGTCAAACTGGACGGCCGCCTGGTCAGCAAGGAAATCACCCTGGGCGCACTGTTCGACCTCAAGGTGGGCGACGTGATCCCGGTGAATGTGGGCCGGGCCGACGTCCTGCTCGACGAGGCGCGGTTGTTCACCGCCGCCGTCGCCGAGCACAAAGGCAAACTGTGTTTAACCTCTTTTGAAGACGCCGAGTAATCAACATGAACCTGAACGATCAATTCGCCGCTGACGATATCCTCATCGACGACGCGGTGGCCGAAGAAGCCGCAGCCAGCCCGGCAGCCGCTCCGAAAGCGGCGCCGCGCCTGCCCCAGATGATGCGCCGCATCCCGGTGACGCTGACGCTGGAAGTGGGCTCGGCCCGCATCTCGCTGCAGGAACTGATGGCGATCGGCCCGGACAGCGTGCTGCCGCTCGACGCCATGGCGGGCGAGCCGCTCGTCATCAAGGTCAACGGCGCCGCCATCGGCCGCGCCGAAGTGGTCGTCGCGGGCGAGCAGTACGGCCTCAAGGTGATCGATCTGGACGGCCTCAACCTGGACCTGATCACGTCATGACGTTGCAACGCCGCGGCGCCGAGGTGCTAAGCAACTCGCGCCGCTACGCGCCCGCCATCGCGGGCGCCGTTCTTTTGCTGGCCAGCGCAGGTGCCTGGGCCGCCCCGGCGGGACAGGACGTCCTCCCCGGCGTGATCCCCGGTTCCTCCAGCGGCCTGACGGTGAAGTCGCAGATCCTGGTCCTGATGACCATCCTCGGGCTGCTGCCCGTGATGGTCATGATGATGACCAGCTTCACGCGCTTCGTGATCGTGCTGTCGCTGCTGCGCCAGGCCCTGGGCCTGCAGCAGGGCCTGCCCAACCGGATCGTTACCGGCGTGGCGCTGATCCTCACGCTGCTCGTCATGCGTCCCGTCGGCATGCAGGTCTGGAACGAGGCCTTCGTCCCTTACGACAAGGACAAGATCTCGCTGGAGCAGGCGCTCAAGATCGCCGAAGTGCCGCTGTCGCGCTTCATGCTGGCCCAGACGAGCAAGACGGCGCTGGCCCAGATCGCGCACCTGTCGGGCGAGCCGGCCGAGATGGCGCCGATGGCGCGCGGCTTCACCGTGAAGCTGGCCGCCTTCGTGCTGTCGGAACTCAAGAGCGCGTTCCAGATCGGCTGCATGCTGTTCATTCCATTCCTGATCATCGACCTGGTGGTGTCGTCGGTGCTGATGGCGATGGGCATGATGATGCTGTCGCCCCTCGTCATCTCGCTGCCGTTCAAGCTGCTGCTGTTCGTGCTGGTCGATGGCTGGACCCTGACCGTGAACACGCTGGTCGGCAGCATCCACGGCATCTAGCATTCGTTCGTATGACTCCTGATATCGCCGTCGACTTCATCGTCGAAGCCCTGCAGCTGGTGATGCTGCTCGTGATGGTGCTGGTGGTGCCCGGCCTCGTGGCCGGCGTCATCGTCGCCCTCGTGCAGGCCGCCACCCAGATCAACGAGCAGACGCTGAGCTTCCTGCCGCGTCTTCTCGTCACCCTGATCGCTGTGATCCTGGCCGGTCACTGGATGACCGGCAAACTGATGGACTATTGCGTGAGCGTGTTCCAGCGCGCCGCGACCCTGGTCGGCTGATGCTGGAAGTCACCCATCTGCTGCTGCCGTTCATCAGCGCGCTGTGGTGGCCGTTCTGCCGCGTCATGGCGCTGCTGTCGACGGCCCCCGTCGTCGGCGACGCGCTGGTGCCGGTGCCGGTACGCGCGCTGCTGTCCGTGGCGCTCGCGTTCCTGATGCTGCCGCTGACGAAAGGCGCCGCCATGCCGGACCCGTTCTCGCTGGCCGGCGTCGTCGTGATGATCGAGCAGGCCGTGATCGGCGGCGTGATCGGCCTCGCGCTGCAGCTGACGATGGCCGTCGTGAACATGCTCGGCTTCCTGGTCTCCAGCCAGGTGGGCTTTTCGATGGCGCAGATGAACGATCCGATCAACGGCCAGCAGTCGGACGTGATCTCGGCCCTGCTGGGGCTCGTCGCGATCCTCGTGTTCTTCGCCGTCGACGGTCACCTCGTGCTGGCTGGCGTGCTGGGCCAGAGCTTCAAGGCATGGCCGGTCGGCGGCGGCTATGGAGGCTTGCTGCTGCAGACGGTCGCGCTGAACGTGGGCTGGGTGTTCTCGGCCGCGATCCTGCTGGCGCTGCCGATCGTGTTCTCGACGATGGTGGTGCAGATCGGCTTCGGCTTCCTGAACCGCGTGGCGCCGTCGCTGAACCTGTTCTCGCTGGGCTTTTCGCTGGTGACGCTGTTCGGCCTGATGATGCTCGTGCAGGTCGTGCGCTTCATCCCGGAACACTATGTGCAGATGACTAACCAGGTGCTGGAGATGCTGCAGCAGCAGATGAGGGCGGCGCATGGCTGACTCTACCTCCGGCGATAAGACAGAAAAGGCCTCGGCGCAGAAGCTGAAGAAGGCGCGCGAGGAAGGCCACGTCGTCCGGTCGAAGGACCTGGCGACGGCGGTCGGCATCCTCGTCAGCCTGAAGCTGTTCGTGTTCCTGCTGCCCGACTATCTGGCATCGTTCCGCTCGCTGTTCCGCCTCGTGTACGCGCCGCTGGGCGCGGCCGGCGCGGTCGAGAACGCGATGTCGGTCGTGTGGAGCGGCGCCGCCGTGCTGCTCGTGAAGATGGTGCTGCCGCTTGCGGGCGTGCCGCTCGCGATCGTCGTGGCGAGCATCGTGCCGGGCGGCCTGGTGTTCTCGACGAATAACCTGATGCCCAAGTTCGACCGCTTCTCGCCCGTGAAGAACCTGGGGCAGCTCGCGTCGGGCAAGCACTGGACGACGTTCGCGACGTCGGTGGCCAAGGCGGCGCTGCTGGCCGTGGTGCTCGTGCACGTCGTGCGTTCCGCGCTGACGGCCTGGGTCAATCTGCAGCGCATGCCGCTGCCCGACGCGCTGCTGCACGGCGGGGGCATGATGTTCGACGGCCTGATGTCGCTGGTCGCCGTGTTCGTGCTGTTCGCGCTGATCGACGTGCCGCTGCAGACGTTCCTGTTCGCCCGCAGCCAGCGCATGAGCAAGCAGGAAGTGAAGGAAGAATACAAGAGCACCGAGGGCAAGCCCGAGATCCGTGCGCGCATCCGCCAGTTGCAGCAGCAGATGGCACGCCGCAACGTGAACAAGACGGTGCCGACCGCCGACGTGGTGATCGTGAATCCCGAGCACTACGCGGTCGCGCTGAAGTACGACACCAAGCGTGCGGAAGCGCCATTCGTGGTGGCGAAGGGCATCGACGAGATGGCCCTGTACATCCGCGCCGTCGCGGCGAAGCACGAGATCGAAACGATCGCGCTGCCGCCGCTGGCACGCGCCATCTACAACACCAGCCAGGTGCAGCAGCAGATTCCCGCCGCGCTGTACCAGGCGGTGTCGCAGGTGCTGAACTACGTGCTGCAATTGAATGCTTTCCGTGCAGGCCGGCGCCAGGCGCCCCCGCGGTTCCCGAATGACGTGGCCGTGCCGGCCGCTTTGAGTGAGGTATCTCCGACATGAATTTCCTGAACAGCTTGCTCCTTGAGCTGCGCCGCCAGAAGATCGCCACGCCGGCGTTCCTGCTGACCATCCTGGCGATGATCATGCTCCCGCTGCCGCCGGTGCTGCTGGACATCCTGTTCACGTTCAACATCGTGCTCGCGCTGATCGTGATCCTGGTGTCCGTGTCGTCCAGGCGGCCGCTGGACTTCTCGGTCTTCCCGACCGTCATCCTCGGCACCACGCTGCTGCGCCTCGCGCTGAACGTGGCGTCCACGCGCGTCGTGCTGCTGCACGGCCACGAGGGCACGAGCGCCGCCGGTCACGTGATCGAAGCGTTCGGCAACGTCGTCATCGGCGGTAACTTCGTCGTCGGTATCGTCGTCTTCGTGATCCTCATGATCATCAACTTCGTCGTCGTGACGAAGGGCTCCGAACGTATCTCCGAAGTGTCCGCGCGCTTCACGCTGGACGCACTGCCCGGCAAGCAGATGGCGATCGACGCCGACCTGAACGCGGGCCTGATCAACCAGGAAAAAGCGCAGGTGCGCCGCAAGGAAGTGGCGTCCGAAGCGGACTTCTACGGCGCGATGGATGGTGCCTCGAAGTTCGTGCGCGGTGATGCGATCGCGTCGATCCTCATCCTGCTCATCAACATGATCGGCGGCGTCGCGATCGGCGCGCTGATGCACGACCTGTCGTTCGGCGACGCGTTCCGCCAGTACGCATTGCTGACCATCGGTGACGGTCTCGTGGCCCAGGTGCCCGCGCTGCTGCTGTCCGCAGCGGCGGCGATCCTCGTCACCCGCATCAGCGATTCGGGCGACTTCGAACAGCAGGTCGGCGGCCAGCTGCTGGCCAATCCGACGGTGCTGTATTCGGCGTCGGGCGTGATGGTGATCCTGGCCATGGTGCCGGGCATGCCGTCGTTTTACTTCCTCGTCTTCGCCGCGGCCCTCGGCTACGTCGGCTTCCGGCTCGCGAAGGAGGAGGTGAAGGCGCCGGACGAAACGAGCGTGGCCGCCATCGAAGCGGCCCTGCGCGACGACCGTGCGCCGGAACTCGACTGGCAGCAGCTGCCGGTCGTGCAACCGATCTCGATCACCGTCGGCTACAAGCTCGTGCACCTGCTCGACAAGGCGCAGGGCGAAGTGCTGCCCAAGCGGATCAAGGGCGTGCGCCAGAGTCTCTCGGAGCAGATGGGTCTCCTGCTGCCGCCCATCGGCGTGCGCGACGACCTCACGCTGCGTCCGAACCAGTACGCGATCGCGATCAACGGCACCGTCGTGGCCGAGGGCGAGGTCGTGGCGGAATGCCTGATGGCGATCCCGTCGCCGAACGTGTACGGCGACATCGACGGCATCCCGGGCATCGAGCCGGCGTTCGGCATGGCCGTCACCTGGATCGATCCGGAGCAGAAGGCGCACGCGCTGGGACAGGGCTACCAGGTCGTCGAGGTGCCGAGCGCGATCGCCACGCACACCTCCAAGGTCGCGCGCGACTACATGGCGGAACTGTTCCGCCACGAAGACGTGCCCGCGATGATGGAACGCCTGACGGCGCTGTCGCCCAAGCTGGCGGGCGCGCTGGACAAGGCGCTCACGCACACGCAGCTGCTGCGCGTGTTCCGCGTGCTGCTGTCCGAGAACGTGTCGCTGAAGGACATCGTCGTCATTGCGACGACGCTGCTGGACAGCTCGGAGACGACGAAGGATCCGATCCTGCTCGCGGCCGAAGTGCGCTGTGCGCTGCGCCGCCAGATCGTCTCGGGCCTGTACGGCAAGAAGAAGGACATGCCGGCCTTTAACCTGTCGGGCGAACTGGAAAACATGCTGCTCGGTTCCCTGAACCAGGCGCGCCAGAACAATGGCGGCAAGGTCGTGCTGGACAACTACCCGATCGACCCGCAGCTGCTGTCGCAACTGCAGCTGAACATGCCGGTGGCGCGCGAGCAGATGAAGCAGCAGCACACGCCGCCGCTGTTGCTGGTGCTGCCGCAGATCCGCCCGCTGCTGGCCCGCTACGCGCGCCTGTTCGCGCCGGGCCTGCACGTGCTGTCGTATAACGAGATCCCGGAAAACCGCGAAGTCTCTATCATCGGCACCGTGGGTTGATCGACAAGGCTAACAGTATGGAAAAGCGTATAGCGATCTTCGGCGCCGGTGGGTTCGGGCGCGAAGTGCTTCAAGTCATCCGTGACATCAATGCGGTACAGCCGGCCTGGTCGTGCGTCGGATTTCTGGTCGACCCCGGATTCGATTGCCCCTCGCACGTGGCGGGCCTCCCGGTCCTTGGCGGCATCGACTGGCTGGCCGCCAACCCGGACGTGTGGCTCGTCGTGGCCATCGGTTCGTCGGCGGGCCGGCGGCAGGTGACGGAGCGCGTCAGGCAGCATTGTCCGAACCGCTTCGCGACCTTGGTCCATCCGCGCGCCTGGCTGGGCGACCGTGTCCACCTCGGCGAGGGGACCATCGTCTGCGCCGGCGCCCTGGCCACCACCGACATCCGCATCGGCGACCACGTCCAGGTGCACGTCGGCTGCACCATCGGCCATGATGCCGAATTGCGCGATTTCGTGACCCTGACGCCCCGCGGTTGCGTGTCGGGCAATGTGTTGATCCACGAGGGGACCGACGTTGGGGCGGGCGCCGTCATCCTGCCCAAATGCGTCCTCGGTCATTGGTCCGTCGTCGGCGCGGGGGCCGTGGTCACGCGGTCGCTGCCGGACAATGTCGTCGCCGTGGGCGTGCCGGCGCGCGTCGCCAAGGAACGCCAGCAAGGCTGGCAGTTGTCGGCCTAGGTCGGCAACAGCAGGGCCAGTTCGGCCATCGCCCGGAACACCGGCAGGCTGAGCGCCGCTGCCGCTTCGGTCGAGGGCAGGCGCGCATGGACGGGGCCTCCCGGCAGGTCGTCGCGCCAGGCCCAGGCCAGCACGCGCAGGCCGGCGCGCCGCACGGCCGCTTCCAGTTGCGGTTGCAGTTCGCGCAGGTGCTCGAGGACACCCTGGTTTGCGACGCACACTTCCATCCCCACGCCATCCGACACCGGTGTCGCCTGCACCGTGATCACGGTGCCGTCGGCCAGCACGAGTTCCAGGCGCAGGGCGGCGCGCGTGCGACGGCGCCGGTTCTGCTGTTGTTCCGGTTCGCCCTGTACCACCCGCAGGTGCTGGGGGCGGGGCGAGCCTGCATGGACCGTGAAACGCCAGGCATCCAGCGGTGGGCTCTGCAGTTCGGCCAAGCGCGCCGCGCGCGCGTCCTGGCTGGCCTGCAGCAGCGGCGTCGGCAACTGCCCTTCGCGCATCTGCTGTTCGCGGATGGCCTGCTGGGTGCCGTAGTTGTGCACCATGCCGCGCCAGGAGCCGGCCAGTGCACCGCCGTCGACGCTCGGCCAGGTCATCTGGCGCGCCATCGCCACCTGGTCCGGCCGCATCGCCGCCCCGTCCTGGCCTCCCTCGGCGGCGGACGGCTGCGCCGGCGCCGGCTGCGCGGCCGGCAGCGGCACGGACTCGATCTCCGCCTGCAGCAGGGCGGCTGAACCGGCGGCTGCCAACGCCGGATCGATCTGTGACGGCGCCGTGGCCGGAACAACGGGCGCGGGCGGAAGGAGCGGCGGGAAAAGGATGCTGGCCATGGTGTCGGGCCCTTAAAAGTAAAAAGGCCAACCGCGTGGTTGGCCTTCGAGGATTCCCGGCTGGGTTACACCGGGAGAAAGCCCATTACTGGAGCAGCGACATGACCATCGAGGACATGCTGTTGCTCTGCTTGAGCATCGCCGTGCCGGCCTGCAGCAGCATCTGGCTCGAGGTCATGTTCGACGATTCGGTCGCGAAGTCGACGTCCATGATACGGCCTTCAGCAGCCTTGCTGTTGGTGCTGATGTTCGACAGGTTGTTGTACACGTGGCTAAGGCGGTTCGCCGAAGCGCCCAGGCCCGAACGCAGTGTGCTGACGTCCGCCAGGGCGGTGGTCAGGGTGCCGATCGTGGCGTTGGCCGACGAGGTCAGTTCGGTGCCGGTGGTGGCGGTGCTGTAGTTGACGGTCGCGGACGACACGTCGCTCTGCACCTGGTTCAGGGCGGTGCTCAGGTCGACGCTCATGGTCTCGCTCGAGGAGGCGCCGATCTGGAAGGTCATCGCGGAGTTGACGGTACCACCGATCAGCAGCTTGTTCCCGGCGAACGAGGTGTTCTTCAGGACGTTTGCCAGTTCCTTGCCCAGTGCGTCGAATTCCGACTGCATCGCGCTCTTGTCGGAAGCGGTGGACGAGGCGTCTGCAGCTTGGGTTGCCAGATCCTTCATGCGCGTCAGCATGTTGTTGACTTCGTCCAGCGCGCCTTCGGCGGTCTGCAGCATCGAGGTCGAGTTCTGGGTGTTGCGCATTGCGACAGCCATGCCCGAGGTTTGCGCTTGCAGACGCGAAGCGATCTGCAGGCCGGCGGCGTCGTCCATTGCGGAGTTGATGCGGTAGCCGGTCGACAGGCGGGTCATCGAGGTCGACAGCGAAGCTTGGGTACGGTTGATCGAGTTCTGGGCCGACAGTGCGGCGTTGTTGGTGTGAAGGCTCAGCATGGTTGGCTCCTAAGGGATTTCAATAATTGATCGGTAGTGCTTTTGGGCTTTGATTTCGAGTGTTTCGCTCGCTCTCACATGTACAAGACGACCGATTCCGCACCGTCATTAAGTGCCATGCGGAAATTTCTTGAATTTTCTTTCGGTGTTGTTTTTTGCAAAAGAAAAGGCCGGCGCAAGGCCGGCCCGTACGTTGAGCGGTGACTTCAACCGCTCTGGACCATGGTACGGATCACCTGGGCCACCACGTTGATCTTCTGTGGGTTCATGGTTTGCCCCGTCGGCAGCACGATGACGCTGCCGGCCACGGCCTCGGTGACCGGAAGCAGCAGCCCGGCATGCGGAAACAGCGAGCGATAGGGTTCCATCTTGTGGCAACCGGGCCAGAAGTAGCGGCGCGCCAGGATGTTCTCGGCGCGCAGGGCGTCGACCAAGGCGTCGCGCGAGACCGGGCAGTCCGGCGTGACCTCCATGATGATGTACTGAAAATTGTTGCGTTCGCGCTCGTCGTACTCCAGCACGCGTATGCCCGGGACGCCGGTGAGCACTTCGCGATAGGCCCGGTAGTTGACGCGGTTGGCGGCGATCACGTCATCGATGACGTCGAGGTTGACCAGACCCATAGCGGCGGCGATCTCGATCATCTTGCCGTTGGTGCCCGGATAGCTCACCTGATCGACGCCGGAGAAGCCGAAATTGCGCATCAGCCGCATCGTGCGGGCAAGTTCATCGTCGTTGGTGACGATGGCGCCACCCTCGAAGCTGTTGAAGAACTTGGTCGCGTGGAAGCTCAGCACTTCGCAGCGGCCGAAGTTACCGATCTTGCGCCCGCCATGCGTGCAGGTGAAGGCGTGCGCGGCGTCGAACATCAGTTCCAGTCCATGTTCCGCGGCGACGGCCTCCAGCGCTTCCACCGGGGCGGCCCGTCCCCACAGGTGCACGCCGATGATGCCGGTGGTACGCGGGGTAATCATCTTGCGCACAGCCTCCGGCGACAGCGTGTGCGTGGCCGGGTCGATGTCGGCGAAGACCGGCGCGATGCCCTGCCACTGCAGCGCGTGCGCCGTAGCGACGAAGGTATAGGCCGGGACGATCACTTCGCCTTCGAGGCCGAGGGCGCGGATCGCGATCTCCAACGCGATGGTGCCGTTGCACATGGCGACGCAATGCTTGACGTCCAAGTGGGCGGCGACCCGGCGTTCGAACTCCTGTACCAGGGGGCCGTCGTTGCTGAGCCAGCGGCGGTCGAAGATCTCTTCGACATGGCGCATGAAGGTAGCGCGGTCCCCCATGTTTGGACGGCCGACATGCAGCGCTTCGTCGAAAGCGGGTGCGGCGCCGTTGATGGCCAGGTCGGCTTGATGGCGTATGGGTTTCATGTCGATACCTTATTCAGAGTCGGAAACGAGTTCGGCCAGGCGTACCTGGAGCGGCGCCGCTCCCTGCCCATTGCACCAGCGAAGCCACATCTTGCGGAGCGCCAGCGCGAGGCCGGCGGCGGCCACGTCTGGATACCCGAGGATCGAATCCGTCATGCGCTGGCGCATCGACATGCGCATCAGCGCCAGCGTTTGAGTGTTCTGTGCCAGGAAGACGCCGAGCTTGACATACGTATCGTCGTCCTCGGTAATGAACGAGCCGAGGCCGAGGTGCACCATGAATACGGCCGCCGCGTGGCTCGGGTTGGTAGGCCCGGTGGCGGCCAGCGTCGGCACGCCCATCCACAGTGCGTGGCCGATGGTGGTCGAGCCGGTATAGGGGAAAGGACTGAGGCACACGTCGACGTCGTAGTGCTGCTTGAGGTATTCGTGGACGGGCGCGCGCGGGCGTAGCAGCAGGCGCTCGCGCGGGATGCCTTCCAGTTCGAACCAGTCGATCAGCCTGTCGTCGATACCCGACTGCAAGCCACCCAGCAGCATGCGCGCGTCGGGCACGGCGTGCAACAGCTTGGCCCAGTGTGCGATCACGTCGCGGCTCAGCTTGCTCGCGCGATGGAAGCTGCCGAAGGTCAGGTAGCCGTTCTTCAGCGCCGGCAGTTCGTTGACGGGGGGCGCACTCGGCTCGGGCAGAAAGAGCGCGCCCGAGGGCAGGCGTACGATCTGTTCCGTGAACTGGTTGTCGTAGCGGCCTTCCGGCACCAGGAACTGGTCGCAGAGGATGTAGTCCATCGAGCGCAGGCCCGTGGTGCCGGCATAACCGATGTAGGTGGCCTGGATTGGCGCCGGCTTGCGTGCGAACAGTGGCAGGCGATTCCTGGCCGAATGGCCGGAGAGATCGATCAGGATGTCGATGCCATCCGCGCGGATCAATCGTTCGGCCGCGTCGTCGTCGAGGTCGGCGATCGGGCGCCAGACCGCGACGTTGGCACGCATCTCTCGCGATATCGCATCGTCGAACGTGTTGTTGTAGTAAACGTGGAGGGCGACTGCGGGATTGCCCTTGAGCGATTGGAACAGCGGCGCGATGAAATGCGATACCGCGTGGTTGTACAGGTCGGCCGATACGAAGCCGACGCGCAGCTGGCGCATCGGGTCACGGTCGTTCGGATGTGGCTGCCATTGCGTGCGCAAGGTGGCTTCCCACCGCTCGCCAAAGCCGAAGTGTTCACGCGTGAGCTCGTCCGGGTCCAGGCAGCAATGGCTCAGGATGAACAGCAGCATGCTGTGCGTCTCCGGTGTCGGGCAGACTTCCAGCAGGCGTCGGCTTAGTCCGAGAGCCTCCTGCCATTCGCCCAGCGTGAAACAAGTATGGGCGAGGGCACGGAGGGCGTGCTCGTTATCGGTGTCGATCGCGAGTGCCTTGCGCAGGATCGGGGCAGCCTTGTCCAGGTTACCGTTCATCTGCAGCGTGGCACCGAAATCGCACAGGATGCCCACATTGTCCGGCACTAGTTCGACGGCGCGCTCGAGGCAGGCCAGCGCGGCCTCGTGTTGGCGCAGATGGCGATGGCTGAGCCCCATGTGGCGGTGCGCGTTGACATGGCCGGGCCGCCGCGCGACCACGGCGCGGTAGCATTCGATCGCTTCGTCATGACGGTTGAGGCGGTACAGCATGTCGCCGAGGTCGTACTGTGCGTCGACCTGCTCGGGATCGAGGGCGAGCACCTGGCGGAATACTGCGGCGGTGTCCTCGAAATTCCCTTGGCCGTGAAGGGTCGATGCGAGGCAGAGCAATGCGGGAATGCTGTGTGGCGCGAGTTCGACCGCACGCCGTGCACTGGGCTCCGCTTCCTGCGCCCGCTGCAGGCGTACCAGGCTGTTGGCCAGGCCCCGGTGCAGCTCGGCGTCGTCCTCGAAGTGCAGCGCCTGGCGAAACGCGTCGGCAGCTTCCTCGTATCGTTCGCCCTCGAGCAGGGCGGCCGCCAGCAAGGCGCGGAGGTCACGAAGTTTCGGGTTGAGTTCCAGCGCGCGCCGCAGGCACGCGATACCTTCGTCGAGCTGGACGTCTTTCAGTAAAGCCAAACCCAATAGTGCATGGGCCCTGGCATCACGGGGGGTAAGCTGCACCGCCCGGCGGTATTGCTTGATGTCGCTCATCATCGCGGCGTTGAGGATGCCGTTCATGGCCGTACCTTCAGCGCGGATCGACAAGGAACGAGCACGTGGCCGGCACATGGCGCCTGGCCGGGGAGGGGGGATAAAGTCATGGAAATGGAGGGTCAGCGTCGTAGGACCTGAAGTGTTGCTATTTCTCAAGGGAAACAAAATATCCTTGAATTGTAAACCGTCCGCGCAATCCGCGACGATCGCTGTTGTATATCTGTGTCGTGTTCACTGCAGATTTTTTTCGTTGTTGGCAAATTTAATAAGTGCCGACCTCGGGAAACCCCGGCAATCAACGGTCGATGAGCACTTTTCGGGTAATGTCCACATGTCCGCATGACGCGCGGGCATCTGTCTCAGTATCGATCTTCCGAACCCACGCGACCGCGATAGCCTTCGTCGGAAAAGTTTCCGAAAGGGACTTATGACCTTTACGGCGGACCTGTGCCCGCCAAGCGTCCCCGACCTTAAGTATCGAAGACATCTGTAGCAAATTTGTAGCAATGAGGGAGGAAACAAGGCATTCTCTGGGAAGTCCGGGAAGTCGTATTGTTCTCTCAGAGGCTGTAGCAATTTTATAGCGCTGGATTCTTGCCAGGAGCTGCGATCGGCGAAGAGGTACTGCCGGATCAGGACCGGCTTCATGGGGTAGCGCCGGCAGCGCACGCGCCGGATGCATGCTGGTGACAGCCTGACATCGGCATCCGGATCGTGTTCGCGGACCGCTGGTTACCGGCTGTTCCTGCACATCGCCGGCGGGTGTATGATGGTCTCGCTCGAATATTCTTCTGCGAGGGGCAGATGGCCTTGCGCTCTGTCCGCAGGCTCCGCCGCGGTTTGATGGCGCTCGCGATCGCGTTGCCGGCACTGTTTGTCGTATCGGCCGGCATTGCGATCATGCAGGATTATCGCGCCACGATCGCACAGGCCGAGTCCGATATGCGAAGCGTCGCCGTCGCGCTCGAGGAGCATGCCATGCGCACGTTCGGCGAGGCCGATACCCTCGTCCGTATCGCCATTGCCGAGATCGGGAAGCGCGGCCTGGCGCCCACGGCGGCGGACGAACGCGGCCTCCACGATATCTTGGCCGCTGCGACGCGCGACTCGCCACTGACCAACGGTGCCGCTGTCCTGTCCCCGGACGGACGGATCCGCGCCAGTGCAGCCGTCTATCCGGTGACTCCCCTCGATATTCGTGACCGCGAATACTACACCGCGCTCCGCGCGCACCGCGAGCGCGGCATCCTGATTGCCCGGCCGGTCGCATCACGCCCGACCGGGAAATGGGGCATTCCGGTTGCGCGCAGGGTCGACAATCCGGACGGTTCCATGAACATGATCGTCATCGTCGGGGTCGACATGGCGTACTTCGACCGGTTCTACCGGAATCTGGAGCTGGGCTACAGTATCCGGCTGATGCTGCTGCGGCGCGACGGCTGGGTGATCATGCAAACGCCCAGGCGTGCCGACGTCGAGGACCGCAACCTGGCGGACACGCGTCCGTTCCGCATGCTCGCATCTGCCCCGATCGGCACTTACCAGACCGAGCACAGCGTGGTCGACGGCATCGCGCGCGTGGTCGGCTACGCGAGCGTGGCGCAGGCGCCGCTGGTGGCCGTGGCGAGCGTCGCGCGTGCCGAGGTGATGCAACCCTGGGTCAAGCGCAGCCGGCAGGTCGCGGGACTGGGTGTGTTGTCCTCGGTTCTCGTGCTGTGCCTGCTGCGCTTCCTTTGGCTGCAACTGGCCGTCCTGGAAACGGCCCAGGAAGGGCTGGCAAGGCGCAACGAGGACCTGGATGCCGCGCGCCGCCGCTTTCAGGAACTCGTCGACGGTATCGACGGCGTCGTCTGGGAAGCGGTACTGCCGGATTTTCGCTTTACTTACGTCAGCGGCAATGCGGAGGCGATTTCGGGCTACGACGCGGAACAATGGATCGGTGACCGGCAATTCTGGCGCGACAGGCTGTGCACCGGGCCGGATGGCAAACACGTCGAGCCGGTGCTGAGCACCGCCCGGCCCGGGCTGATCAAACCGATCGAGCACCATATCGTCACGCCCGACGGCAAGGACAGGTGGCTGCGCAGTAACGTGATGCTCGCCGATTCGGGCGCGGGCGAATTGCATGTACGCGGCGTCACGATCGACATCACGCCGCAGAAGGTGTCGGAATTGCAGCTGTTCGAAGCCAATCACGTCGATCCCCTGACACGGCTGCCGAACCGGCGCGCCCTCGTCGAACGCATGGGACACGCATTGCTGCTGGCCCGGCACAACCAGTCGGTGGTTGCCATGGTCCTGATCGATATCGACAACTTCAGCACCCTGAACGACAGCCTCGGGCACGAGACGGGCGATGAGGCGCTCGTCCAGGTCGCTGCGCGGCTGCATGGTTGCCTGGAGGCCACCGACATGCTGGGGCGAATGGGCGGCGACGAGTTCGCCGTCGTGATGGAGGACGTGGATCGCGTCGCGCTCAAGGTGGAGCACCTGGCGGAACGTATCAGCGCTTCGCTCGAGAACAAGATTCCGGTCGACGGCCGCGAGCTCTATCTGACAGCGAGCATGGGCATCGCCCTGTTCCCGCAGGACGGAGCGGATGCCCCCGCCCTGATCCGCAACGCCGACACCGCCCTGTACCGCGTCAAGGCGGCCGGAAGGAACGGCTGGCAGTTCTTCGACAGTTCCATGGCGCGCCAGGTCGAACATCGGCTCGACCTGGAAACCGCCCTGCGGCACGCCATCGAACGCGAGGAGTTTCGCGTGTACTACCAGCCGCAACGCTCGCTCGAGGATGGCAAGATCATCGGTGCCGAAGCGCTGGTGCGCTGGGAGCGTCCGAACGTGGGCATGGTGCCGACGCAGGAGTTCATCCGCCTGGCCGAGGAAAACGGCTTCATCGTCGGCTTGGGCAACTGGGTACTGCGGGCGGCCTGCCACCAGGCCGTGGCCTGGGGCAAGTCCGGCCTGCACGTGCGCATCGCCGTCAACGTGTCCGTGGTGCAGCTGCAGCAGAGCGATTTCGTGGCCCAGGTGCGCGCTGCGCTGACGCTCTCCGGCTTACCCTCGCATTGCCTCGAACTGGAGATCACCGAAGGCGCCTTCGTCGCCGACCTGCTGGACGCGCTCGACAAGCTGCACCAGATCAAGGGACTGGGCGTGGAGCTGGCCGTGGATGACTTCGGCACCGGGTACTCGTCGCTGTCCTACCTGAAGCAGATGCCGGTCGATCGCCTGAAAATCGACCAGAGCTTCGTGCGCGACATCCCTCGCAGCGCCGACGACTGCGCCATCGTGCGCGCGATCCTGGCGATGGCGTCCAACCTGAACCTGCAAGTCATTGCCGAAGGCGTCGAGTCGGAGGATCAGCTGGCGTTCCTGCGCGACGAAGGGTGCCAGGAGATCCAGGGTTTTCTGCTGTCCCCGCCGGTCAATCCCGACAACTTCATCGCGTGCTTCCGCAACGCGGGGCGGGTCCCTGAACCGAGCCGTGTCGGCCCGGATCTTCCATAGAAGCCGATAGCCCTGTCGATCCTTTGCACGTGGCGGCGTCCCGGCAGATTCGACGCCTGATCGGCATGCTGTCAGCCGATGGCTGGATTGCCCCTCCGGATGGCGGTATTTACCTCGATTGCTGGCGCTATCGATCTCTATAATCTACCGCGCCCGGCCAGCGCCGACATCGTTCAGCGGCATGCACGCGCCACCACGTCGTCCAGTCCCACTCGAGTCCGCGGTGGACGCCTGCTCGCCAGGACTCTCTCCGGTCAACGCCTTTACATTCTTCAGTTGCAAACACCTATGACACATCGAAATCGTCTCACGGTATACATCCTCGCAGGCCTGCTGTCGGGTATCGCAGTCGGCTACGTCGCCAACACCAACCTGACCGACCCGGCCGGCTTTGCCGACACGTTGTCGCTGGTGACGACGCTGTTCCTACGCCTGATCAAGATGATCATCGCGCCCCTGGTGTTTTCGACGCTGACGGTCGGCATTGCCAGGATGGGGGACGCCAAGGAAGTCGGTCGCATCGGCGTCAAGGCGTTGGGGTGGTTCGTGATCGCGTCGGTGCTGTCGCTGACTCTCGGGCTCATCCTGGTCAATGTGTTCCGCCCGGGCGACGCGATGGCGCTCGCCGGCAGCCTGCCGGCGGCCAATGCCTCTTCCGGCATCGCGTCGTCCGCGCTGACCCTGAAGGATTTCATCGCGCATCTGGTCCCCACCTCGATCGTGGATGGCATGGCCAAGAACGAGATCCTCCAGATCGTGATCTTCTCGATCTTCTTCGGCACCGGTGCGGCCGCCGTCGGTCCGCGCGCCAACCTGTTGATCGACGCCGTCGACGGCGCGGCTCACGTCATGCTGAAGGTGACCGGCTACGTCATGCACTTCGCGCCGTTCGCCGTGTTCGCGGCGGTGTCCAGCGTGATCGCCAGGAGCGGGGTCGGCGTACTCTCCACTTACGGTTTGTTCATGGGGGAGTTTTATCTGGGGATCATCCTGCTCTGGGCGATCCTGATCCTGATTGGCGTGCTCTTCGTCGGGAAACGCCTGTTCAAGCTGCTTGGGCTGCTGCGCGAACCGGTCATCCTCGCGTTCACGTGCGCGTCGTCGGAAGCCGCGTATCCGAAAACGCTGGAAGGCCTGGAACGCTTCGGTGTCAAGAGCCGGCTGGCCGCGTTCGTGCTGCCGATCGGTTATTCGTTCAACCTGGACGGCTCGATGATGTACTGCACGTTCGCCGCCGTCTTCATCGCCCAGGCCTACGGCATCGAACTGCCGCTGTCGACGCAGCTGACCATGATGCTCGTGCTGATGCTGACGTCGAAGGGCATGGCCGGCGTGCCGCGCGCGTCGCTCGTCGTGATCGCCGCCACGCTGAACCAGTTCAACATTCCGGAGGCCGGCCTCCTGCTGCTGCTCGGCATCGACCACTTCCTCGACATGGGGCGCTCGGCCACGAACGTGATCGGCAACGGCATCGCCACCGCAGTGGTGTCCAGATGGGAAGGCGAGCTGGCCGGGCAGGCGGTGCCGGCCGACGATGTCGCGCCCGCGCCGCTGCCCTGACGCGGCAAGCGACGGCAGCCGGACGACCGCGATGCCGGTCCGTTGCTACACGGTCGTCCCTGGCACCCGCCAGTGTTTGCGCTTCGGCGACCGCAGCGCAAACCTAGCCCGATGCTCCGAGGGACTCAGGCCCGTCGCCCGCTGGAACAGCCGGCGGAACGACGCCGCGTCCTGGTAGCCGCATGCCTGGGCGATCGATTTCGCATCCTGCAGCGTGACTTCCAGCAGGACCTTGGCGCGCTCCACGCGCAGCTCATGCAGATAATCCAGCGGCGTCCGTCCCAGCACCTGGCGAAAATGGCGCAGCAGCGTACGCTCGCTGACCGCCGCCGCCTCGGCAAGTTGGCTCATCTGGAACGGCGTATCGATGTGTGTCTGCAGCCATTGCATGGCGCGGTACACGGGACTGTCCGACGTCTTCGGCAGCCACTTGTTGCTGATCAGCTCAGGCGTGATCTGCTGGCGCTCGGGCTGGTGCAACAACAGACTCGCGCACGCCTGTGCCAGGTCGGCGGACAGCAGTTCGCCCAGCACGTACAACATGAATTCGGTCTGCAATGACACGGCGGTGCAGCTGAACACGCGGTTGTGTTGCGACATCGGCGCATCGGCGAAAAAATCGCAGCGCGGGAAGGTGCGCGAGAACCAGCCCTGCGATGCCCATGGCGCCGCGAGCCGGGCGCCATCCAGCAACCCGGCCAGCGCCGGGAACACGATGCCGTTGGCGCAGGCCGCAATCCAGCCCCCCGCCGCCGCATGCTGCCCCACCATCTGCAGGGCAGCCGGATAGGCCCGGGCAATCTCCGCGATCTGCGGCGCATTCAGCGTGTGCAGGCCGGGCACGATCAACAACGTGCGCGCGGCATCCGGTTTCCACCGCATTCCCGATGCGCCGCCCATCCCGGGCAGCGCAATCCTTTTTCCCTCCGGCGTGATGAAGCGCCAGTTCAGCTGCAGTGGCACGGCGGCGTTCTGCATGCGCGCCACGCAGACCGCGGCGCGGAGCACGTCGACGGCACCCAGCAGCGTGCCGTGCATGGCTTCCGGGAACCACATCAGTTGTACGTTCAGTCGATTCGAGGCGGTGTCGGGAGGGGCATGCATGGGTGTGTGACAGCGTGATGTCGGTGGCGGAATCGGCCTGCAAGATGGCGGTATTTACCCGATCAGCCGGCGTTTTTGGTTCATATAATTTATCACATTAAATCCTTGCTGACTGACGGTAAGAAAACGATATCGGGGCCGTTGAAGCGTGAAGTCATGAGGACTTATTTCCAACCCGAATTGCACTTTTTGAGAGAAATTGGAGACCACTGAAGCATGAAAAAATACCTGAGTTTGATCGCACTGGCCTGCCTGTCGCCTTGCGCCTTCGCGGCGAACGATGCGACGGCCGCGGCGTCGGGGCACCAGCGCCTGACCGCCGCGCCCGCGATCCGCAAAGTCCTGGACGACGTCAAGGCCGATCACGACCGAGCCATGGCCGAGTTGCGTACCCTGGTGGAGATTCCGGCGCCACCGTTCAAGGAACAGGCACGCGCCGCGTATTTCCTGGCGCGCCTCAAGGAACTCGGGTTGACGGACGCCTATATCGACCATGAGGGCAACGTCATCGGCGTGCGTAAAGGCACCGGCAAGGGGCCGCGGCTGGTGCTGGCGGCACACCTCGACACCGTGTTCCCGGAAGGTACGGACGTCAAAGTGAAGGAGCGCGACGGCAGGTGGTATGCGCCGGGTATCTCCGACGATACGCGGGGCCTGGCCGTGCTGCTGTCCTGGCTCAAGGTGCTCAACGATAACCAGCTGAAAACCGTCGGCGACCTCATGTTCGTCGCCAACGTCGGCGAGGAAGGGCTGGGCGACTTGCGCGGCATGAAGGCATTGTTCCGCGACCACAAGGACATCGACGGCATGGTGGGGCTGGAACCGGCCGGACAGGCGCCGGGCAAGCCCGATGAGATCACCACGACCGGGACCGCCAGCCACCGCTACGAGTTCGATTTCAAGGGACCGGGTGGTCATAGTTTCGAAGCGTTCGGCCTGCCCAGTGCCATCCATGCGATGGGGCGTGCCGTGGCCGGGATCAGTGACATCCGGCCGCCGGTGCAGCCCAAGACAGGTTTTACCGTCGGGACGGTCCAGGGCGGGACATCGATCAATTCCATTGCCGCCGACGCCCGCATCGGTGTCGACATCCGTTCCAACGGGATGGCGGCGCTGCGCACCACCGAGCAGCAGATCCTGGCGGCGGTCAAGGACGCCGTGACCCAGGAAAACAGGCGCTGGAACTCCAGCCTCATCCACGTCGATACCAAACTCGTGGGCGACCGCCCCGGCGGCGCGACGCCGACCGACTCGCCGATCGTGCAGGCATTCGTGCAGGCCATTACCGGTTATGGTCGCCCCAGCCCTACGTTCGCCACCCACAGTTCCGACGCGAACGTCCCGATGAGTCTCGGCATTCCTGCCGTCATCATCAGCAACGCCCCCCATTCCGGCGAACAGCACACACTGCACGAGTGGATCGACCCATCCGACGCATGGCAGGATGCGCAGATCGGGCTGACGGGTGTGCTCAACCTGGTCGGCGTCGACGGCGTCAGCCAGCCCGTGTTGGCACGGCGCGGCGCCGGCGGAGACAAGCAATGAAGCGCGCACTGGTGTTGGCGTGCCTCGGCGCGCTGTCGGGTACGGTGGCCGCCGCGGACATGGGGGCTTCCAATGTCGTCGTCTATGGCGTGGTCGATGCCGGTATCGCCTATACGCATGCCGGTACGAGCATGATCAGGGAAATCAGCGGCATGGGTTCCACGTCGCGCCTGGGCTTTACGGGAACCGAGGATCTGGGCGGCGGGTTGAAGGCGGGCTTCCACCTGGAGAGTTCTTTCCAGGCCGATACCGGAGTCGCAGGCGCCAGCAACCGCCAGGGCGGACAGAGCTTGTTCAACCGCGACGCCCACATCTGGATCGGCTCGGACACACTGGGTATCGTCAGGCTGGGCAAGCAACTGCCGTCAGTCATCCCACCCAGCGTCGAGCCCTTCGTCGCGGTGACCGGCTTCTCGCCGCTTGCTTCCCTGGTGAGCGGCAACTCGGACCTCGGCAAGGGCGCCACGATTGGCGATTCGCGCCCCAACAACGTCATCTCCTACGAGACACCGAACATGCGGGGCTTCGGGGCACAGGTGCACTATGCGCCGCGCGAAGAGAACGCCGCGGGCTACCCCCGCGTGGCCGATTACGGCATGGAGCTGCATTATGCCAAGGGACCGTTGCTCTACCTCGGCGCGCAGTTTGACGTGATCAATACGGATCCCGTCGCCGGGCTGCCATCCTTCAGGAATCACTGGAACGCACTCGGCGTGCAGTACCAGCTGGGAAATTCCGTGTTCAGCTATGAACTGAACATCGTCGCCCCCGAGATGGCCCATTACCTGCTGGCCCAGAACCATATGCTGGGTTGGGTGTACATGCCGCGTGCCAGGGATACGTTCCGCGCCCAACTGATGTACCGTAACCTTCCCGGCAGTCATGTGCACAATGCGCTGGCGCTCGGCCTCGGGTACGAGTACAACCTGTCGAAGGCGGCGGCGCTGTACACCCGGATCGGCTACGTCCTCAACAAGTCGGCCGGCATCTCGTCGCTGTCGGTGGTGACGCCGGCGCACCCCGGCGACGACGTCTCCCTGGTGGCACTTGGCGCCCGGCTGCGTTTCTGACAGCAGGCGCCGATATCCGGGGAGCCCATGCCTGTGGAAAGCGGATCGACGCACGACGCCGGCAGCAGCGGTGTCCGGCAAACGCTGGCCATCGTGATGGCCAACGCACTGGAGTTTTTCGATTTCACGGCCTACACGTACTTTGCCGTGTTCATCGGACGCGCGTACTTCCCTGCGTATGCGCCGGACCGCCAGCTGTTGCTGTCGCTGGGGGTGTTCGGCCTGGGCTTCCTCGCGCGCCCGGCCGGCGCGCTCGTCCTCGGACTGTATGCCGACCGGGCAGGC